>CAVIRL010000027.1:0-2459 GCA_963645005.1 Prevotella sp. P5-108
GCCGTGTTCTTTGCTCCATTTTTCTCTGTATTTTCCGTCTTTTCAGCCTTTTCCTCTGCTGCGTTCTCCGGCTTGTCTGCTTGATTCTTTTTCAGATCGTCCTTATTTGTCTCGTCAGAGGTTTTTCGCAGACGTTCCAGAAACTGCTTTTTCAGGCGTTCCAGTCTCTTTCCCATAATTTTCCATCCTTTCACCTGACGGTTCATTCCCGGCCACCGCTGCAGCATACAGCATTTTCAGTTAAGGAAATGCCTGTTCCTGTACAGTGACCGGATTAGCGTTTCATGGTTGGAGGGTCCAGTCTCAGCTTTCTATTCATCTGATGGTCCTCGGCCTCCTTTGGTCGATACCGCTTATCAGCCGTTTCTTTTGTCTCCTTCATATTCCTGGCAAGTGCTCTGATATCCAGCTTCTCCAGCTTCTCCATTCTCGGACGCTTCAGTGTTGATCTTCCTTCTTCCAGTTCCTTGAAACGCCTTTTCACATCTGTTCCGGCCAATTCCTGGCGGAGCTGTGCAATAGACACCTGCTCTCTTGCCTTCTGGCCGGAGGTCTTCCCGGCAACTGCCGCTTTAACTGTTGTTTTGTTCTCTGTTGTTTTTTTTACTGTTGTTTTTTGGGCTGCTGTTTTTTTGGCTGCTGTTTTTTTCACAGTGCCGGTTTTTCCTGACGGTTTTCGAACAGTCTGCAGCTTTCTTTCCGCATTGTTCCCCTTCGCTTTTTTTACCGCTGCCGTCTTGTTTGCCGACTTCTCAGCCAGCTTCTTAGCCAACTTTTTAACCGGCTTCTTAGCGGACTTCTTAACCACTGCGTTCTGAATGGCAGGGCTTTTACGTGATACACTGTTGCGTCTGGCTCTTCCGGCGTTTTTATCACGCTTCGCGCTTAACGGTCTTTCCGAGAAGCTATTGCTTCTTCTAAGGGAAAAGGCTGCTGGATCCTGGGCTTTTTTCTCAGGAGCGTTTTGATCCTGAACCTTTTGTACCTGAACCTTTTGTACCTGAACCTTCTGCTCCTGGACTTTTTGTTCCTGAGCTTTTTGTTTCCGCATCATTCTCTTATACTGTACTTCCTGTTGTCTCTCTGCAGAAGCATATTTCCGGAATTCCTTCATTTGTTCCCGCATTGCGGTCAGCACCCTATGCATGTCTCTAGCTGCCTCCAGCCGCTGTCTTCCGATTTTTCCCGGGAAAAACTGGCTTTCCTTACGCCGGATATATGCGTCCACCTTTCCCAGCATTTGCTCGAGCTGACTGTTGTATTGATCCATCCACGCACCATACAGACAGTTTTCTTTATACTGTCCATTGTTCCATTTATTTCGACCAAATATCTCCATCTGATCAAGCATATTATCAAAGGTTTTGGGCTTTTTTCCTTTATTCAGTTCATAGATCCGCTCCTGCAGTGCATCGTACTCCTCAAATTTTTGCATGATCCGATTGTTATGTTCCTCAATGCACTCTTCAAAATCGGCAATATTCTTTGTATCCTTTTCTTCACCGAACTGTTCCAGGGCAGTCTGCAGCGTTTCCTTCGAATAGATGTTTCTATCTTTGACCTCTGTCATGACCTTCACGACATCCATGTAGGGGGCGAATAAAAAAGCGTGCCTCAGATCTTTG
Source organism: Prevotella sp. P5-108 (assembly GCA_963645005.1). Taxonomy (GTDB): domain Bacteria; phylum Bacillota; class Clostridia; order Lachnospirales; family Lachnospiraceae; genus Brotaphodocola. The sequence goes on from CAVIRL010000027.1 coordinate 1,626, forward strand.
GTATGATTGTGCATGACCACATCTTCAAGAGTTTTTGCTTCTTTTTTTGCTTCTTTTTCACTATATTCGCTCAGAGACTGCAACGCAATGCTGCAGGACTGAAACAGTTTTCCCTGTTCGAAGTTCTCGTTTATGAGTTGATTTCTTTCTGCGGTTAAGCCATCCCTATCTCTCCTTATCATTTGATCTTGCAGTTCCCTCTGATCATGATCTTTGAGGGCAAATTGCAGGCAGACTGCAGTTTCTCTTTCTATATGGTATTTTTTCTCATTCTTTTCACATTCTGCATTGATTCTCTTACTATTTGAGACATCCTCATACAGTTCATTGTAGAACAAGGCATCTGAGATAGCCTCCTCTGTCATATTACCGGCACATTTTGCAAGAGAATCAAGAGCTCTCTTTTTGATGGCCTTATGAAGCTCCGTTTCCTCTTTTGGTGCCTTCAAAGTATCCAGCAGTTTTTCATAGCTCTTCTCAGATTTCTCGTCAAGCTTCCCGCTGTCATAATGTTTTTTCAATGACTGCAGCAGATCGACAGTGGTTTCCATCTGCTGGGGTGTAGCTTTCCCGGATCCACTGCGAAGACATGGTTCGAGAAACCTGTTTAAGTGATCCAGATCCACCCTAAAATTATATACTATTTGATTGTCTGTCTCTTTGCGCGGCATAAGCATTCCCTCCCGTATGATGACATATTTTCTTTTCTGGCTTTATTATAACATGTCATATGGGACAAATGTGGGACAACTCCGCAGATAATTTCTGATTTTAGGAAATTTGCTTACAGTGTCAAAAGTCTGAGTCCACGACATGCTTGCATGTCGGTGGAGG
>CAVIRL010000027.1:2469-14580 GCA_963645005.1 Prevotella sp. P5-108
AGGATGTAGTGGGGCGAAAGCCCCGCAAGAATCCGAATTGAAGTAGAATTGTGGGAGTGCGAAGCACGGAACGATTCGTGTAACCAAAAGTTCGGGTGTTTTGACACCCGAACCAATTTTTCTGTGCAATAAAACCAGGCAGCAGATCATTCCGATCTGCTGCCTGGTTTGAAACTGCTGTTCACGCGTCACGCAAACATCAGCGGTTCCTGGATTTTATTTGTTGCTTAAATACTCATGGATACCCTTTGCGCCATGCTTTCCGGCCTCCATGGCCAGGATCACGGTTGCGGCTCCGGTTACGGCATCGCCGCCTGCGAACACGCCCTCGCGGGAGGTCTGTCCGTTTTCCGGCTCTGCAACGATACATTTGCGCTTGTTGATCTCAAGGCCCTCCGTGGTAGAGGAAATGAGCGGGTTCGGGGAGGTACCCAGGGACATGATGACGGTATCTACATCCATCACATACTCGGATCCCGGAATCTCTACCGGACGGCGTCTTCCGGATGCGTCTGGCTCGCCAAGCTCCATCTTCACAACCTTGATGCCCTTCACCCAGTCATTCTCATCGGTCAGGATCTCTACCGGGTTGGTCAGAAGATTGAAGATCACACCCTCTTCTTTTGCGTGGTGAACTTCCTCCACACGGGCCGGAAGCTCTGCCTCGCTGCGGCGGTACACAATATGTACCTCGGCGCCGAGACGCAGTGCGGTTCTTGCAGCATCCATGGCTACGTTTCCGCCGCCGACTACAGCAACCTTCTTTCCTGCCACGATCGGGGTGTCGTAGTCTTCGCGGAAGGCTTTCATCAGATTGTTTCTGGTTAAGTACTCGTTTGCGGAGAACACGCCGTTTGCGTTCTCGCCCGGGATGCCCATGAACTTCGGAAGTCCTGCACCGGAACCGATGAAAACTGCCTCAAAACCCTCTTCATCCATCAGCTCATCGATGGTAACGGACTTGCCGATAATGACATCAGTCTCGATCTTCACGCCTAATTTCTTTACGTTCTCAATCTCAGAGCGTACAACGGTCTCTTTCGGAAGACGGAACTCCGGGATACCGTAGGTTAATACTCCGCCCGGCTCATGAAGTGCCTCGAAGATGGTGACATCGTACCCCAGCTTTGCCAGGTCGCCGGCACAGGTCAGGCCGGCAGGGCCGGAACCAACCACTGCAACCTTCTTCCCGTTCTTTGTCTCTGCTGCCTTCGGAACGAAGCCGTTTTCTCTGGACCAGTCGGCTACAAAACGCTCCAGCTTGCCGATGGAGATCGGCTCGCCCTTGATGCCGCGGATGCACTTGCCCTCGCACTGGCTTTCCTGCGGGCATACACGGCCGCAGACTGCCGGAAGTGCGGAAGACTCGGCAATGACATTGGCTGCAGCCTCAAAGTTTCCAGCCTCTACTTCTTTGATGAAGCCCGGGATGTTGATGGAAACCGGACAGCCGCTCATGCATTTTGCGTTATTCTTACATTTTAAGCATCTGGAAGCCTCTTCCATAGCCTCTTCTTTGTTATATCCATAGCACACTTCCTCAAAGTTGGTAGCGCGCACCTTTGCGTCCTGCTCTCTGACAGGAGTCTTCTTTAATACGTCCATTTTTCTCCTCCGATCACGATGTTCTTTCGTAACTGTTCCGTAACTTCACAGTCACGTTTTTTCCAGTATTAACCGTTGCACTGGCCGCAGCCGCCATGATGGGTTGCCCCCTCAACAGCCTTTAACATAGCTCTGCCCTCTTCGGTCTTGTACATTTGCTGACGCTTCATAGCCTCATCAAAGTTCACGAGATGGCCGTCAAACTCCGGTCCGTCTACACATGCGAACTTCACTTCATCGCCGACGGTTAAGCGGCATGCTCCGCACATACCGGTTCCGTCTACCATGATCGGGTTCATGCTGACGATGGTCGGGATATTCAGTTCTCTGGTCAGTTTGCATACAAATTTCATCATGATCATCGGTCCGATGGCTACGCATACATCGTACTGTTTACCCTGGTTCTCCACCAGGTCTTTGATCACTTCGGTTACCATGCCCTTGCGCACATAGGAACCGTCGTCGGTGGTAATGTAGAGATTTCCGGCCTGCTCCTTCATCATGTCTTCCAGGATCAGAAGATCTTTGTTCTTGGCACCTACGATGACATCCACATCAATGCCGTGCTGTTTCATCCACTTTACCTGCGGATAAACCGGTGCAGTTCCGACGCCGCCTGCTACGAATAAGTACTTGCGGCCCTTTACTTCCTCTAAATCCTCCTTGACAAACTCGGACGGCTGACCAAGCGGTCCTACGAAATCCTGGAATGCGTCGCCTGCCTGTAACTCAGACATTCTTAAGGTAGATGCGCCTACGATCTGGAACACAATGGTTACCGTACCCTTCTCGCGGTCGAAATCACAGATAGTGAGTGGAATGCGCTCGCCCTTTTCATCCATTTTTACAATGACAAACTCACCCGGCTGGCAGGATCTTGCCACTCTCGGCGCTTCCACATCCATCAGGAAAATCTTCTCCGCAAGCTTTTCCGCTTTTAAAATCTTATACATTTCCTTCCTCCTGTTTCAATAACAACACGTTATTGTTAATAACATAACATGAATCTATTATACAGCTTTATTTCTTTTTGTACAGACGATATTCATAACAAAGGTCAAAATATGTCTGTTCGTCGCTCTCCTGAACCATTTTCCAGGCCGCATCCCGGTCCAGGTTCGGAAAATGAGTGTCTGCCGCGTAGGCAAAATCAATCCAGGTGATCTGGGCCTCGTCACAGTATGGCAGGAACTGCCGGTACACGCTCTCGCCGCCGACGATATAGACATCTTCCGACTGGTACGCGGAAAGAAGCTCCAGAACCTCTTCCATGCTGCCGCAGACCGTGGCACCCTTCACCTTATAATCCGGGTCTGTGCTGAGAATGATATTCGTCCGGCCGTAAAGAGGCTGCGCCCCCGGCAGGCTCTCCAGTGTTTTTCTTCCCATGACAATGACCTTGCCCAGGGTCTCGTCCCGGAACATTTTCTGATCCTGGGGAATGACCACCAGAAGCTGGCCCCTGTTTCCGATGGCCCAGTTTTTATCTACTGCCGCAATCAGTTTCACGCGATCACGCCTCCTCTTCCTCTGCCAGGATCAGCTCCTTTGCGTAAGGCAGGGTTTTGATCCAGTCACAGAAGGTATGCCATTCATCCAGCTTGTGGTTTTTTCTGGAAAAATAGATATTGATCAGCGTTTCATAGTTTAAGGTACAGGTGCGCATCTGGTTATAGCTGGACGGCAAAAGCTGGATCATGTCATACCAGCAGGCCTTATCTTTGGTCTCTGCATAGTTTAAGCGGATCTTCTCCAGCCGGTCCACGATCGTCTGCATATACGCCTCGCTCTCCGGCGTCAGATGATCATGGCTGAAATCATCTAACTCAAAGGGCTTGCTGTGGATCTTGTGCATGGTGCTGGTGGAATTTGCCACCGTTGCTACTTTGTAGGTGTCATATTCCTTCCACCAGTACATCGGCGCGGTAATGTCCACCGAGACGAACACCTGGCGGATGTATTTTCGGTGGTCGCTTCCGGCCCGGCGCAGGCGCTTTGCCAGTCCCAGGTCATTCGGACCCAGTACATAGTTTCCGTCTGCATCGTAAAAGCTGTCCATACGATCCCAGCTGTTCATGGGATTTCTGGCCCCACGCATGGCATTTTCCAGATTCATAACGCTGGTACGTTCTAATTTAATCATATTGGATTCCTTCCTTATAGGTACAACTCAGTGACTGTGAAGGTACTGAACCGTTACACCAGTCAAAACAATGACTGGGGCCTGCCCATCCACAGGTCTGCCGTAAGTCAGTCCTTCTGATTATAGCAAAGCTGAGATTTCTCGTCAACATCTGCCAGCTCCCTGCAGCTTTTTGCCGCGAAGTGCGCTATATCCTCCGGGTGTGCCAGAAGAATCTTCTTTCCTCCCACATCCCCGCTTAAGGCAAGGAGCTCATTCCGGTAATGCGGCGCAAAGATGACCGGATTTCCGTCCTCACCGTCACAGCTTACACAGGCCAGGCCTTTTTCCGTTTTCCGGAATGCTGTCACAAGACCCTGAATGGTTTCGCTGGTTAGCCAGGGCTGGTCACTGACCGAAAAGCAGACCGCGTAATGCTCCGGGATCTGCTCCAGGGCAAGATGAACCGAATGGGAAATTCCCAGGGCGCTGTCGTGATTCTTTACCGTCTCAAATCCGGTGCTTCCCAGATCCTCCAGTATCGCATCATACTGGCTCACCACGATTTTTTTCGCAAAGCAGTCCTCCGGCATGGCCATGACTTCATCGGCCACATGGCGGTACATCGGGCGGCCATCCACCTCCGTGAGCAGCTTGTTTCCGCCAAAGCGGCGGCTGTCCCCGGCTGCCAGAAGCACCATAGCCAGCGGCATATGGGCATGGGGCTGATACCTGTAATTCAGGATTGCCTCCAGCACGCCTCCGCCGATGGCAGTTGCCTTGTCCGATACGGTAAAGCAGTGGGCCACCGCGCACCGCGGGTCCACATCACCGGATTTCATGCCGGCAGTTACCTCCACTCCGTCCTGAAGAAGGCCGCGCACAACACCGTCAATCTGAACCTTCACTGGAATTTCCTCCACATACCCCACAGTATCACCCGCTTTTACCACAGTGCCAATCTCCACGCATCCATGAAAAATCCCGTCTGCCGGAGCCTTGATCAGGCGCTCCAGGCCATAGCCTCCGATTAGTCCCGGAATTCCGGTGTTGGGAATAGCGCTGCCTTTCCAGATACAGCGGCCCAGGTAATGACCGCGCTTGGTTTCCACCACGCAATGACAGTCTTCGCCCGCTGTAAAGCCCGGTCCCACGCCAACCACAAAGGGAGCATCTGTGATCTTTGTCCCGAGATTACGTTTTGCCAGAATGGCATCTACCACCACATCCGGCCGAAATTCATGGATACAATCTGCTTTTTCATCCACCATGATGGCAATATTGCCGTTTTGAACCTCTGTTTCCGCCACTTTTATACTGCTGCACAATACGCCGGTCACATCCTCCACCTGCATGCGGTCCTGGTAAACCGCCGGAGAAAATGCCACAGTGCGGCGCACGGTGGTCGGCACCGCAATCTCTGTCATCAGGATCCGGAATCCCGCCCGGTGCAGGCGCAGGGCAATGCCGCTGGCCAGATCTCCCGATCCTTTGATCAGTACCCGGCCCATTCCGCCTGCAATTTGGGCCTGTGCCTGTTTTGTTTCTGTATGATCCATGGTAAACTTTCTCCTTTTCTGCCTGTATGTTTCGTTTCCTCTTTCCGGCTGTTTCGTTTTCACCTTCCGGCTGCTTCGTTTCCACCTTCCGGCTGCTTCATTTTCACCTTCCGGCTGTTTCATGCTCACCTTCCGGCCGTTTCATTTCCACCTTCCGGCTGCTCCGTTTCCACCTTCCGGCTGTTTCATGTCCCGCTTCCGGGCACTGTTGGGCCTTCACCCCCTGATCTGCCCTTTTTCAGCGCATCCTGGTTGTCCGCACACAGCCCGCCTGCAAGGCTTCCGGCAGCATGCAGGCCGTCTCTTCTGCCAGCTTCTGCTCCTGCTCCGTGTCAGCCTGGTTCAGCAGTACCCGGTAATACCAGCCGTCCACGCCTTTCCGGCTTCCGCGCTCATCCATCAGGATCAGTGCCAGATCTGCTGCGGTAATGGAATCTTCTGCCCTTCGCTTCAGCCATCCCCCATGGGAAGCAAACCGGAAGCAGGCGCTTCCAAGGGTTTTTCCGCCTGCTGTCAGGCCTGCGCAGGCAATCACCAGGCCGGTCTGCGGGATCAGGACCGGTTCTTTTTCAGATGGAACCTTTAATGGCAGGCGTTTGGAACCATCTGCCTCAATGAGGATCACATCAAACTGTGCGAGAAGCTTTTTCATCACACTTTCCTCTCCCAGATCCTCCGGCATGGCAAGCTTCCAGGCGTTATTTGGGCCTTCTGCCTGTTTTCCCGCCGCCAGTATGAAACCGTTTTTTTTCTGTACTCCAACCGCATTTCCGGCTGCACAGCCCACGGCTTCTGCCATATTCCGGTCTGCTCCCATGCTGTCCGCAGTGCGCTTCCCTGCAGCAAGACCCGAAAGTCTCTGCACCACTGCCGTCTCATACTGCTCCGGCTTCGCAATGTGCGTGCTGGTGGTCATCAGCACCCGCGCTCCCCTTACAGCAAGCTCCTCCGCCAGGTCATACATGGTGCTGGTCTTTCCGCCGGCCCCCACAATGGAAATGACCCGGGGCAGTGTCTTCCAGTCCCCAAAGCCCAGCGCCTCCAGAAGACTTTCTGTATATTCAAAACACTGCCGTCCCGAATCCCAGCGCTCTGCCCGCACCGGACCGGCAATTTGTTTTTTCTCCATCCTTGTTCTTTTCCCCTCATCGTGCTATAATTTTCCCGCAACTGACAATGATTTTCCTAATTGTATCACATGTAACACTATGATCATGAAAACATTATACCATATCCGCTCTCTCCCGGACAGGACCTATGACCGGATCCTCTTTTTCTTCGGTCTCTTCCTGCTCGTGACCGAATGCTGCAAACAATGTTTTTTATATTTTATCATTGACCAGAGACATTACGACTGGTGGTATTTCCCATTCCAGCTATGCAGCCTCCCCATGTATCTGTGCCTGCTGCTGCCGTTTCTGAAGCGGGGAAAGCGCAAGACGGCCATCTACACCTTTTTGCAGGATTTTAATCTGCTGGGCGGACTGGCCGCCCTCATTGTTTCCGAAGGCTTTCGCGGCATCCACTGGACGCTGACCCTGCACGGTTACATCTGGCATCTGCTTCTGGTCGTCATCGGGGTGTTTGTCTTTGCGGGAGGCCGCTCGGATTTAAGCCGGAGAGGCTACCTGCGTACACTCCCGGTATTTTTTACCGGCTGCGCCATTGCCTTTCTCATCAATATTCTGGCGCCGGGGCACGGGCAGGCTGATATGTTTTACATCTCCCCCTATTATCCCAGCACCCAGCCCGTTTTTCACGAGATTGCACTGGTCATTGGCATTCTGCCGGCCAATCTGCTCTATCTGCTCACCGTCTGCCTGGGCGCAGCACTGCTGCACATAATATTCCATGGGTTCGCAAAGCGTCTCACCATCGGCAACTGAATATGGAAAAAGGTCTCATGCCACAGCCGCATGAGGCCTTTTTCTTTTTATGCTATGCTTTTCTCCGCGCTGCCAGCCGTTTCCGGATCACAAGATAACAGATGATATGCGCCGTGAAGGTAATGATCCAGCTTACCGGATAGGAAATATAAAGGGTAGTCAGGGTCCGGTGCATGGCAAATACGGAAAAGATCCATACCACGCGGAACAGACATGCTCCTGTCAGGGATACCAGCATCGGCACAACGGAATAACCCAGGCCACGCAGACCGCCCACCAAGACATCCATGATGCCGCACAGAAAGTAGCTTCCATTGATAATGCGCATACGCATCATGCCATAGGAAATCACATCCGGATCAGAAGAATAAATCCGTAAAAACTTCGGACCGATCAGGACCGCTCCGCCGCCCATCACAATGCCTACCACGATCACCACTCCCAGGCAGTACAAAAGGATCTTCGTGACACGGTTCATTTTTCCCGCGCCGTAGTTCTGGCTGGTAAAGCTTAAGGCCGTCTGGTAAACCGCGTTCATGGCATTGTATACAAAGCCCTCCACATTGGCGGAAGCCGTACTTCCGGCCATGGCGATGGAGCCGAACGAGTTGATGGAGGACTGGATCAGCACGTTGGATACAGAGAAAATCGCCCCCTGAAATCCGGCCGGCAGACCAATCTTCAAAATCAGTTTTACCTTGGACTCTGTCAGATGCAGCTTCTCCCGGCAAAGCCGGTATGCCGCATCCGAACAGGCCAGACAGCGCACGATCAGCGCAGCGGAAATGCACTCTGACACCACGGTTGCGGTTGCGACACCTGCAACCCCCATGGAAAAACCAATGACAAAAACAAGGTTCAACACCACATTGACTGCGCCTGCAAACAGCAGGAAATAAAGCGGTCGCCTGGTATCTCCCACAGCTCTTAAAATTGCAGCTCCGAAGTTATAGGTCAGGGTTGCCGGCATGCCGACGAAGTAAATCTTCAGATACAGTGCCGCCAGCGGCAGCACATCATCCGGAGTGCCCATCAGGTTCAGCATAGGGCCGGAAAAGAATACGCCCACAAAGATCAGAAGAATGCCTCCGGCCAGGGCGATCATCATGGCCGTGTGTACCGTTTCTTCCAGATCCTTAATTTTCCGCGCACCGGAATACTGGGCTACCAGAACGTTGGCGCCGATGGAAAGTCCTACAAACACATTGATCATCAGGTTAATAAGCGCTGTGGTGGAGCCTACCGCGGCGAGGGATTCCCTGCCGGCAAAATGTCCTACCACAATGATATCTGCCGCATTAAACAAAAGCTGCAGAATACCGGAAAGGATCAGCGGTATCGCAAAAGCTACGATCTTCGGAAAAAGGGATCCGCTGCACATATCCATCTCATAGGTTTTCCCTGTTTTTTTCACTGCCTGTTCCATAATGTTCTCTCATTGTCCTCCCCATAACAAATCAGTTACACCAAATTACAAATAACGGTAAATCAAAAGTGCAATGGCCACGCCAATGATGCTGGCCATGGTGATCCGGATGGTCAGACCGAAGGTGATAACCAGCACCCCAAGATTTAATACCAGCGGTGTATCCAGTCCGAAGGACTGTCCAAAATTCAGCCAGGACAGCGGACTGATTCCCTTGGTTGCCTCTCCCAGAAATCCCCCAAGCACAATGCCGGCCAAAAGCAGCAAAAGCAGGATCCAGAAATTCTTATTTCTCATCTTTTGTTTCCCCTCCATAATTACGGTTACATCTGTTTGCGCACGATCCTATATTCATCGCCTACGCGGTAATAGGGACAGTCATAAAAACGGTCTTCCATAAAACGTGCCATTTCATCTTCATCCAGATTCACTTCACAAACATAGCATTCGTAATCTTCATCGTACTCATAATACATACAGCTTTCGCAGCTTCCCTGCGGTTTCTTCTTTTTCATAGATCATGCTTCCTTTCACGCCAGGCTCTTCTCCGGTTGTCCTGGGAAACCCAAAGGAAAGAGCGCGCCTTTAGAATGCTACCACTTTTTATGGAATTATGCAATCTGGTTTTTGGGTTCCCACTGTGGGTTTGGGTTCCCACTGTGGATCAGCAGCGGATCGCCCGCTGCATCGTCAGGGAATAGATCCACTTTTCCCGGACAGTTTTTCCTGTCAGCTGGATCAGGGCCCGTTCATAATACTCCAGCTGCTTCTGGTAATGGTCTAAAAGGGTCCGGATGCTCCGGGTCCGGTCTGTCTTGTAATCCACCAGAACCAGTTCACCCTCTTCCTCAAAATACGCATCGATGATACCCTGGACCACCACCAGTTCGTCACTATCCACCGGGCCGATCTCCCGGGCCGGAATCCCCATAACGAACTGCTGCTCCTTGTGAAGCTTTCCTTCTGCCTGGGCCTTTGCCATCCGGCGGCCGGTCTCGGAATAAAGAAAGTTCCAGATCACGGCACTGTCCACCATCTGCAGACTCTCTGCCGTATACTGTTTTTCCTCCACAAACCGTTCCAGCCAGATTTCCACATCCTCCAGGCTGTGGATCCGGTCAAAGGGCAGAAGCTCCAGGGCCCGATGGTAGGCAGTACCCCGTGCTGCTCCGGTGCCGGAAGCTGCAGGCGCTTCCGGTGTTTTTTTTGCAGCTTCTGACTCATGATCCTCAGGTAACTCACCGGTGCTTGCTGCTGCATCTGTCGCTGCATCCTGCTGTGTATCTGTCCCGGCATCTGTTGTTACATCTGTTGCTGCATCTGTCCCTGCATCTGTTGCGGCATCTGTTGCGGCATCTACTCCCGCATCCTGCTGTGTATCTTCCCCGGCATGATCCGTACTTTCTCCGGTATCTGTTCCTTCCTCAGTATCTACACCTTCCTCCGGCCACAAAAGCACCGCCTCGAAGGGCAGCTCCGCCTCCTCATCGTCGGTAAGCTGGCCCATTTTTTTTAGCTCCGATACCGACATTTTGCTGTGCAGCGTCACATCTGCCGCATAAGGATACACAAATCCCAGGTGCTCCCTCAGACGTGTTCCAAAGCTGCTGTCGTACTCCTGGTCCGGATCCAGCTCCAGAAGCATATCCTTCGCGCTCTTTTTCAGCACCTGGCGCTGCAGTTCTCCGCTGATAAACTCCGTAACCGGAATTTCCTTCACCCAGATCCGCAGACCGTTTCCCGCCGCACCGGTACACATGAGGACCCAGTCCAGATAGGAAGCTGCACCGGAAAGGATCGTGTAAGGAATCTGGCCTCCCGCAAGAGGGATCTGGCTGTACTTTTCCAGGGTTTTCCCGAGATTGCGGTCCGTTCCGGTCATGATCAATTTTTCCTTTGCTCTTGTCATGGCAACATAAAGCACCCGCAGTTCCTCGCCCAGGCTGTCCAGCTCCATCTTCCGGCGCAGCACATTTTTCTTGATGGTGGAGGTCTTTACCCTGTGCTCCACATCCAGGTAATCGGTGGCAATGCCCAGCTCCGGGTCGATCAGCACCTTCCCGTACACATCCTGCTTGTTGAATTTCTTTCCCATTCCTGCCACAAAAACAATTGGGAACTCCAGTCCCTTGCTCTTGTGGATGCTCATGATCCGCACGGTATTGTCTTCCTCACCCACCGTGGATGCCTCGCCAAAATCGGAATTGTATTTCTTCAGATTCTCAATATAACGGATGAAATGGAACAGGCCCTTATAACTGGTCTTCTCATATTCCGCCGCTTTCTCCACCAGCATATCCAGGTTCGCCCGCCGGGTCTCTCCGGCCGGCATCGCTGAAACATAATCATAATAGCCGGTCTCCTCGTACAGCCGATACACCAGTTCATGGATCGGCAGATAGGAGGCCAGCAGGCGGAAACGCTCCAACTTTTCAAAAAAGTCTTTCAGACCTTCCCAGCCCACGGCAGCCGCGTAGATGCCGCGGTCCTGCCCCTTATCCGCGCAGCTCCTGTAATCCGCCATCATCTCTGCCAATTCCCGGTCGCTCATGCCCACCACCGGGGATTTTAACACCGCCGCCAGAGGAATGTCCTGCATGGGGTTGTCGATCACCGCCAGCATACTTAAGACCGTTTCCACCTCCAGCGTATTGAAATATCCCATGCGGGACTCCGCGTAGGCCGGAATTCCTTCATTTAACAGGATCTGCAAAAGCGTCTCCGTCCACCCGGTGGTGCTTCGCAGAAGAATCACCATATCGCGGTACTGAGCCGTGCGGTAGCCGCCGCCCTCTCCCGCCTTTTTATCCCAGACAAGAAAGCCTTGCTCCGGGTCTGTCATCTCCCGGATCCTTGCGGCAATCAGCTTTGCCTCCAGTTCTCTGGAGGTATAGTCTGCCGCTTCCTCATCCAGTCCGGCCAGAGCCTCATCTCCGGTGTTGACCATCAGAAGCTCCGGCAGACCGCCCACCCGCTCCGGCTCCTCTGCTTCCGCAAAAACCGCGCCGGGATGCAGGGCTGTATCCTCCGTATAGCGGATATTTCCGAGATTCTCCGTCATGATCCGGTAAAAAATGTCGTTGACGCCATGTAACACCGTATCCCGGCTTCGGAAATTCTGGTGCAGCTCAATTTTCAGATCCGGTCCGTTTTCCTCCGGCTCAGAGGGATAGGCATGGTATTTTTCCAGAAACAGCTCCGGTCTGGCCAGGCGGAATCGGTAAATACTCTGCTTTACATCCCCCACCATAAACACGTTGTGCTGGCCAAAGCGCTCGCGGGAAACGGCCTTTAACAGTTCCTCCTGCACCAGGTTGCTGTCCTGGTACTCGTCCACCAGTACCTCCCGGTACTGCATGCTCAGCTCGTCTGCCGCATCGGTATACGTGCGTGTTCCATCCTCCTCCACACGGATCAGCACCTTCAATGCCTCATGCTCCAGATCATTAAAATCCACAAGATTTTTATCCCGTTTTTTCTCCTTAAACCGCTGTGCAAAGCCCTCTGCCAGCT
>CAVIRL010000027.1:14654-23161 GCA_963645005.1 Prevotella sp. P5-108
GGTCCCTTCCAGATCGGCAAACATGTTTTCCAGCGTATCAAAAGCGTACAGCTCCTTCATCTTTTTGATGGCGGTTTTCACCCGGTCACGGCAGCCCGTCACATAGGCTTTTTTCTCCGGATCCACCTCCTTGCTGCGCACCGTAGCCAGACGTCCAAATCCGGCACCCGCAAGAATGGCGTGAAAGGCAGGAAAATCTTCCGCCTCCGAAAGACGCTTTAACAGCAGCACATCCTCCGAAAATGCAGGCTCGTAGGCACAGAGGAATTCATCGTCCCGGCAGGTGTAGCAGGCATCCTCCATCTGTACCTTCAGTTCTGCCGCCTGACGTTTTAAATCCTGTAACAGGAACTCCATCCAGGGGCCGGACTGTTCATCTGCCAGCTCCTTCCGGCATTCTGCGATCCACTGGTCCGGGTACGGATTACTCTGGGAAAAATTGTAGACCTGCATGATATAATCTTCGATCCCCGCGTCAGTCTTTCCCTGGGCGAAGGTCTCCACAAACTGTTCAAACCGACTATCGCCGGAAGCATAGGAGTCCTCCAGAAGCTCCGCCATGACATCGGCCCGCATGAGAAGCAGCTCGCCCTCATCACCAATGCGGAAGGCCGGATCTAAGTCCAGCAGATTAAAGTGTTCCCGGATCACATTCAGGCAGAAGCTGTCGATGGTAGTGATCTGGGCATGGTGGACCAGCGTAGCCTGCATCTGAAGATGCTCATTTTGGGGGTCTTCCTTTAATTTCTGTTCGATGGCCGCCGCAATGCGCTCCCGCATCTCTGCCGCTGCCGCATTGGTGAAGGTCATGACTAGAAGTTCATCGATTCCGGGCGGGTTCTCCCCCTCCGTCACCATGCGGATAATGCGTTCTACCAAAACCGCCGTTTTTCCGCTTCCTGCCGCCGCACTGACAAGCAGGTTCTTTCCGCGGCTCTCAATGACCTGGCTCTGCTCCCTGGTCCAGTTTACTGCTGCTCTCTGCATATTTCCTCCCAGATCTCCTCTGTTTTCCGGTTCTTCCACCGGTTGAATTCATAGCCGGATGTCTTGCGGTCAAATCCGCATACTGCGTGGTACGGACAATAGTCGCAGGCCGTGCGCTGACCGTTTTTGTAAGGCTCCACGCCAATCTCGCCATCCAGGATCTCCCGGCCGGCTTCCTTTAATTTCCGGTGCACAAACTGGCTTAACCGCGCAAACCGCTCCCGGTTGGCCACAGAGGACCTGCCCGCCTGCACCTCGCCGTCTTTTAGTACCACCGGGATCACATCGGATTCCTTCTCAATGGTCCGGTCCAGATGGCGGACTGCCTCCAGTTCGCTGTTGACCAGGCCGTTCATGCGAAGCTTTTTCAGAATTTCCGCATCGATCCGCTCCGGATCCGGCTCCCCTTTTTTGTCTGCCAGCGGATCTGCGATGTTGTAATACAGAATTCCCGCCGGAATGATCTCTTTTCCCGGGTAATGATGCTGCGTCATCTCTGTCACCGCGTCCATGTAGACCACCAGCTGAAGCTGCAGGCCGTAATAAAGGGCCAGCAGGTCAAAGGAAGTACTGCCCGATTTATAATCAATGATCTTCACATACACCTTTTCGCCGTCCTCACAGACATCCATACGGTCGATCCGCCCCCGCAGATGAAGGGTCTCATTCTCCGACAAGGCAATCTTCATGGCACTCAGATTGTCTGCCGCAGAGAAGGATACCTCAAAGCCTGCCGGGACAAAATCCCCCTTCTTGATCTGCTGCTGCAGGGCCCATACCGTCCGTTTTGTGATCTGTCCCACACGCTGGGCCAGATAGCGGTTCCGCGCTGAACTTCCAAGGATCGTGCTGCCGTAGTTTTCCGTCACTGCGGCCACGCTCTCCTCCACCAGCGCATCCCGCATCTCATCGGTCATAGTATGCCAGTCATACTGTTTTTCCTTCGCCTGACGGAAACACAGGTCAATGGATTCATGAAACAGGGTTCCGATGTCGGAGGAAGCCAGCTCGTAGCGCTTCCGCTCCAGAAGTTCCAGACCGTACTTGAGGAAATGACCGTAAGCACAGGCCGCGTACTGCTCCAGACGGGTCACACTGCCGCTTAAAATCTCCCCGTACAGAGCCCTGGCCACTGCGTGGGAAATCCCCTGTTTCTCGTAGACGAAAAAAGCCGCGTCCGTGAGATGGCGCAGGGTCTCCCGGTAATCCTTCGAAGAAGCAAACCAGCGATACAGTTCCAGAAACCGTCCGCTCTCCGCATCCCGTCCCATCTGTATTTCCGATGCAGAAGCTCCTGCTTCCGCATTTCCGTGCGGAATTTCTGCCTCCGCGCTTCCATGCGAAATTTCTGTCTCCGCATTTCCGTGCGAAATTTCTGCTTCCGCATTTCCATGCAAAATTTCTGCCCCCGTATTTCCGTGCGAAATTTCTGCCTCCGCTGACACACCAAGCTGTCCGTCCCGGTATCTTCCCAGCTCTGCGGACAGTCTCCGCTTTGCCTCCGCCACCGAGTAAATTTCCGCATCGCCCTGGGTCTCCTGATCCGTCAGAACTGCCTTTGGGAACATGGCCCGCAATTCTCCGATGAGAAAGGAGGGGCGGCGGCTCTTTCCATCCCCGCCGGTGCGGCACCAGGACAAAATCAACTGCTTTGACGGCTTCGTCATCATCAGGTACAGGTAAAAACGCTGCTGAAAGCTCTCTTCCCGGGCGGTAGGTGCCAGCTCTATGTGATGCTGTCCCAGAAATTCCCGGTCACGGTCTGAAAGCAGGCTGCCCTTGTCTTTTCGGGCCGGAACGATCCCGTCGTTGACGCCCGCGAAAAAGAGTATTTTAATGTGGGCCAGACGGGTTCTGGTGATGTCTCCCACCACAACGCGGTCTGCCACCGCCGGGATGACACCCACCTTC
Source organism: Prevotella sp. P5-108 (assembly GCA_963645005.1). Taxonomy (GTDB): domain Bacteria; phylum Bacillota; class Clostridia; order Lachnospirales; family Lachnospiraceae; genus Brotaphodocola. The sequence goes on from CAVIRL010000027.1 coordinate 17,553, forward strand.
AGCTCCGCAAAACCGGCATCCAGAATTTCCAGATATTCTTTCCGGCTCACACACTCCTCTCCCAGAAGATCTGCCAGGCGTTTCAGCAGCTCCGTCACCAGGCCGTAAACCTGTCCATACTCCTTCGCCAGCCTGTGTTCCCCAAGCTTTGTGAAATACTCCCGGTAGCTGTCCAGTTTTTCCTCTGCCCGGCAGTCTGCAAGAAGTGTTAACACCGCATCCGTCATACCCGCAATGGTCAGATGCTCCTGGCGGAAGGCCTCCTGCATGGCAAAAAGCGGTGCCAGTACCCGGTTCTTAAAAGCATTCAGTTCTGTCACATTTAGATCCCCGGCGCCCTGGTAGGTCTGCTCCCAGGTCTCCCGGAAGCGCTTTCCGCCCCGGATGCCCATTGCCAGAATATAATTTTCCAGCCGGTCCAGCTTCGTGCGTTCCTGGCTCACCAGGCCAGTGCGCAGGAAGCGCATGACACTCTCATAGGAGAAGTCCTGGCGTACCGCCTCCAGTGACGCCCGGATCAGCTCTACCAGACAGTTGTCCAGCACGTTTTTCTTGTCATCCAGGAAATGAGGGATCTGATTCTGGGTAAACTGGTGCGTGATTTCTTTTCCATAACCCGGCAGATCTCCCGTGATGACTGCGATTTCCCGGTAGCGGGCCTTTCCCTCCTGCACCAGCCGCTGAATCTCATGCACAATATGACTGACCTCGCCCGACGGATTGGAAGCCTGGAAAAAGGCAATACTGCCTGTAGCTTCCCCCGTATATGTGGTTTCTGTTCCATAGCGGAACAGGTGCTGTTCCAGCCAGGCAAGCTCCGGATGCTGCGCAAACCGGCGGTTTTTCTGCTCCTTCAGCATAATATCCGGAAGCTTCCTGATCTGGTTTTTCTCCGCGATCTCCGACAGGCGGACTGCCATCTGGCGGCTCATATAAAACAGGTTCTGGATTCCCATTCTGCCGTAGATGCCCGCCGCCTCATCGACCGTCACGGTCACATAGACCTGCTTTGCGTAGACCAGGAACAGTTCTGCCAGCCGGTACTGGACCGGCGTAAACCCGGTGTAGCCGTCCAGCGCAATGATGCTGTTTTTGATCAGCTTTGACTCCGGGATCAGGTGGCAGAGCACATCCAGTACCTGCTCTGTTGTAATGTAATGTCCCTCAATATATTCCTGGAAGCTCTGCTCCACCAGCGCCAGGTCCTCCAGCTTCTGCTGCAGCAGCGGGGATTTGGCAGAAGGTACCATCTCCCGCAGTGCCTCCGGCGTGATGCCGTACTGGTAAAACTCGGAAAGCATGGACTTTAACTGTCCTACAAAGCCCGGTTTGTTCAACTGTCCGCCAAATAACACCAGCTGCCGCTTCTGGGCCGCTGCCACCTTACGCAGCACCATGGACTTTCCCATGTCGTCCAGCACAGAAAGATCCTCCACGGCCAGTTCCTCAAAAATCCGGTATGCCAGGCGGGCAAAGCTTACGATGTCAATATTCATGGTGCCGTGATTCGGGTGTCTCGTCACAATGTCCTTCTGGGTCTGCATGGTAAACTGCTCCGGCACGATCACAAAATACTGCTCCCGCGGATGCTCCATGGAAAGGCGGATCACCTCATCATACAGATATGTGGTTTTACCGGCGCCGGAACCGCCTAAAATCAGCTGCAATGCCATATTCTGTTTCCTTCCTTATGTCTCATTTCTGGTCTGAATACGTTCCTTTAAGTATAGCATAAAAGAGATTTCCTGAGAATAGATTATAACAAACATCTCCGGAGGTCTCCTCATGAGTTCCAAAACCAGGATCGTCGTTCTGCGAATGAAAGAGATCATCTACACCGCAATCTTTGTTGGCCTCGGGATCCTTCTGATCCTGCTCCTGCTGGTTATGTTCCGCCCCGGAAAAGACAGTTCCCCTGCCTCCGCCAATGCACAGTACATCCCAGGGGTCTATGCTTCTGCCATCACCCTGGGCTCCCAGGAGGTCAATGTAGAGGTAACGGTAGACGCAGACCGGATCACCTCCATTACCATGACGCCCTTAAGCGATGCCGCGGAAACCATGTACCCCCTCATGCAGCCGTCCTTAAGCAGCTTAACCGGCCAGATTTTATCCGGTCAGTCTCTGGAACATCTGACCTACCCGGAAGAGACCCGCTACACCTGCCAGGTACTCTTAAATGCCGTGCGCAAAGCACTGAAAAAAGCTGCACCCACAGCCTGACCATTCTCTGGTCAGACTGCAGGTACAGCTTTCCTGCTATGCATATCGAAGAGATATCCATGATGTATCTGCTGATCCTTATAAATAAATTGGAAAGCTCTACGCTTCGTCCTGATCCTCTGTTGTTTCTGTATCGGGTTCTGCCTCAGTCCCCTCTTTTCCTGTCACCTCTGCTGCCTGGACAACTTCCGGAGCTGCTGTTTTCTGTGTTCCTTCGGACGCTTCTGAAGCCTCCGGCTGCGGATGATTTTCCATAGATTCCGCAGCTTCTGTTTCCGGCTCCGGGATTCCCTTGCAGCGGCGGAAAATCTGCATAAACTCTTTTCCTGTGATGGTCTCTTTCTCGATCAGGAAAGCAGCGATCTGATCCAGCACATCCCGGTTCTCTGTAAGCAGGCGCTTTGCCTCCTCATAGGAAGCTTTTAAGATCCGCATGACTTCGTCATCTACTGCGGCGGCCGTGGCCTCTCCGCAGTCCATCACGGTACGGCCGGATAAATACTGGTCCTGTCGGGTTGCCAGACCCATAAGGCCAAACTTGTCGGACATGCCGTACTGGGTTACCATGGCACGGGCAATGCCGGTGGCTTTCTCGATATCATTGGCGGCACCGGTAGTCACGGAGTTGAATACGATTTCCTCCGCCGCGCGGCCTGCCAGAAATACCACGATCCGGGCTTCCAGTTCTTTTTTGCTGTTTAAGTGTTTCTCTTCCTCCGGCACGTTCAGCACATAGCCAAGGGCTCCCATGGTTCTCGGCACAATGGTGATCTTCTGAACCGGTTCTGCGTCTTTTTGCAGAGCGCTCACCAGAGCGTGGCCCACCTCGTGGTAGGAAACAATACTCCGCTCCTCCTTGCTGAGGATCCGGTCCTTCTTCTCCTTGCCAACCAGGACAACCTCCACCGCCTCGAACAGATCCTTCTGGCTTACCGCATTCCGGCCATTCTTGACAGCCAGGATGGCCGCCTCGTTGATCATATTGGCAAGATCAGAACCAACGGCACCTGCGGTTGCCAGCGCAATGGCATGCAGGTCTGCCGATTCGTCCAGGGCAACATTTTTGGCATGCACCTTCAGAATTTCCACACGGCCCTTCAGATCCGGACGATCCACAATGACACGGCGGTCAAAACGGCCCGGACGCAGAAGTGCCGGATCCAGCACCTCCGGACGGTTGGTCGCTGCCAGGATCAGCAGGCCCTTGGAGGTATCCATGCCATCCATCTCGGAAAGCAGCTGGTTTAAGGTCTGCTGCTGTTCAGACTCTCCGCCGCCGCTTCCGCCGCTTCGGCTGCGGCCAATGGAATCGATCTCATCGATAAAAATGATACATGGAGAATTCTGCTGGGCCTGTTTAAAAAGGCTGCGGACCCGGGAGGCACCCACGCCAACATACATCTCCATAAAGTCGGAACCGGACAGGAAGAAGAAGGGAACCTCTGCCTCCCCTGCTACGGCCTTGGCCAGCAGGGTCTTACCGGTTCCGGGCGGCCCCACCAGCAGGGCCCCCTTCGGAAGCTTTGCTCCAATGTGGGTGTATTTCCCCGGATTGTGCAGGAAATCCACCAGTTCCACCAGGGATTCCTTCGCCTCATCCTCACCGGCCACATCCGCAAAGGTAACACCGGTCTCCTTCTGCATATACATCTTGGCCGTGCTCTTGCCGACTCCGCCCATGCGCTTCATCATAAAATTCATCATGACCACAATGAGTACAAAGGGAAGCACAAAACTGAGCAGAGACTCGATCATGGCCATGTTGTCCTGGCGTTCCCTACGGATTTCGACACCACCTGCCAGCAGCCGGTCTGCCAGTTTATAATCCCGTTCCACCGGAACGGTATAGGTTTTTAAAAGCGGTTCATACTCCTGAGAGTCTTCCTTATACTGAATGTCGATCTGGGAATTGCGAATGGTCACCGCCTCAATGTCCCCGTTTTCCAGCTGGGAAATGAATTCATCATAGGTGATCTCCTTCTGGCTCTTATCGACCATATAACTTCGCATGAAGGCGGCAATTGAAAAAGTAATAAAAACCGCGATCAGAACGATGTAGAGCTGGTTTTTGGGAAATTTTCCGTGATTTCCATTTTCACCGTCCTGAGGCTGTTTGTTCTGCTGTTTATCCATAAAAGGGCTTTTCTCCTGTTTTTTGCATTTATGAACCATTATAAAGGCAGTCTTACCATAAATCAAGGACAGGCCACTTAAAAAAATAAAGTTTTGAAAAAACATCTGGATTTTGAGATAGCAGCGCTGTATAATAGTTCCGTTATTTTTTTGCTATCACAACTGTATCGTACGGTATTTTCCGTTCAGAAAATGCCTACCCATTACTCCCACCACATTACACAAGGAGGATTTTTACCATGCCTGTTAAGTATGTCTTCGTTACCGGCGGCGTTGTTTCCGGCCTCGGTAAGGGTATCACCGCAGCATCCCTCGGACGTCTGCTGAAAGCGCGCGGTTATAAAGTGACCATGCAGAAATTCGACCCGTACATCAACATTGATCCGGGTACCATGAACCCGGTTCAGCACGGTGAGGTGTTTGTCACCGATGACGGGGCCGAGACCGATCTGGACCTTGGCCACTACGAGCGCTTCATTGATGAGAGCCTCACGAAAAATTCCAATGTCACCACCGGTAAGGTATACTGGAGTGTGCTTCAGAAGGAGCGCCGCGGAGACTTTGGCGGAGGCACTGTTCAGGTAATCCCCCACATTACCAATGAAATCAAGAGCCGTTTCCACCGCAACTACTCCACCACTGACACCGAGATTGCCATCATTGAAGTCGGCGGAACCGTTGGTGATATCGAGAGCCAGCCGTTTCTGGAGGCCATCCGTCAGTTCCAGCATGAGGTAGGCCATGAGAATGCCATCCTCATCCATGTCACCCTGATTCCTTATTTAAAGGCTTCCGGTGAACTGAAGACCAAACCGACCCAGGCCAGCGTAAAAGACCTTCAGGCTATGGGTATCTGGCCGGATATCCTGGTATGCCGCAGCGAGCACCCGTTAGACGACGGCCTGCGCGGCAAGATCGCCCTCTTCTGCAACGTTCCAAAGTCCCATGTACTCCAGAATCTGGATGTAGAGGTTCTCTATGAGGCCCCCCTTGCCATGGAAGACGAACACCTGGCTGAGGTTGCCTGCCAGTGCCTGAACCTTCCGTGTCCGGAGCCGGATCTGACTGAGTGGCGCGCCATGATCGACGCATGGAAGCACCCGGAAAAAGAGGTTACGGTTGCCCTGGTCGGCAAATATATCCAGCTGCATGACGCTTACATTTCTGTAGTGGAGTCCTTAAAGCACGGCGGTGTGGCAAACCACGCCAGCGTCAACATCAAATGGGTTGACTCTGAGACCGTGACCCCGGAG
>CAVIRL010000028.1:0-8787 GCA_963645005.1 Prevotella sp. P5-108
AGAAAGTCATGGAAGCTGCCAACGTAGCTGAGGACATCGGAGACAAGAACAAAAAGATTGCATTAAAACCGAACCTGGTTACCGCAAAGGCTCCGTCCAGCGGTGCTACAACCCACAGCGAGCTGCTGGCAGGCGTCATTGAATACCTGCAGGAGCATGGTTTTGAAAACATCTGCATTATGGAGGGTTCCTGGGTTGGCGACCGCACCGGTGACGCATTCCGCGCAGCCGGTTACGATATCGTCTGCAGCCGCTACCACGTTCCTTTTGTGGATCTGCAGCGCGACACCTGGAAGGAGTACGATGCCGCAGGTATGAAGATCAGGCTCTGCGACCAGGCGGCCTCCGTGGACTACATGATCAATATGCCGGTCTTAAAGGGTCACTGCCAGACCACCGTTACCTGTGCCTTAAAGAACAATAAGGGCGTCATCCCGAACCAGGAAAAGCGCCACTTCCATACCATGGGTCTGCACAAGCCGATCGCTCACTTAAACACCATTGCCCGCAATGACTTCATTCTGGTGGACAACATCTGCGGTGACCTGGACTTCGAGGAAGGCGGCAACCCGGTTGTCATGAACCGTGTTCTGGGCTTTAAGGATCCGGTACTCTGCGATGCCTTCGTCTGTGACAGCATGGGCTACTCCATCCAGGATGTTCCGTACATCCCGCTGGCAGAAAAGCTTGGTGTGGGAAGCACCGATACCGCCCACGCCAACATGATCTACTTAAACCAGCCGGATCAGGCCGGTGTGAAGTTCCGCATGACCCACCGCGTCCAGAAGCTGGCCGCCTACACCGAGCCGAAGGATGCGTGCAGTGCCTGCTACGGTTCCCTGATCTACGCCCTGGACCGCTTAAACGATGCCGGTTACCTGCGCCGCGGTCTTCCCTCAATTGCCATCGGACAGGGTTACCAGAACCAGCCGGAAGGCTGCGCTGAAATCGGTGTCGGACGCTGCACCAAATGCTGCAAGAAGAGCCTCACCGGATGTCCGCCAAAGGCTGCGGATATCGTAGAATTCTTAAAAGAAAACTGGGATTAAACCCTACAAACAACGAGAACGCGCCCACCAGAACGCGTTCTCGTTTTAAGAAATTCTTTATGCAATATTCATAGGTATCTGCTGTTATGCTTCTACATAAAACGGAGCTTCCTTTACCGTGATGTGAATGCGGAATCCGTTGATTTCCTCTTTTAAGAAGATCAGACGAATGGTCTTTCCGTCCGCAGCGTAACGTGCGGTATCATAATCGAGCACATAACCCTTTTCTTCCAGATATGCGATGGCTGACGGCATATCATTCACAAAGAAACCAAGGTGTCCCAACGTCCCTTTGCCCATCTTCTTCATCAGTTCCATCTTGTTGTCCACCGTGAAATAAGCAGCGCCATTGTCACGGTAATCATGATAGCCCATCACATCCGTAAAAAAATCTTTCATCCGCGCACCCTCTTCCGGAGTCTGCGCATTGATCCCTACATGTGCAAATTCAAATTTTACTTTCCCATCTCCTAAAAACATGTCTCTTCTCCTTTTACTTTGCCGCAGGGGCGAAATATTCTGATGGGCTTATTGTACATGATTTGAGGATGGAAGTCACATACATATTTTGCATGGAGGCTATACGGGAATTGCAATGATCCTGCCCTTACATAAGAATGTCCACTCTTTTTGTATTCCCCCAGAAATATTTTAAAATTGCTTATTCAGGCTTATCGCAAAAGCGCAAAGAAAAATCCCCTAAAATGCCGAAAAACCTTGATTTTCCTTGCTTTTTAGGGGATTTTTCTTATACCTTGTAAGCTCCTGGCCGGACTCGAACCGGCGACCCACGCATTACGAATGCGTTGCGCTACCAACTGCGCTACAGAAGCACATACATCCTGAAATGTACATTCTAATAAAAATGCTTTGGACATGATATCCAAAGCATATGACCTCATCGGGAATCGAACCCGAGTTTACGCCGTGAGAGGGCGTCGTCTTAACCGCTTGACCATGAGGCCAGAATCGAGGCGACAAGATTCGAACTTGCGACCTCTGCGTCCCGAACGCAGCGCTCTACCAAACTGAGCCACGCCTCGCTACGTTCAGTAGTATAGTATAAATTGTGTTAATTGTCAACAACAATTTGAATCTTTTTTCATTTTTCTTTTTCCGTATCCCGGAATTCATCTCTCCACAGGATCGCGGCTCCCGCAATAAAGACAAAACAGATGATCCAGGTCACAGGTTCGCAGGCGCAGACGGCCGGATATCCGAGCATCGGAACGACAGAACAGCCGAAGATCACCTTGCCGATCAGTTCCAGGCTGCTGCAGAACAATGGTGCGATCCGATGGCACATGCCCTGAAGGACATTTCTCATAATGATGAGATACCCCATCGGCGGGAACATCGGTATGCTGATACGGATATACAGAACTGCACTCTTTATGACTTCTTCGTTGGCGCTTCCCGTGATCAGGCGTACCGCATCCGGTGCCAGAAGGATGGCAAATACCATGGCAAACAGCCACCAGATCATATAAAGCACATAGGCAACCTTGATTCCGGCTGAGATCCGGTTCCGTTTCCCGGCTCCGTAGTTCTGACTCGCATAGGTCGCACAGCTTGCCGACAGTGCGGCACCTGGCATCATAAAAAGCTCCACCAGTCTTCTGCCGCCCACCTGGGCCGCAATGTACACACTGCCAAGGGCATTGATACTGCTCTGCAGCACCACGCTTCCGATGCTGTAGATGGTGCTCATCAGCGCCATGCTGAGACCGGTAAAAAAGACTTCCCCGCAAAGCCCCGGAGAATGTTTCAGATCTTTTAGGCCAAAGCGCATCTGCGGATACTGTCTTACAATATAGATCAGACCAAACACGGCACTGAGCCCCTGGGCCAGTACGGTAGCAACCGCGGCACCAAACACTCCCAGGCCAAGGGGTCCCATAAACAGGACATCCAGCACCACATTCAGCCCGCAGCTGAACACAAGAAAGCACAGCGGCGTTATGCTGTTTCCGACCGCGCGGAGCAGACCGGATTCCAGATTGTAGGCCATCGTCAGCGGAATACCGGCAAGAATGACCGTGATATAGGAAAGAGCTCCTGCCAGCACGTGCTCCGGCGTATTCAGCACCCGCAAAAGCGGAAAGCGGAACGCCAAGAACCCGCCTGTCAAAAGCAGAGCCCAGGCTGCTGCCAGCGCCGTCATCCATCCGATGCTCCTGCGCATCCCCGTCTCGTCCCCTGCACCGAAGAAACGGCTCACCACAAGGGCAAATCCGGTGTTCAGTCCAAACGCAAAGCTGGTGATCATGCTGTACAGGGCTGCGGTCGCCCCAATCTGCGCCAGGGCCTGGTCCCCAAGCATATGGCCGGCAATCGCGGTGTCTGCCAGATTATAAAACTGCTGAAGAAGATTTCCCAGAAACATGGGAAAGGCAAAAGCCAGCAGCAATTTGGCCGGATTTCCCACCGTCATATCCAGGATCCTGGTTTTCTGTTCTTTTTCCATAATATACCTTTCCGATTTCTCAGGAAGAAAGCCGAACCGTTATGTAAGATCTTTTCTGCTATCCAAGCAGATCCATGACCAGCTTCCGGTCAAAAATCACTTCGGACACATGATCCACCTCGATCTGATACAGCGCATTCGCAGCAATGTGCTCTGCTGCCTGCTCCAGATCACGGATTCCGCTGGTCCCCGCAAAGAATTCCACCACGGCATCCAGTCCGTCCGGCGCTACCACGCACTCTCCGTCTTTTAATCCCATACGCTTTAAAACTTTCGGCAGCGCGAAACGGGAGAAGATGATCTTCTTTTCTTCATCGGTGTAGTCCGGAATATCAATGACTGCAAACCGGGACATCAGCGGTGCGCTGATCTGGGACTTATCGTTGGCCGTTGCGATCGGATAAACGCCTACCGTCGGAATCATGCATTCCATATAGTTATCGGTGAAGCCAAGGTTATCTAACAGCGTCAGCAGCACATCCGCCGGGTTGCCGTTGCCCTTTCCGGAGGCTGCCTTATCCAGCTCATTGATGATGAACACCAGATTGGATTCTCCTGCCATGGAAAATGCATCCATGATAATGCCTGGCTTTGCATTGGCGTAAATGCGGGAGCTTCCGGTAAGCTGCTCCGGATCGTTGATGGAGCTCATGTCCAGAGTGGTCCACGGCAGTTTCAGGATCCGCGCTACCGCATAGGCAATCTGGGACTTACCTGTTCCGGCAGGTCCCACCAGCAGAAGGCCGTAGGCCGGCAGCGTATGGGTCCGGTTGATCTGGATAATGGTCTCAATGATGCGCTGTTTTACCCGCTCCATGCCGTAGAGCTCTTCGTCGAGGATACGGCGGGCCTCATTCGGGTCAATGGACTCAAAATAGTTGCTCTTCCATTGTACGTTCATCATAATGGAAAGGGCACGCTGGGCATGGCGGCGCTCCTCCGGAGATACCTCGTGGGAACGGGCTACTGCCAGGTTTCTTCTGGCCCAGAGCCGGATATTGTCCGGCAGGGTTCTTCCTGCACAGTTCATGAAATCCGTTATGCTCTGCAGACTGGTGAGTTTCATATCATCGCCTGCTTCCTCAAGGCTTTCGTCTGCTTCTTCCTCTCCCGGCGCATCGCTGGCAAACAGGCGTTCGATCATGAACTGTAAGAATCCGTCTTCCGCGGAAAGCTTGGTGCCTCCGCCAAAAGCTGTCTCCCGGATCTTATAGACTGCGTAGCCCTCCGGACGGTTCTCGCCGGACAGGCGCACGCTGATATGATTCTCGCCCAGCCATTTTAACAGGCTGACAAACCGGGCGTCGATCTTTAAAATATCGGCACAGATCGTTCCCTCTTTCTCCGCAAATTCGAAGGTAGTGCGCTTTACCGGATTGGTAAACATTCCGCAGGAATGATGCTTCCACTGTTTTCTGCTGTTGTCCAGAATGAGAATCGGCTTCTCCGGAGATGCTTCCGGCTCACCGGACTGAAAAGTAGTATAGGTGCATTCTGCCGGATTCCTTTTGTCCGGCGCGTCACTGAAATCAAAAACTGGCATACTGTTCCTCCTCGACAGGTTTTCTGTTCTTCCTAAAAATCAAAATCCGCGTAATCTTCCGGAAGGAAGCGGTGATAAATGATGTGGCAGCCCTCGTCCTTAAAGCAGTAATAATAAGGATCTTTTGCTCCCTCCCCAAACCGGATCAGGATATCGAATTCCCCGTTATCTGCCGGTTCCACGGTTACCGGCCAGGGCTGTTTTTCAAACAGGGCTTTGATCTCATCCATGGTGCAGCCGTGCGTTCCGACCAGTTCTACCAGATTCCGGATGAACTCATTGGGGCCGGTATGCTCTTTCACATAGACAACGCCCTCCTCCGGGATCAGGAAGCAGAAACGATCCTTCCTTGCTGTGACAGTCACACCGCCAAGATGCTCCTTCGTCTCCTCACCAAATTTGGACAGCAGGTTCAGCATTTCCTGTTCTCCCAGATTTTCTCCGGTCAGATGGACCAGAGAACTAAGGGGATAATACAGGCGGATGTTTTCCTTCCGGTATCCAAGCTTTGCCTGTTCCTCTTTGATCATATCCATGATATTCTGTTCCAGCTTTTCAAATCTCATAATCGGTTCTCCTGTTGATCACAAAAGATAACAGCAAAAAGGGGGATGTCCGGTTTTTGCCTTTGCATCCCTCATATTTGCTGATTCCTCTGTTTTATACTTCGGTCATCTGGAAGCCCTTTGCTGCCAGACATTTCTCTACAAACTCACAGTCATCGGTGTGGAGCACCATGACCGGCTTGCCGGACTGACGGTTAAAGGACAGATACTGGTAATTGACATTGATGTTGCTCTCCAGAAATGCTGCCAGGACCCGGTTTAAGCTTCCGACTTCATCTTCTACTTCGATTCCCAGAACATTGGTCAGGCGGCATAAATATCCGGCCTCTTTTAAAATCTCCTGTGCCTTTTCCGGATCCGTAACCACCATGCGGATGATGCCGTACTCAGCACTGTCGTTGGTAACAGATCCTAAAATATTGATATCGGCTTCCGTCAGGATTCCCGTTATATTTTTTAACGCACCTTTTTTATTTTCTGCATAAACAGATACCTGTTTTAACATCGCAATTCCTCACTTTCCAGTTTTTTGTATTTCCCCATTTGGTATCTATTTTAACGGAAAATTGAAATTCGTCAATATCTTATTGAATGGAAGATCATCCGTGGAAGATCATCCGTTTGTTGTCACACATTTGCAGGTTCTTCCAGTCTGCGGATCAGGTTCACCATTTCAATGGCTCCGGTCGCACATTCATAGCCCTTATTCCCCGCCTTGCTGCCGGCCCGCTCGATGGCCTGCTCAATATTATCGGTGGTCAGCACGCCGAACATTACCGGAATGTCGCTGTTTAAAGAGACATTTGCAATGCCCTTGGACACCTCGCTGCACACATAATCATAGTGGCTTGTGCTGCCGCGGATCACAGCGCCCACACAGATCACCGCGTCATACTTTCCGCTCTTTGCCATCCTGGAAGCGATCAGTGGAATCTCGAAAGCACCCGGCACCCAGGCTACATCAATATCCTCATCCCTTACATCATGACGTTTCAGTCCGTCCAGAGCGCCTCCCACCAGCTTTGATGTGATGAACTCGTTAAATCTTGCTGCCACGATTCCCACGCGGATTCCTTTTGCTACCACATTTCCTTCCAGTACTCTCATGATTTTTTTCCTCTTTCTTCTATATAATATAGTTTCTCTAAATATGGTTTCTTAATAGCAGCTTTTTAGTACCGCAGCAGATGGCCCATGCGCTGCTGTTTGGTTTTCAGATAGAACAGATCATATTTTGTTGCGCTCATCTGGATCGGCACCCGCTCTTTGATGGTCATGCCAAACTCGGAAAGCTGATACACCTTATCCGGATTGTTGGTGAGAAGCCGCATACTCTTCACGCCAAGATTCTTCAGGATCTGGGCACCGATGTAATATTCCCGCTCGTCTCCGGCAAACCCCAGCGCCAGATTGGCCTCCAGGGTATCCATGCCCTGTTCCTGAAGTTCGTAAGCCTTCAGCTTGTTGATGAGGCCGATGCCCCGGCCTTCCTGGCGCATGTACAAAAGAATGCCCCGGCCATCTTTCTCAATCTGAGTCATGGCTGCGGCAAACTGCTGTCCGCAGTCACAGCGCAGGGAACCGAAGGTATCGCCGGTCAGGCATTCGGAATGGATGCGGCAAAGGACATCCTCGCCATCTCCAATCTCTCCCTTTATCAGCGCTACATGATGCTCTCCGTTTAGGCGGTTCACGAAACCACAGGCCGTAAATTCCCCGTATTTCGTTGGCATCCGGGTCATGGTTACCCGGTCTACCAGCTGCTCATGGCACTTCCGGTAGGCCTGCAGGGCCTGGATGGTAATAAATTTCAGGTTCCACCTCTGTGCCAGTTCCTGAAGCTCGGCGGTCCGCATCATGGTGCCATCCTCCCGCATGATCTCACAGCAGAGACCGCATTCCTTTAAGCCTGCCAGACGGCACAGGTCTACGGTAGCTTCCGTATGACCATTCCGCTCCAGCACCCCGTTCTTCTTTGCCACCAGCGGGAACATATGGCCCGGTCGGCGGAAATCCTCCGGTTTCGCGTCATCAGCCACACAGCGCATAGCCGTTATGGAGCGCTCAGCCGCGGATATGCCGGTCGTGGTATCCACACAGTCTACAGAAACGGTAAAAGCCGTCTCATGATTGTCTGTGTTGTGAGATACCATCTGGGGAAACTGAAGTTTCTCTGCAAATGCCGCCGACATCGGCATACAGATCAGCCCCTTTCCATGGGTTGCCATAAAATTAATATTGGCTGTGGTGGCAAACTCTGCCGCGCAGATAAAATCTCCCTCATTCTCCCGGTCCGCATCGTCTGTCACCAGGATGATCTGTCCACTGCGAAGCGCTTCCAGTGCTTCGTCTACTGTATTATACTGAAACATAATGCCGTTCTCCTTTCCCATTGCAGGCTGTACCTGCTGCTGTCTATACCTTAAAATCCGTATTTTGCCAGAAATTCTTTCGTGATACCGCCTCTGACAGAATCATGCCTGAAGCCTGTTCCTTTCCACCCTGTCTCTGCTCCGGCCTTTTCCGTTTTCCCCGGCTCTGCAGGTTGCAACAGCCGTTCCACATATTTTCCAATGATGTCCGTCTCCAGATTTACCGCATCCCCGGCCTTTCGTTCTCCCAGGGTAGTAACCGCATTGGTGTGGGGAATCGTGGAAACGGAAAAGCTGTCTGCTGTCACCGCTGCCACCGTCAGGCTGATGCCATCTATCGTAATGGAGCCCTTCTCTACAATATAGCGGAGAAGCTTTGACCCGGCACTGACGGTAAACCACACCGCGTTGTCATCCCGCCGGATCTCCCGGATCGTTCCGGTTCCATCAACATGTCCACTCACCATGTGTCCGCCGAAACGGCCGCCTGCCGCCATGGCCCGTTCCAGATTCACATGCATGCCGGGCTTTGCTCCCTTTAAGGAGGAACGGTTTAAGGTCTCATGCATCACATCCGCTGTAAAAAGCGCCGTTCCCAGGCTGGTAACCGTCAGACAGATTCCATTGACTGCAATGCTGTCTCCCACCGCCGCGTCAGAAAGTACTCGTTCTGCCTGAATCGTAAGGGCTGCGGAATGCGTACCCCAGACAATCTTTTTTAAGATACCTACTTCCTCAACGATTCCCGTAAACATCCTGCACCTCACTTTCGATCAGAAGATCATCTCCC
>CAVIRL010000028.1:8797-18117 GCA_963645005.1 Prevotella sp. P5-108
TCATCTCCCAGATGACGGATTTCCTTTACTTTCAGAGAAAACGCCTCAGACGGGGCTGCCACGCCACGGCCCTCCACCGGAGTTTTCGCCTCCGTGCCGCCAAAGAGCTTCGGTGCCACATAAGCGTGCACCTCCCGTACGATTCCGCTCTTTAACGCCGCCCAATTTAAGGTTCCTCCACCCTCTAACAGAATGCTGTCAATCTGGGCTTCTCCAAGCTGTTCCATAAGCTGTTTTAAATCCACATGGCCTTCCGTTTCCGGAAGCGTAAGGATTTCACATCCGGCTTTTTCATAGGGTTCATACCGGTTCCGGTCCGTCTCACAGACCGCCAGGATCGTGGGGATTTCCTTCGCTGTCCTTACCAGTTGTGAAGCAACCGGGGTCCGCAGATGGGTGTCGCAGACAATCCGCACCGGATCTCTTCCTCCCGGCATTCGGCAGTTTAACATCGGGTCATCTGCCAGCACCGTGCCGACTCCCACCATGATCCCGCGGTAACGGTGGCGCTCCCGCTGGACATTCGCCCTGGCTTCTTCCCCGGTGACCCACTTTGATGCTCCGGTGTAAGCCGCGATCTTTCCATCCATCGTCATGGCATATTTCAGGACCACATAGGGCGTTTTTCTGCGGATGTAATGGAAAAACACCGGATTCAGCCGGTCACACGCTTCCTTCAGCACATGGGTTTCCACGAAGATTCCCCGCTCCCGCAGATACCGGATCCCCTTTCCGGCTACCAGCGGATTGGGATCATCGGAACCCACGAATACCCGCTTTATGCCAGCCTGCACAATGGCCTCCACACAGGGCGGCTGCTTTCCGTAATGGCAGCAGGGTTCCAGTGTCACATAGAGGTCTGCCCCCTCTGCCGGTTCCATACAGGCTTTCAGGGCATTGCGCTCCGCGTGATATTCGCCGTATTTTGCATGATACCCTTCGCCGATGATGCGCCCGTCCTTCACTATCACAGCGCCCACCAGCGGGTTCGGGCTGGTCCAGCCCTCTCCCTGTTTTGCCAGCTCAATTGCCCGGCGCATATAATCCTGAGCTTTCAAGATTCCACTCCTTCCTTACAGGTCTCAGGGAAAGATAACAAAAAAGCTCTGGAACTTTCATTCCAGAGCGGTCATTCTATGGTGATACGGTACATTCTACGGAGAACGCATATCATCTTTCTTCTTTCATCCAGACTGTACTGTCGGCTTCGGAATTGCACCGAATCATGCCTTGCGGCTCGTGGGCTTTACCACCGGTGGAGAATTTCACTCCGCCCTGAAGACTTATTGTTTTGTTGGTTTGAATATTACCACTCAATTTTCAGAAAATCAAGTGTTTTTTCATGATTTTTCTTTTTTCTCTTTTTTCTTTCCTACAGCGTCATTCGGTGCTATAATCGGTTATAATCATTTCGATTGCAAAAGACGGAGGTTGTACATACATGAATTTACAGGAATCCATTCTGAAAAGCCTTGATATAGATTACTCCTACCGGTTGGCCAAGCGCATGGAGCAGTTTCGCACCAATCCGGTTCTGGGCTACCGTCCGGCCGGTTCCCGGGCTGAATTTGAGACCGGAGAAATGCTGAAACAGGAAATGGAAGCCATCGGTCTTTCCGATGTGAGAAAAGATGCCATCAAAGTCGATGGCTGGGAATTTAAAAAAGCCGTTCTCTCCTATACCGGTGAGGACAGTGCCCGTCATGAGATTCAGCTTGGCGCCTACCAGACCACCTTTGTCACCGACGGCCCGAAGGACTTTTCCCTGATGTACCTTGGAAAGGGAACCGCTGCGGACTACGAAGGCAAAGATGTCACCGGTAAGCTGGTTCTCGTAGATATCAACCAGCGGGATGAATGGTGGATCAACTATCCGGTCTACCAGGCCCATTTAAAGGGCGCAGCTGCCCTCATTGCCGTGCAGAGCGGCGGCTATGGCGAAATTGACGACGAAGCCTTAAATGCCCAGGATATTGCAGGCCCTGAGAATGCCCCGGCCTTCTCCATCTCCAGAAAGGATTCCGGCCCGTTAAAGGCCCTGCTGGAACACACCACGGAGATCACCGTAACCCTGGACGCTGACAGCCGTGTCACCCGGGACTGCACCACCTACAACATTGTGGGAACCATCCCGGGAAAACATCCGGACCGCATGGTGCTCTTATCTGCCCACTATGACTCTTACTTCAGCGGCTTCCAGGATGACAATACCGCCATTGCCCTGATGTTCGGCATTGCAAGGGCCCTGCTGGCCAGCGGCTTCAAACCCAACAATACCATTGTGATCTGCGCCATGGCTGCAGAGGAATGGGGCGTTGTGGATTCCAACTTTGACTGGTCCACCGGTGCCTATGAGCAGGTGTTCACCGCCCACCCGGAATGGGTTGGAAAGGTCATTGCCGACTTAAACTTTGAACTTCCGGCCTTGGCCCACGGCACCCGCGCCCGCATCCGCAGCTGCTACGAGTACACCCGGTTCCTGGAGGAATATTTATCCGAACTGCCGGACCTGACTCAGGCTTATCCGGAAGAGACCCGCGTGACCGCCCCGATCGAGACCTGGTCCGATGATTTTTCCATGGCCATTGCCGGCATTCCGTCCATGGTCAACGATTTTACCGGCGGAAGCTTCATGGAGACCCATTACCATTCCCAGTTTGACAACGATGCTTTTTACGATGAACAGGTCTACCGGCTCCACCACGAGCTGTTTGCCCTTCTGATTGCAGCACTGGATGAAACCTGTGTCATTCCGTTATGCTCCGCTCCGGTCATGAAGCGGGCTCTGGACGGATATGAGACATCCAAAGACATTCTCCGCCCCTTTATCGATATGGATCTGATCAGTCCCATCACGCTGGCATCCCTGCTGGAAAAAATTTCCGGCCTGGAAACCATGCTGCAGGACGCACAGCAGGTTGCTTTGCACCGCTATGAAACCCGGAACGAATGCAATAAACGCTATCGTGCCCTGCTTGCAGAAGGCAAAGCCGGGGAGGCAGAAGCACTTTACCAGGAATCCAAGGAAGCTGAGAATGAGGCACTGCGCCGGTTCAAATGCGCCCAGGATGAACTGGTACGCATCGACTGGTACGGCAATGTCCACTATCCCCATGAGATCCTGCTGCAGAACATCCGCCTGATCGGCGGCGCCATCGCCAGCTTAAAGGAGCAGAATCTTTCTTCCGCCCTGCGCAAGCTTTATCAGGTTGACAACAATGCCTACGCCTTCATGTTCGATGAAGAGGTTTACGATCACTTCACCGATTACGTGTTAAACCAGCCCCAGGACCGTTTAAAATGGGGATACAAACGCCTGATGCCCCATGAGAATCTCTATGCCCTGGTCAAAAACCTGTTAAGCAAAAAAAATGTGGCTCCCGAAGAGCTGAGCCTCTCCCACGAGATTAGCCGGCTGACCAAAATTTTCCAGGACCAGTGCCGTCTGCTGATTCAGACCACAGACCAGATCCAGAGCCTGGTGCACGACCAGTTTCTGATATAACAGGGCTGCACCGGCCGCAATGCCGGAAACGACACCCTGACCACATAATGAAATACAGAAAGGACAGACGATTCTCCGTCTGATCATACTATGGAAAGCGATAAACTATACCGCGTACAGCGTGAAGACCTGCAGAAGCTCGAACAGCTTTTATATGCCTGTTTCAAGCACGATCCCCTCTATGAGACTCTGATTCCGGACCCGGAAGTCCGGGAACGTCTCATGCCGGAACTCTTTCACTGCGATATGGATGAATTTTATGAGACCTGCGAGATCTTTTCCGACAGTCCGGATCTCAATGGCATTCTGGTGGTATCTGACGAGGCAGAGCCCTACAACATCTTCCAGTTTTACTTTGTGGAAGCCCGGGCTGCCCTCCAGACCGACACCTATCTCATCAAGGAGGATCACACATTAAAGACCTTCCACAATTTCTTAAAGGGCGTAGATTACTTAAATTCCAGCTGGACTGACCAGCTCCACCAGAACCAGCGTCTCCACATCATCTATCTGGCGGTAGATCCCGATATGCAGCACCACGGCATCGCCGCCCGCATGATGCAGGAAGCCATTGATTACGCCGACACCCACCGCATGATGATCTCCTTAGAGACCCACAACGAAAAAAATGTGGAATTCTATAAAAATCTCGGTTTCAAGGTATATGGTATTATGAAACAAAATTTTCCGCTCAAACAGTACTGCATGATCCGGGAAATCCGGTAATGCAAAAAAGGGACAGTGTCAGGCTCCGTTTCCGCACTGTCCCTTTTCTTCGGACTCTTTATTTCTACAATCCTGACGTTAATTGGAAGCTTCTGCCAAAATTCTTACGCACCAGCTGCCAGAGCTGCCAGTACCTTCATAACACCGGCCAGCACCATGACCAGGATTGGGGTTATTCAGGCCGGACGGTCCTGCCTGGCTTTTCATAAAACGCTCCGCGAGGAGGTGCCGGTGGCGCGTCCGCTGATTTCCATTACCGGTACTGCTCCATCCACACAGCCTTCCCGGCTGCAAGGGACTGCGGCACATTCAGAATTCTCTGATTCTCAGAGCCGCGGAATTTCAGGCTCAGGTTTCTGAGTTCTTCCACAAACTTACCGTCCACCAGCACATCCAGAAGCAAAAGCAGCTCCCGGGTCACTTCCGACTCCCGCATCATCCGGCCAAGGATATCCTTTTCAAAATCAAAACCGGTGAAACACCAGATGGTCTTTTCCGGGAACCGCTTTTTCAGTTCTTTTAAAAATGGCAGAAGCGCAGCCTGGTTTTCCGGCTCCATGGGTTCTCCGCCAAGAAGCGTGATGCCCTCCATGTAGTCATGATCCAGATAAGAGAAGATCTGCTGCCAGACCTCCTCCGTAAAAGGCTCGCCATACTCAAAATCCCATGCCTGGGCATTGAAACAGCCCCTGCAGTGGTGCCTGCATCCGCTGACAAACAGAGATACCCGCACCCCCGGGCCATTTGCAATGTCCACAGGCTTGATGGTTGCATAATTCATACTTGCAAAACTCCTTATCATCCCGCAAACTGGCTGTTATACAGGTTCGCGTAAAATCCATTCTGAGCCAGCAGGGATTCATGGGTGCCCTGCTCAATGATGTGGCCATCCTTCATTACCAGGATCACATCCGCCTCACGAATGGTAGAAAGACGGTGTGCCACGATAAAGCTGGTGCGGCCCTTCATCATGGTGGCGAAGGCCTTC
Source organism: Prevotella sp. P5-108 (assembly GCA_963645005.1). Lineage (GTDB taxonomy): Bacteria > Bacillota > Clostridia > Lachnospirales > Lachnospiraceae > Brotaphodocola. The sequence goes on from CAVIRL010000028.1 coordinate 14,017, forward strand.
TGAATGCGGATCTCAGTACGTGTATCAATGGAGGAGGTTGCCTCATCGAGGATCAGCATCGGCGGCAGGCACAGCATGACACGGGCAATGCAAAGCAGCTGCTTCTGTCCCTGGGACAGGTTGCCTCCATCCTCAGAAATGACGGTATCATAGCCCTGGGGCATACGCTTGATGAAGCTGTGTGCATGGGCTTCCTTTGCTGCCTGAATAACTTCTTCCTCAGTGGCATCCGGCTTGCCGTAGGCAATGTTCTCCCGGATGGTTCCGGCCTTTAACCAGGTCTCCTGCAGCACCATGCCGTAATTGGTGCGCAGGCTCTTTCTTGTCACATGACGGATATCTTCACCGGATACCTGAATGGAACCGCTGACGACATCGTAGAAACGCATCAGCAGGTTGATGATCGTAGTCTTGCCGCAGCCGGTCGGTCCGACAATGGCAATACGCTGTCCCGGCTTCACATCCAGATTCAGATCCTCGATGAGGGAGGTATCCGGAGTATAGGAGAAGTTTACATGCTCCAGTTTCACGCTGCCGTCCACATTCCGGAGGGTGACTGCATCTGCGTCCTCCGGGGTAAAGGGCGGCTCATCGATCAGTTCAAACACACGGGCTGCGCAGGCCAGAGCGTTCTGCAGCTCAGTCACAACGCCGGAAATCTCATTGAAGGGCTTGGTATACTGGTTTGCATAGCTTAAAAAGGCAGACAGCTGGCCTACAGTCAGCATACCGTGGATGGCCGCAAAGGCACCGGCTACACCGACGCAGGCATACACCATGCTGTTGACGAAACGGGTTGCCGGGTTTGTGATGGAGGAGAAAAAGGTGGCCCGGAGGCTGTAACCCTGAAGACGTCCGTTGATCTCCTCAAAGCGCTGCTGAGCCTCATCCTGATATCCAAAGGCCTGTACGACCTTCTCGTTACCCACCATCTCATCCACCAGGGAGGTCAGCTCGCCTCTGGTCTGGGACTGCAGTTTGAACATGGAATACGTTTTCTTTGCAATGTAGCTTGCCACAAACAGAGACAGCGGCGTTACGCATACCACCACCAGAGTGATGAATGGGTTCACCGTCAGCATGAAGCCGAGGGTTCCGAGAATAGTCAGGACACCGGTGAACAACTGGGTAAAGCCCATCAGAAGTCCCTCTGAGAACTGATCAATATCCGCAATGATGCGGCTGATGATATCGCCGTACTGATGGGAATCAATATAGCTCAGCGGAAGAATCTCCAGATGATTAAAGGCCTTGGTACGAATATCCTTTACAACCCGGTAGGTGATCTGGTTGTTAATGTGATTCATCAGCCACTGGGCCAGTGCCGTGACCGCGATCACCACTGCAATCTTCCGGAGGATCAGAAACAGGCCGGCAAAATCGACATTGCCCGGTCCCAGGATCAGGTCAACACCTTCTCCTATCAGGATCGGGGCGTACAGAGTCGTGGCTACCGTTACAGCCGCCAGAACCAGGGAGAGCACTACCATCCATTTGTAGCTTCCGATATAGTCCAGGATCCGTTTTAAGGTTGATTTATGTTTTCCGATTTCAAATTTCGCCATATTACTGCACCTCCTCTTTTGAAAGCTGGGACAGGCAGATCTCACGGTATACCTCACAGTTTTCAAACAGTTCCTCGTGGGTGCCGATGCCCACAGCCGCGCCGTCATCCAGCACAATGATCTGGTCCGCATGGCGGATCGTGGTCGCACGCTGGGATACGATAAATACGGTCATATCTTTTGTCTCCTTCTGGATGGCCATACGCAGCTTTGCGTCAGTGGCGAAATCCAGAGCGGAAGCACTGTCATCCATGATCAGGATCTCCGGCTCCCGCACCAGGGCACGGGCAATGGTCAGACGCTGTTTCTGGCCGCCGGATAAATTCTTTCCGGCCTGGTCGATGTAGAGATCCAGTCCCTTTTCCTTGCTGTCCACGAATTCACGAGCCTGGGCAATGTCCAGGGCACGGTAGATTTCTTCGTCGGTGGCATCTTTTTTGCCCCATTTCATATTTTCACGAAGGGTACCCTTAAACAGGATTGCCTTCTGCGGAACCACCCCCACCTTCTGGCGCAGGCTCTCCAACCGGTAGTCTTTTACATTGATGCCGTCTACCAGGACAGCCCCCTCCCGCACATCGTAAAAACGCGGGATCAGGTTGACCAGCGAAGACTTTCCGGAACCGGTACCACCGATAACGCCGATGGTCTGGCCTTTCTTTACGGTAAAGCTGATATCTGTTAAGGAATCGGCCTTGGCCCCTTTATACAGGAAATTCACATGGTCAAACTGTACCTTGGCCGGAGCCGCTGCAACGTTTCCGGATACCTCTGCCGTTTTCTCCACTGCATTTGCCGGGCTTACAATGCTGCTCTTCTCATCCAGAACCGTATTGATACGGTTTGCGCAGGCCAGCGCCTTAGAGATGGAAACGATCAGGTTTGCCATCTTGATGAGCTCAACCAGGATCTGGGACATGTAGTTTACCAGAGCCACAGTTTCACCCTGGGTGATAATGCCCGCATCTACCTGTTTTCCGGAAATCCAGACCACCGCGATGGTGGAAAGGTTTACCACCACATAGGTCAGCGGATTCATCAGTGCGGAAATCTTTCCGACAAACACCTGGAACTGAACCAGCATGCTGTTGGATTCGTCGAATCTGCGGATCTCATCCTCCTGGCGGTTGAAAGCCCGGATGACTCTCGCTCCGGTTAAGTTTTCGCGTGTAGCCTGGGTTACATGATCCAGCTGCTTCTGTACTTTCTTATACAGCGGCATGCTGACCGCCATAATGCCAAATACGATCACACAAAGCACCGGAATGGCAACCACAAAGACCATGGCCGCTTTCGCATTGACGGTAAAGGCCATGATCATGGCACCAAACACAACAAATGGAGAACGCAGGAGCAGACGCAGCGTTAAGTTCACGCCGGACTGAACCTGGTTGATATCACTGGTCATGCGGGTGATGAGCGTGGAGGTTCCGATGGTATCCTGCTCACTGTAGGAAAGACTTCCAATATGAGCAAACAGATCATTGCGCAGACCGGTGGCAATTCCCACTGCCGCCTTAGCTGCAAAATACTGTGCCGTGATGGAACAGATCAGTCCAATAACACCCAGCAAAAACAGGGTGCCTCCCATTTTCAGGATATAGCCTGCATCCTGATTTTTAATACCCACATCCACAATCTGTGCCACAACAAGCGGCACAAACAGTTCAAAACTGGCTTCCAGCATCTTAAAAAGCGGTGCCAGAACCGACTCCTTTTTGTAGGAGTTGAAATAATGCAACAACCTCTTCATGGTAAACCTCCCAGTGTTTTAGGCTTTTTCGTTTTGTAATCCACACAAAACATACCGAATTATTATACCACATCTTTCCGGCATCCACAAGAAGCCGGAATGCTCTCCTTGCCATATTCTGAAGCCCATGATACTATGATAAAGAATAGGACTTCAGAAAGGAACGGTTTTTTATGATTTCTTTTTTCTTTCACTGTAAACAGATCTGGGATCGGTGCGTGAAGGACGAGATCACCGTATATGCGGCGCAGGCATCCTTCTTTATTGTAACCGCATTTTTTCCCTTTATCATGCTGCTTTTAACTCTAATCCAGTTTTTGCCAAATGTAGGCAAATCCGATCTGCTTTCTGCTCTGGTGCGGATCACCCCCAATATGCTCCACTCCCTGATCGTTGGGATTGTGGATGATCTTTATATCAAATCCCCGGGAACCATTCTGTCTGTGACGGCTCTGACCGCCCTCTGGTCCGCCTCCAAGGGAATGCTTGGCATTGAGCGGGGATTAAACAGGATCTACGGAGACTTTAAACACCGCAATTACATGTTACAGCGGCTGTTATGCGCTTTTTACACCCTGATCTTCATGCTGGTCTGCGTCATGTCCCTGATCCTGCTGATCTTCGGCAAGAACATTGAGCATCTGCTGTTCCGCTTTCTTCCGATCCTGGCTCCCACGGCACGCCTTGTCATCAGCGTTCGATCCCTGTTCGCACTGACCGTATTTTTGCTGACGTTCGTGGGACTTTACACCATCGTTCCCTCCAGAAAACAAAAACCGCGGC
>CAVIRL010000028.1:18127-22846 GCA_963645005.1 Prevotella sp. P5-108
CCGCGGCAGCAGCTTCCGGGAGCTGTCTTTACCGCGGTCGGCTGGCTGGCATTTTCCTATGCCTTTTCCATTTATTTTACGCATTTCAGCAATTTTTCTTATATGTACGGGAGCCTGACGGCCATTGTACTTCTGATGCTGTGGCTCTACATCTGTATCTGCATCCTGTTCATCGGCGCGGAGCTGAACGGATTCTTAAGCCGGGAACACTACTCATGCAGACGGCGGATGATCTGAAAGATGACGCTGCCCTCCGAAACCTCCGAGGCCCTTCTTGCATAGAACACAATGCCAGCCGAAGGAGAAAGGATTTCGCTGATGGTCTCCCCGTCAAAGGGATCTGTCAGCAGGGCCAGCCGCTCCCCGCGGCGCACCTCGGTTCCGGGCTGCACACACCTGCGGTAAAGCCCGCTGTGATCACTCAGGACTGTACTTAAGTCCTCATCACGGATCACACTGGCCAGGTAACCGCTGTGGCTGGTATAGCGCAGCACGCCCATACGGGTAAGAAAACGAAGAACTGCTGCCACTGCCCTTCGGGCTGCCTCCTCATTGATCTGGTCGGAGGCTCCCGTGTATACACAGAAGCTGCTGCCCTTGTGGCTTTCTGCTTCCAGGCCGTCTTCAGCAGGCTCCCTTTCCCCGCCTTGCCGGATCATCACATAGGGATAACCGAAAAGATTGGCCAGACTCGGATTCTGAAAACCGGTATCTGTAATTTCTATATAAGGAACAAGATCTCCCCCACGGTCCTCCTCCTGGAAACAGATCACATAGCTGTACTCCCGAACCTCCGGACAGGGAAGTTCCCCTTCCCCCCGGGGACATGGAAGTACAAGAATCTCATTGTCATGAAGGATCGCGCCCTTTTCTTCCAGTTCCTGAAGCGTTTTCACCAGGCTTGCGCAGACAAATCGCTGCTGTACCGATGTTTCCCGAACAGGCCCCAGGATACAGGCAGTTTTCTCTCCTTTCCCAAAGTAAAACCGGCAGCTTTCCGGCTGGGATTGTATTTCTTTTCTCAATTCTACTTCACTCCTGTCGTAACACACATATGTTGTCTCTATATTATGACAGATTAACGCCTTTCCCGCGTTTTGTCAATTTGATTTCCTCTTTACAATTCATCAGCTGCATGATAGAATAACGATTGTTTATAAGGAGGACTAATATTGGATATCAATTACGAACTTTATAAAGTGTTTTATCACGTAGCAAATACCCTGAGTTTCTCGGAAGCATCCAAACAGCTGTTCATTTCTCAGTCTGCGGTCAGCCAGTCCATCAAGGTACTGGAAAAGAAGCTGAACCAGCCGCTTTTCATCCGCAGCACCAAGCGGGTCCAGCTGACACCGGAGGGCGAGATTCTCTTAAAACATATTGAACCGGCCATGAACCTGATCCGTCAGGGTGAAAACCAGCTTCTGGAGGCCAACACCTTAAACGGCGGCCAGCTGCGCATCGGCGCCAGCGACACCATCTGCCGCTACTATCTGGTTCCCTATCTGAAAGACTTCCACCGGCGTTATCCGAACGTCCACATCAAGGTTACAAACCAGACTTCCATTGCCTGTGCGAAGCTGCTGGAATCCGGTCAGGTGGATTTCTCTATCACCAACTATCCGAACTCCGGTCTTTCCAACACCCAGAACGTGCGGATCATCCGGGAATTCAAGGATGTGTTTGTAGCCAACGACGAATACAAAGAGCTGAAGGGCAAAACCGTCAGTTTAAAAGAATTAAAGCAGTTCCCGATCCTGATGCTGGACCGCAAGAGTACCACCAGCGAATTCCTGCACAGCATATTCCAGCGTCACCAGCTGGATCTGGTTCCGGAGATTGAGCTTTCCAGCAACGATCTGCTCATCGATCTGGCCCGCATCGGCCTGGGCGTCGCCTTTGTCCCGGATTACTGCATCCCGGATAATGAGCGCAGCCTCTTTAAAGTCCAGATTGAGGAGGAACTGCCCACCCGCCAGATCGTGGTTGCCAGCAGCGACAGCCTTCCGATTTCCCAGGCAGCCAAGCAGTTTATGGAGATGCTGTAGAGCATCTCCTTCTTTATTTCATAAGAATTACGCCCTAAGAAGCAAAAACGCTCTGGGACAATGCGCAATTCCAATTCTGCAGTTCCCGTCTGCCTATCTGGTTTCCCAAAACTGTTTCAGCCATCCTCCCACATTTCCCCTGCTTACAATGCCATACTCTGTCCACTCCCGCGGAAACAGTTCCTGGATTTCCGTGCGCAGGAAGCGGTCATCCAGAAGTAGGATCACTCCCCGGTCCTCTGCCGTGCGGATCACCCGGCCTGCTGCCTGCAACACCTTGTTCATGCCCGGGTACTGATAAGCATAATCGTAGCCATTCTCACCCTGGTCCGCAAAATACTGCATCAGGATCTCCTGCTCACTGCACACCATGGGAAGTCCGGTTCCTACAATGATCGTTCCCTCCAGGCGCTCTGCCTTCAGGTCAATGCCTTCGGAAAAAATCCCCCCAAGCACACAGAGTCCCACGAAGGACTGCTCCCGCTTTTCTTCAAACAGCTCCAGAAACGTCTCCCGCTCTTCTTCGGTCATGCGGTTTGTCTGCATCTGCCAGCAAAAGCTTCCATCGTAACGTTCATCCAGGATCTGCTCCACCGCCTCCATATAGCGGTAAGAAGGGAAAAATACCAAATAGTTTCCCATATGGCTGTGAGCCAGTTCTGTGATGTAATCCGTCACCTTGCCAAATTCCGTGCGGTTTCTGCGGGTGTAGCGGCTGCTGACATCCTTTGCCACCAGAATCAGACGTTTTTTACTGTCAAAGGGAGAATTGGCATAGACCGCAAAATCCTCCGGATTGCCGCTGAGCAGCTTCTTATAATAAACTATCGGAATCATGGTGGCAGAAAAGAAGATTCCGGCAATGCCCTTTTCCAGGCAGGCGTTTAAGCAGCGGGACGGATCGATGCAGAACAGATACAGCCGGAAATTCCCATCTTCTCCCAGCTCCGTGTAGATCCGGTAATGGTCATCCAGACCATCATACATATTCAGAAAATGCCGCAGGTCAAAGTAAAACTTTAGCACCAGATCCCGGTCCGGGAATTCCTTCTCTTCCTCCAGAAATGGTTCAAGCTCTCCCATGACCCTGAGAAGCTGCGAAGCCAGCAGATTCACATCCGGCAACACCCGGTATTCTGCTGATTCCCGTTTCAGCTCCAGCAGATTGCGGTTGCAGCGCTCCAGCTCCCGCGCAAGCTTCTCAGAACGCCCCTTGATCAGCTTTCTCACCAGAAGGATATCTTCCTTTACCAGACAGGCGCTGAACATCTCCCGGGCCCGGCTCACCAGATTGTGGGCCTCGTCCACCAGAAACAGATAGTCTCCCTGATTTCCTTCCGCAAAGTAGCGCTTCAGTCTGGCATTCGGATCAAAGACATAATTGTAGTCACAGATTATGCCGTCCGCCCAGCTGCTGATATCCAGACAGTACTCAAAGGGACAAACCTGATATTTTTCCGCATAGTCCAAAATAATCTCTCTCGTAATGCCCTGCTGCTCCTGAATGATATCAAACACAGCGTCATTCACCCGGTCAAAATGGCCCTTCGCATAAGAACAGGCATCCGGGTTGCACTCGGTCTTTTCCAGCGGACAAAGCTTCTCCTTCGCCGTGATGGTCACAGTGGTAAACAGCATCCCCCGCTCTCGAAGCAGCGAAAAACAGTTTTCCGCCACACTCCGGGTGATGGTCTTGGCGGTTAAGTAAAACAGCTTCTCCCCGTTTCCATTTCCCATAGATTTTAAGGACGGATAAACCACAGATAGAGTCTTTCCGATGCCCGTAGGTGCCTGAATAAACAGGTTGCGCTTCCGGGCCAGTGCCCGGTACACCGAAACCGCCAGCTCCTTCTGCCCTGCCCGGTACTCATAGGGAAATTCCAGTTCCCGCAGAGATTCATCCCGCCGCAGAGTGTGGCGGTACAGATATTCAGCCCACTTCACATATTCGTGGATCAGACCGGCAAACCATTCCTCCAGTTCTTCCCGTGTTTTCTCCTGTTGGAAACGACGGATCTCCTCGGTTTCCAGATTGCAGTAGGTGATCTGAATGGTCATGGAATTTAAATTTTCATGGTCCGCACAGTACATAGATCCGTAACACAGGGCCTGAGCCAGATGGACCTGCAGAGGTTCTTCCAACTGCCGGATATCCAGATAAACGCATTTGATCTCATCAATGGTAACGCCGGAGACCGCTTCGATGACGCCGTCCGCCCGGCCCTCCACCAGAATGCGGTAATCCTCCTGCTCCACTGTATGCTTCATGGACACTTCAGCATGGTAATCTGCCCCCTGGCGCTTCTGGAGCTTCCGATGCATGCGGCTGCCGGCCTGCATGGCATCCTTCTCCGCCGCGGAGGTCCTGCGATTGTCAATGTCTCCGCCCCGCATGACAAACTCTACAAGGTTCCGCACGGAAATGCGGATGATCCTGCGGTCAGCGTCCATGAGAATCTCTCCTTCCTTAATACCGGTTATGGATAGTAACTGTTCAGTACCTTCACAGTCACTATGGATATACGAATCAGCGCTTTTGTATGACAGGACGCAATTTCATGTTATAGAAAAAAGCGATAAGATCCTGTGACCTTATCGCTCTCAGTTAGCAGGGGATGAGGGGCTCGAACCCCCATCGACGGTTTTGGAGACCGGTGCTCTACCATTGAAC
>CAVIRL010000029.1:0-21832 GCA_963645005.1 Prevotella sp. P5-108
AAAAAAAAAAAAAAGAATGATATAAGTGTATTAAGGCAATTAATACACTTAGACAGAAAGGGGATGCAGCAGGGAAATGATTCATCTGGACTATAAAGACAGCCGCCCGATTTATGAACAGGTGGCAGACCGGTTAAAGGAGCTGATGATCCTCGGTGTTCTGGAGGAGGATGCGCAGATGCCCTCTGTTCGCTCCCTGGCAACGGAGCTGTCCATTAATCCCAATACCATACAGCGGGCTTATGCGGAACTGGAGCGGAACGGCTTTATCTATTCCGTGAAAGGCCGGGGGAGCTTTGTGGGAAGCATCAGCAGGCTTCGGGAACAGAAACGCCGGGAGCTGGAAGAAAAGGTGGCAGGTCTTGCGGCGGAGGCAAGGAGTCTCGGCATGGATAAAAAAGAATTCGTCTGCATGGCGGAGGAACAGTTTGGAGGAGAGAAAACCGTATGATAGAGGCAACCAATCTCACAAAAAAATTCGATGATATCCTCGCGGTGGATCACATCAGTGCCCGGATCCGGGAGGGCAATGTATTTGGTCTCATCGGAACCAACGGAGCCGGAAAGAGTACCTTCCTGCGCATGGCAGCAGGAGTGTTAAAGCCGGATGAGGGAACCATCACCATAGACGGCATGGATGTATATGAAAATGAGGCGGCAAAGCGGAAATTCTTCTATATTTCCGATGACCAGTATTTCTTTGGCAACGCGACACCGGAGGATATGATGAACTATTACCGCATCGTTTATCCGGAATTTAATGCAGACCGGTTCGATTCCCTGTTAAAAAGCTTTGGCCTTCAGAAGAACCGTAAGATCAATACCTTTTCCAAAGGCATGAAGAAGCAGGTTTCTATTCTGTGCGGTATCTGCGCGGGAACCGAGTACCTCTTCTGTGATGAGACCTTTGACGGCCTGGATCCGGTCATGCGGCAGGCGGTCAAGAGCATTTTCGCAAACGACATGGAGGAGCGAAAGCTGACACCCATCATTGCTTCCCACAATCTGCGGGAGCTGGAGGATATCTGCGATTATGTAGGGCTTCTGCATAAGGGCGGCATCCTCTTAAGCCGGGATCTGGACGAGATGAAGATGAATCTTCACAAGGTTCAGTGCGTTTTAAAAGAAGGCATGCAGCCGGAGGATATCACCGGTCTTGCTGTCTTAAAGACAGAGCGGCGCGGAAAGCTTCTGACCATGACCGTGCGGGGCGATCTGAACCAGGTGGAATTTGTTATGCAGCAGATGGACCCGGTGTTCTATGAGACCATTCCGCTGTCCTTAGAGGAGATCTTTATCAGTGAAACGGAGGTAGTCGGTTATGACGTCAAAAAACTTATATTTTAAGCTGATGCGGGAGGACTGGAAGAACCGTCTCTGGGCACCGGCCCTCATTGCCCTGGCAAGCTTCTTTGCCTATCCGGTGCTTCTGGCATTTCTGGCCGGAAAGGCGCATCGGGACTGGAATACGGCTGCGGAAGCACTGAAATGGTTTTCCGGGGAGGCTGTGAACTGGATTTCCTTTGAAAACGGTGTGGCAGTCTTTTTTGTAGTGGCAGTTTCCCTGGTTTGCGGACTCAGCAGCTTTTATTATCTGACCTCAGGAAAACGCGTAGACTTTTACCACAGTATTCCGGTACGCCGGGAAACCTTATTTCTGGTTCACTATGTGGATGGTATTCTGATGCCGGCCATCCCCTACGCACTGGCATTGCTGGTTTCCATAGTTGTTTGTGCGGCCAATGGAATGAGCACGGATATTCTGTGCAGCACAGCGTTGAGCGCCTATACACTGCACATGATCTACTACATCCTATGCTATACCACTGTGGTGATTGCGTCCATGATGACCGGCCATCTTGTGATCGGATTTTTCGGCAGCATGGTACTGATGTTTTATATGCCAATTGCAGCCGGCCTCATCAATTCCTTTTTTGGCAGTTTTTTTCTGTCCTATTGTTACCCGGATAAAGCTTCTGTTTTAGAAAAATTCACCCGGATTTCTCCGGTGATGGAGTATATCCACACGGTATCTCTTTACGGAGATCATGCAGACAGGACACAGGTTGTCATGGCGGCGGTAACGGCAGTGATCGTCTCGGTGCTCCTGATGGTGACAGCAGTCTGTCTCTACAAAAAACGTCCGTCAGAGGCGGCAGGAAAGGCTATGGCCTTTTCTGCGAGCCAGCCCATCATCCGGATACTGATCACGGTTGTGGCAGGTCTCGGCATGGGAGATTTTTTCTGGTCTCTGCAGCAGTCTAACGGCTGGCTGGTCTTTGGCGCTGTCTGCGGAAGCATGATCTCGCACTGTGTGATCGAGAGCATCTACCATTTTGATTTCCGGAAGCTGTTTTCCCATAAGGGACAGCTTGCCTTCAGTACCATTGCGGCATTGGTCATTCTGCTTTCCTTCCGGTTCGATCTGTTCGGGTACGATGCCTACCTGCCATCCGCCTCCAGGGTGGCATATGCTTCGGTGGATATCAGCGGCTTGAACAACTGGGTTTCCTACGGAAAGGTGGTGGAAGATCAGGAAATGTACGGACGCCGGGTGCGTTACGGCTACGAGACGATTTCATCTGAGTCGTACATGGCACAGCATATGCAGAGCACGGATGTGGAGACGATTCTGAATTTTGCCGCAGCCGGTATTGAGGAGAATCGTATCCTTAAGAGCGAGTGGGGACGTTCCGGGACAATGGCTGCAGAAGTAATCCATGGAGCAGAAGATGATATGGCGGAAGCCCTGATAAAGACAGCCGAGAACAGCGAGACAATGCGCTATACCACAGCAACCGTCACCTATACCTTAAAGAGCGGACGGAAGGTTAGCCGCAATTATACCATCAATATGACAAAGAGCTACGAGCTGATCAAGAAGATCTGTCAGGACGGGGAATACCAGAAGGCTGCCTACCCGCTTCTTGCGGCAGATGCCGGTTCGATCGTCAATGTGCGTTATCGCCAGAACCGTTCCAAAGGTGACCAGAGCCTCAAAAATTTAACACAAGAGGAGCGGACGGAACTGCTTTCCGCATACCGGCAGGAATTTTCCGGCATGAACCTGGATCAGATGAAGGAGGAGCTGCCCGTGGGGCTGATCCGGTTCACCACAGAACTGGATGAGAAGGCCATTGCATGGTGGAACAATCCGGACAAAACAGAATATGACGGTGAATCCGTCTGGAATTACTATTATGGCCCGGATGTGCGGGATGAGGAATTTTATCCGGTGTACCCGTCCTTCACAAAAACCATAGCGCTGCTTGAGCAGTACGGAGCTTCTGTGAAGAACGAAGAACTTATGGATAGGATCATTTCCGTGAAGGTGAGCGGTTATGCGCCAAATTCAGATGCCTACCAGGAGATTATGTTTACAGATCCGGAAGAGATCAAAGCACTGGGAGATATGACCCGCGATGAGCGGATGCTCTATTATGATCCGATGTATGAGGAAGAAAATCTCACGGTAGAAGTAACCGTGGCAGATAAAACAGAAAAGGCAGAAGGGGAAGAGAGTCTGGAAAATACCTACAGCAGCTTTTTCAAAAAGGGAGAAATTCCGCAGATCGTAAAAGAAAGAATGGGCTGCTAAACGAAATAAGAAACAAAAACGTGACTGTGAAGGTACTGAACAGTTACGCAAAAGCAGGATATGCACTGGATAAAATGAAAACCAGTGCATATCCTGCTTTACGATATGCATAAATATGCAAAACAGACATTACATGAGGTTTGCGTCCGGCATATTCCGCTGTTCCTCGATCAGGTCTGCCAGGGTGGTGCTGTCTACTACATCGTCGATGGCCTCTTTCAGCCGTTCCCAGACAGTTAAAGTGGTGCAGCGTCCGGCGTGTTCGCAGTGATTGATATCCTCGTCCAGACAGGAAACCGGTGCAAGGCTTCCCTCAGCGGCCCGAAGGATCATCCCGACGGTATATTCTTCCGGCTTTTTCGTCAGAATGTAGCCGCCCTGGGCTCCGCGGATACTTCGCACGTAGCCGGCCTTGTGAAGAAGTGAAACAATCTGTTCCAGATATTTATCGGAAATGCCCTGGCGTGCGGCCACCTGGCTGATCTTGGTACACTGGTCCGGATTCAGGCCAAATTCAATCATCATACGCAGTGCATAGCGTCCTTTGGTTGATACTCTCATGGTTATTCCTCCTCACAGGTCATTGTACAGGAAAAAGTCATGAATGTAAATGGAAACGGGTTTTTCTCATGCTTTATTTTTGGTGCAGGATATGTTATACTGTCTGCAATAGTATGCATTGATCTGGCATGATATGTAATGCATACACATTCCGTCAGGAGGAAACTGATATGAGAGACGGCTTTATCCGCACAGCGGCAGCCACACCGAAGATCAAGGTTGCAGATCCGGTTCATAACCGTGAGGCGGTCTGCAATATTATAGAAGAATATGAAAAGAAGGGCGTGGAGCTTCTGGTGTTCCCGGAGCTGTGCCTTTCCGGATATACCTGTAACGATCTGTTTCTGCAGGAGGTACTGCTGGAGCAGGTAAAAGAAGAATTAAAGAACCTTGTGGATTTCACAAAGGGGAGAAAACTGCTCATTTTTGCCGGTCTTCCCTGGGAGCATGAGGGCAAGCTTTACAACGTGGCAGCAGCCATCTGTGATGGAGAACTTCTCGGCCTGGTAACCAAGACCTGCATGCCGAACTATTCCGAGTTCTATGAGCTGCGTCATTTTACCCCGGGCATGGAAACGCCGGTTTTCACAGACTGGCAGGATACTCGGGTGCCTATGGGAACCAACCTTTTGTTTACCTGTAAGGAGAATCCGAAGCTTACCGTGGCAGCAGAGATCTGTGAGGATGTGTGGGTGCCATGTCCGCCCAGCATTCGTCATGCGCTGGCCGGTGCCACTGTCATAGTGAACTGTTCCGCCAGCGATGAGGTCGTCGGCAAGGATTCCTACCGTCGGGAACTGATCTGCGGTCAGTCCGCAAGACTCATCTGCGGCTATGTATATGCGAATGCGGGTGAGGGTGAGTCTACCCAGGATCTGGTATTTGGCGGCCACAATATGATTGCAGAGAACGGAACCCGCCTGGCAGAGTCCGGCCGGTTTGTTCCGGAGACGGTTATGGCCGATATGGATCTGGAGCGCCTGAACGCGGAGCGCCGCCGTACCACCACCTATCCGGCAGCAGACCGGAGCGGCTATCAGACCATCCGCTTCTCTCTTTCGCCTTCGGGTGGTTCTTCCCGGAAAAAAGCAGGCCTTGAGACCGGTGCAGACAGCGAAAAACTGCTCCGCTATATTGACAACCGTCCTTTTGTTCCCCATAACGAGCAGGAGCGAAGCCGCCGCTGTGAGGAAATTTTTACCATTCAGGCCATGGGTCTGAAGAAGCGTCTGGAGCATACCGGATGCAGCCATGTGGTCCTCGGCATTTCCGGTGGACTGGATTCCACCCTGGCTCTTTTAGCTGCAGCGAGAGCCTTTGACATGCTGAAGATTTCGAGAAATCAGATTCATGCCATTACCATGCCGTGCTTTGGCACTACCGACCGTACGTACCAGAATGCCTGCCAGATGACAAGAAAGCTGGGGGCATCCTTAAAGGAGATTGACATTAAGACCTCGGTGACCCGGCATTTTGAGGACATCGGCCACGATATTTCCGTGCACGATGTCACTTACGAGAACGGACAGGCCAGAGAGCGTACCCAGATTCTCATGGATATCGCAAACCAGGTGGGAGGTATGGTCATTGGAACCGGTGACATGTCGGAACTGGCTCTTGGATGGGCTACCTACAACGGTGACCACATGTCCATGTACGGTGTGAATGTTTCCGTACCGAAAACGCTGGTGCGTCACCTGGTGCGCTACTATGCAGATGCCTGCGGTGAGGAAGAACTGAAAGAGGTCCTTCTGGATGTACTGGACACCCCGGTAAGCCCGGAGCTGCTTCCGCCGGAAAATGGTGTCATTTCCCAGAAAACAGAGGATCTGGTGGGACCCTATGAGCTTCACGATTTCTTCCTTTACTATGTGCTCCGTTTTGGCTTTAAGCCTTCCAGAATTTACCGGATGGCACAGCAGGCATTTGAGGGAGAATATGACAGAGAGACGATCTTAAAGTGGCTGAAGGTGTTCTACCGCAGGTTCTTTGCCCAGCAGTTTAAGCGTTCCTGTCTGCCGGACGGCCCGAAGGTCGGCTCCGTGGCAGTATCACCGAGAGGAGACCTGCGCATGCCGAGCGACGCGGCAAGAAGAATCTGGATGGAGGATCTGGAGAAAATATAAGGAGAAAACAAGCGTGATCAGCAGTACAACAAACAAGCAGGTGAAATTTGTAAATGCCCTGGTAAAAAAGGCGAAGACCAGGCGGGAGGAAGACCTGTTCGTGGCGGAGGGACTCCGCATGTGTTCGGAAATCCCAAAAGACCGCATTCACACCCTGTATTTATCAGAAAGCTTCAGCAAAACGAAGGAGTGCAAGGCACTTCGGGAAGGTGTGAAGCATATTGAACTGGTAACGGATGAGGTATTCAAAAGCCTGTCCGATACCCAGTCACCCCAGGGAATCCTGGCACTGGTGAAACAGTACCATTACACTCTTGATGAGGTAGCCGGTGCAGATCAGAAATCCGGCAGACCGGCACTTCTCATGGTGCTGGAGACCATTCAGGATCCGGGCAATCTGGGAACCATCCTGCGGGCGGGAGAGGGAGCCGGTGTGACCGGTGTTGTCATGGACGTGAACACCGCCGACATTTACAATCCCAAGGTTATCCGTTCCACCATGGGTTCCGTGCTCCGTATGCCTTTCGTTTATGTGGAGGATCTGCACGGAACGCTGGAGACCCTGAAACAAAAACAGATTCGTCTGTTTGCGGCTCATTTAAAAGGAAAGAATGCCTATGACCTGGAAGATTACACCGGCGATACGGCATTTCTCATCGGTAATGAGGCCAACGGACTGACGGATGAAACTGCGGCTATGGCGGATACTTACGTTCGCATTCCCATGGAGGGCCGCGTGGAATCCTTAAATGCCGCTGTGGCCGCATCAGTCCTTATGTTTGAGGCGGCAAGACAGCGCAGAAATCAAAAGTAAGGGGGAGTTGTTATGGCAGCAATTTACTGGCTCATCGCCTTTGTCGTGCTGGTGGGCATTGAGATCATGACCACAGCCCTGACCACCATCTGGTTTGCCGGCGGTGCGGTGATCGCCTTTGTGACAGCCATTTTCGGCGCACCGGTTCCGGTCCAGCTTCTGGTGTTTGTGGTGATCTCTTTTATTTTACTGTTCCTGACCCGCCCACTGGCGGCCCGATACATCAACACTTCTACGGTTAAGACGAACGTAGACAGCCTGATCGGCAAAGATGCCCGGGTGACTGCCGAAGTCAATAACGCAAAAGAGACCGGAACGGTTTCGGTTCAGGGACAGGAGTGGACCGCCCGCGCAGAGAACGGGGATGCGGTTTATCCGGAGGGAACCAGAGTCTGGATCCGCAAGATCCAGGGCGTAAAACTGATCGTGAGTGATGAAAAAACATCTGGTCTTTCACATGAAAAGGAGGAAGCATAATGGGTATTCTGTTTATTTTTCCGTTACTGGTCATTATTTTAGCAGTGATGGCATCCTGTGTCCGCATCGTGCCCCAGGCACAGGCACTGGTTGTGGAACGTCTTGGCGCTTATCTGGACACCTGGTCCGTCGGCGTGCATTTCCTGGTTCCCTTTATAGACCGTGTAGCCAAGAAGGTCAGCTTAAAGGAGCAGGTTGTAGACTTTGACCCGCAGCCGGTGATCACAAAGGACAACGTAACCATGCGGATCGATACCGTTGTATTTTTTCAGATCACAGATCCGAAGCTTTACGCTTACGGCGTGGTAAATCCGATCATGGCCATTGAGAACCTGACCGCGACCACCTTAAGAAACATCATCGGTGATCTGGAGTTAGACCAGACCTTAACCTCCCGTGAGACCATCAACACCAAGATGCGGGCCTCCCTGGATGTGGCAACGGATCCGTGGGGCATCAAGGTAAACCGTGTAGAGTTAAAGAATATCATCCCGCCGGCAGCCATTCAGGATGCCATGGAGAAACAGATGAAGGCAGAGCGTGAGCGCCGTGAAGCCATTCTCCGCGCGGAAGGTGAGAAGAAATCCACGATCCTGGTTGCGGAAGGTAAAAAGGAATCCGCGATTCTGGATGCAGAGGCAGACAAACAGGCGGCCATTCTTCATGCAGAGGCAGAGAAGGAACGCCGGATCCGCGAGGCAGAAGGTGAGGCTGAAGCAATCTTAAAGGTACAGCAGGCAAAGGCGGATGGTATCCGCTTCTTAAAGGAAGCCGGCGCAGATGCAGCCGTGCTGCAGCTTAAGAGCCTGGAGGCATTTGCTGCAGCAGCAGATGGCAAGGCAACCAAGATCATCATTCCGTCTGATATCCAGGGCATGGCAGGTCTGGTTACTTCCGTGGCTGAAATCGCAAAAAATCAGGATGTGAGGGCAAAACAGTAACAGACTGGTTTTAAAACAAGTTAGCAATGAAAATTTTATACAGAGGAGAGATCAATTATGAACTTAAAGGGAAGACATTTTCTGACACTGAAGGACTACACCCCGGAGGAAATCCTGTATCTTCTGGACCTTTCCGCAGAGGTAAAGCGTAAGAAAAAAGAGGGTATTCCGGTAGATAACTACAGAGGCAAAAACGTAGCCCTGATCTTTGAGAAGACCAGCACCCGCACCAGATGCTCCTTTGAGGTTGCAGCACATGACATGGGCATGGGCACCACCTATCTGGATCCGTCAGGCTCCCAGATCGGCAAGAAGGAGAGCATCGCAGATACCGCCCGCGTGCTTGGCCGCATTTACGATGGCATCGAGTACCGCGGCTTTGGCCAGGAGATCGTGGAAGAGCTTGCGAAATACGCAGGTGTTCCGGTATGGAACGGCCTGACCAATGAGTATCATCCGACTCAGATGCTGGCAGACATGCTGACTGTCCGCGAGCAGCTTGGCCGCTTAAAGGGCGTGAAGCTTGTATACATGGGCGATGCCCGCTACAACATGGGCAACTCCCTGATGATCGTCTGTGCAAAGCTGGGCCTTCACTTTGTAGCATGCGCACCGAAGAAATATTTCCCGAATCCGGAGCTGGTAGCACAGTGTGAGGAGTATGCAAAGGAGTCCGGCGCTACCATCACTCTGACCGAGAACGTAGAAGAGGGTACCAAAGACGCTGACGTGATCTATACCGATGTATGGGTATCCATGGGTGAGCCGGACGAGGTATGGGAGGAGCGTATCCACGACCTGACCCCGTACAAGGTAACCTCTGCTGTTATGAAGAACGCGGGCGAGAAGGCTATCTTCTTACACTGCCTGCCGTCCTTCCACGACTTAAAGACCAGGATCGGCGCCGAGATGGGCAAACGCTTCGGCATCACCGATATGGAAGTTACCGACGAGGTATTTGAGTCTGAGCAGTCCAAGGTATTTGAAGAGGCAGAGAACCGTATGCACACCATCAAGGCAGTCATGATGGCAACCCTTGGAGTATAAATCATGGCAGGGCAGGAGAAAAAACGCAATCCGCGCAATGCTGCGCTGATTCTGGACCTGCTGCATATCGTGATCGGCATTCTGGTCGTTATCTGCGCCATCCTGGCATTTTTGGATCCTGAGGGGAACAGTATTCTGTTCCCCGTGATTTTCTGGCTGGCAGCCGTGTTAAACGGCGTGATGGGCGGATTCCGGATCAGAATGAGCGGACATGACAGAAAAAAACAGGCGGGGGGAGCGGCCCAGTGCCTGCTGGCAGTGATCCTGACGATACTGGGTGCGTTAAGTGCCATCAGCATCTGGAGGTAAAGGTTGAAAAACGAAATTTTAAAATGTTTAAAAGAGACTGACGGTTATGTTTCCGGTCAGGAGCTCTGTGAACGTCTCGGGGTATCCCGCACAGCGGTGTGGAAGGTGATCCGCCAGCTGGAAGCGGAGGGCTACGGGATCGAGGCAGTGCGCAACCGGGGCTACCGTTTACATGACAGCGCGGATATCTTAAATGAGGCAGAGATCCGTGCTGTATTAACTTCCCGTTGGCTGGGACAGAATGTGAAATTTTTTGATGAGATCGATTCCACCAACAATGAAGTACGCCGTATGGCGGAGCAGGGCGCACCGGAGGGCAGCCTGGTGGTGGCAGAAAACCAGACAGCCGGAAAGGGCAGAAGAGGGCGCCGCTGGGACTCTCCCAGGGGCAGCGGCATCTGGCACAGCTTTCTGCTGCGTCCGGAGTTTGCGCCGGAGCATGCGTCCATGCTGACCCTTCTTGCAGCCATGGCTGTGCAGAAGTCTGTGAAAGAGGTAACCGGTCTTGACGGAATGATCAAATGGCCGAACGATATTGTTGTTAATGGCAAAAAGATCTGCGGCATCTTAACCGAGATGAGCACCGAGGAAGATAGTATCCGCTATGTGGTGGTGGGAATCGGCATCAATGCCAACACTCCGGACTTCCCGGAGGAAATTCGTGCTACAGCCACCTCTCTGGCGCTGGAACTGGGACATCCGGTTCACCGCGCGTCCGTCATCAATGGCGTGATGTGCGCCTTTGAGGAATATTATGACATTTACCGTGAAACACTGGATATGCGCCGCCTGAAGGAGCTTTATAACCAGGAACTGGTCAATGTGGAGCGGGAAGTCAAGGTGCTGGCGCCGGGCGGCGATTACACCGGAATTTCCCACGGAATCAATGACGAGGGTGAACTGATCGTGGAACTGCCTGACGGCAGCATCCGGGAGATCAATTCCGGGGAAGTGTCAGTAAGAGGAATTTATGGATATGTATGATGCAAAACAGCTGTATGACCGCTTAAAGGTTTCTGAGCGTGAAGACGAAACACTGGATCTGGATACCAGGCTGCGGGCCATGAACGGTCCGCTCCTTGCCTGGTATGAGGAGCATGCCCGGATTCTTCCCTGGAGGGAGAATCCGGAGGGCTACCGGGTCTGGATTTCAGAGATCATGCTGCAGCAGACCAGGGTAGAAGCGGTCAAACCCTATTTTGAGCGGTTTCTTGAGGCGCTGCCGGATGTGGCTTCGCTGGCATCTGTGGAGGATGACCGGCTGATGAAACTCTGGGAGGGCCTCGGTTACTATAACCGGGCGCGAAATCTGAAAAAGGCGGCCGGAGTCATCATGGAGGAATACGGCGGAAAGATGCCGGAACAGTATGAGGAGCTTTTAAAGCTTCCTGGAATCGGCAGTTACACGGCAGGGGCGGTGTCCTCCATCGCTTTCGGGCATCCGGTGCCGGCGGTAGACGGCAATGTGCTCCGTGTCATCTCCCGGGTGACGGCAAGCCGGGAAGATATCCTAAAGGCATCCACAAAAAAATGGATGGAGAACCATCTGCGGGAAACCATGCCGAAGAACCGGGCCAGCCATTTTAACCAGGGTCTCATTGAGATCGGAGCCATTGTGTGCGTGCCGAACGGACAGCCCCACTGCGGGGAGTGTCCGCTGGAGTCCATCTGCCTTGCGAAGCGACATGATCTGATCGGGGAGATTCCGGTTAAGACGCCGCCCAAGAAGCGCCGGCTGGAAGATAAGACGGTCTGCATTCTGGAATGCGGGGACCAGGTGGGCTTAAACAAACGGGATGACAGCGGCCTTCTGGCATCTCTCTACGAGCTTCCAAACCGCGAAGGCCATCTGGAGCCGGAAGAAATTCCGGAGGCTTTTGGACTGAATCCGGAGGATATTGTGGAACTGGAGCCAGTAGGCCCGGCGAAACACATCTTTTCCCATGTGGAGTGGCATATGACCGGTTACCGGGTGCGGCTGAAAAACGGAATTCCGAAATCCTATATTGCGGCCATGAAAGAAGAACTGAAAACGATTTATGCCCTGCCGAATGCCTTTGGCAGGTATACAAAGATGATAAACTGAGGATAATGATGAGAAGGAGGCGGACAGCATATTATGGCTAAGAAGAAACAGATGCTTCTGATTATTAATCCGAGATCCGGAAGGGAGAAGATCCGCTTAAAGCTTCTGGATATTCTGGATGCTTATACGGGTGCAGGATATCAGGTGCAGGTGCATGTGACCCAGAAATCCTTGGATGCCAGGGATGCGGTTCTGAAATACGGCGGGAAAAAAGACCTGATCGTCTGCAGCGGCGGTGACGGAACCTTAAATGAGGTCATTACCGGCATGATGGGTCTGGCGAAGCCGGTTGCTCTGGGCTATATTCCGGCAGGCTCTACCAATGATTTCGCCTTCAGCCTGAAGCTTCCAAAACAGATGATGCCGGCTGCAATAAACGCGGTAAACGGTATGCCCTGTGCCATTGACATCGGCCGATTCTGTGAGGACCGTTATTTTGTTTATGTGGCGGGCTTTGGAGCCTTTACGGAGGTTTCCTACCTGACACCCCAGGACAAGAAAAATCTCCTCGGGCATCAGGCCTATATCCTGGAAGGCGTAAAGAGCCTTGCTTCCATCAAATCCTATTCCATGAAGATCACCTGTCCGAAGGAGACCATAGAGGGGGAGTTCATCTATGGAATGGTGACCAACACAGTCAGTGTGGGAGGCTTTAAGGGTCTTGTAAATCAGAATGTAGCACTGAACGACGGACTGTTTGAGGTGCTTCTGATCCGCACACCGAAAACGCCGCTGGAGCTCAGCAGCATTGTGACCGGTCTCCTGACGCGGGAGGAGGAAAAGAGTGACCTGGTCTACAAATTCAAGGCCAGTGAACTGCATATTCAGGCTCAGGAACCGGTAGACTGGGTACTGGATGGAGAGTTTGGCGGAAGCCGATCAGAGGTTTCTATACAGAATCTGCCGCAGCAGATCGAAATTCTTTGTCCGGGTTCAGCAAAAGGACGAAATTCCGCCATTCAATGACGGAACACAGATTGAAAGCCAGACAAAAACAGAGAAAAAACAGAGAATAATGAAAATAATTGTTGAAATCTGACGTCGGATATTATATAATGATATGTTGTGTAGGCTTTCGTAAACCTTCAACTGAAAGGATGTTACTGTGGAAAAAGACAATTTTTTAGATAAGCTGAAAAAGCTGGTAGAAGTTGCCAAAACAAAGCATAATGCATTGGACATCACCGAGATCAATGACTTTTTTAAAGGGGAAAACCTTGGTCCTGAGCAGATGGAGCAGATATACAGCTTCCTCGAGGAGAAAAATATTGACGTAGTCCCTGTCATTGACGATGCTGCCCTTGCAGATGACAGTCTGCTTCTCGATGACGATGATGTGGATATGGACGACAGCTTCATGAAAGACTCCGATGATATCGAGTTAGATGCGGTTGATCTGCTTGAGGGAATCGGAACCGAGGATCCGGTCCGCATGTACTTAAAGGAAATCGGTACGGTACCGCTGCTTACCACGGAGGAAGAGCTGACTCTTGCAAAGCGTAAGGCAGAGGGCGACGAATACGCAAAAGAACGGCTGATCGAAGCAAACCTGCGTCTGGTAGTAAGCATCGCAAAGCGTTATACCGGCCGCGGCATGAGCTTCCTTGACCTGGTTCAGGAGGGCAATCTTGGCCTGATCAAGGGTGTAGAGAAGTTCGATTATACAAAAGGATATAAGCTGAGTACATATGCGACTTGGTGGATCAGACAGTCTGTAACCCGTGCCCTTGCAGATCAGGCCCGTACGATCCGTGTGCCGGTGCATATGGTAGAGACCATCAACAAGATGTCCAAGATGCAGCGCAAGCTGACTCTGGAACTGGGCTATGAGCCGTCTGTAGCAGAGCTGGCAGACGCCCTGGAGATGTCTGAGGATAAGGTTATGGAGATCATGCAGATCGCCAGAGAGCCGGCATCCCTGGAGACCCCGATCGGTGAGGAGGATGATTCCAACCTGGGAGATTTCGTTGCGGACAGCAATGCCGTGACTCCGGAGGGCAACGTGGAGAACGTGATGCTGCGGGAGCACATTGATGCGCTTTTAGGCGATCTAAAGGATCGTGAGCGTCAGGTTATCGTGATGCGTTTTGGTCTGGAGGATGGTCATCCGCGCACCCTGGAGGAGGTTGGAAAATCCTTCAACGTAACCCGTGAGCGTATCCGCCAGATCGAGGCCAAGGCGCTGAGAAAGCTGCGCAATCCGGTCAGAAGCAAACGGATCCGCGATTTCCTGTAAAAGGAGATATCATGAACCGCAGAAATTACCAGCGCGAGCTGGAAGCAGTCATAAAAGAAAATGAGAGCAAGAGTCGGGTTCCCCGGCTCTTGTTGCATAGTTGCTGTGCTCCGTGCAGCAGTTATGTGCTGGAGTATTTATCCAATTATTTTGAGATTATGGTATTTTATTACAATCCGAATATATCCCCGGCAGAGGAATATGAAAAGCGCGCCGCGGAGCAGCAGCATCTGATCCGAGAACTGCCCGCAAAGCATCCCGTTCATCTGGTGGTGGGCGCCTATGAGCCGGAGCGCTTTTACGCGGCAAGCAAGGGCCTGGAGATGGTTCCGGAGGGCGGAGAACGCTGCTTTCGGTGTTACCGCCTCCGCCTGGAAGAAGCCGCGAAAATGGCGGCAGAGGGCGGCTTTGATTACTTTGCCACCACCCTTACCATCAGCCCGTTAAAGAACGCCCGGAAGCTCAATGAGATCGGTGAGGAGCTCTCTGAAATCTACAAGGTAGAGCATCTGCCGTCGGATTTCAAGAAGAAAAACGGCTACAAACGGTCTGTGGAATTATCTGCGGAATACGGGCTTTACCGGCAGAATTACTGTGGGTGCGTGTTCTCAAAAAGGGAGCAGGAGGAACGGGAACGTACTGCCGTAAATCGGGAATAACTGTCCTGAAAATTCTGCATGATGCGGCGCAATATCTTGACACTTGTCGTGATTTGTAATAAAATTTATAGAGGTTGAAATCAATTCTAAAGGAGACGTGAACTATGCTTAGTAAGAATTTAACAGTTGTAAATCCGTCCGGACTGCACTTAAGACCGGCAGGAGTTTTATCTCAGACTGCCATGAAATTCAAATGTGACGTTATCATCGAGTGCGGTGAGAAGAGAATCATTGCAAAGAGCGTATTAAACGTAATGGCAGCAGGAATCAAGTCCGGCACCGAGATCACCCTGATCTGCGACGGTGAGGATGAGGCAGCAGCTATGGAGACCGTAAGCAAGGCAATCGAGAGCGGTCTTGGAGAAATGTAGGTCTTCTTTGTGCAAATAAAAAGCAGGCGAATTTGGAAGAAAGAGGCATTTTCCAGAAGAAAATTCTGAAAAATGCCTCTTTTGTTTCTCGCAAGATAATAGAAGTCAGATAATTAAGCTATAAACGATAAAAAAACGAATAATCTGACAAATTAAAACAAAAAAGGGATTTACAAATGAGAAAAAGTGTAGTATTATCGTAGCAGTTCACAGATGAGAACATAAATTACACAAGGAAATCGCGAGGGCGCGTGAATTCGAGATGAATTTTCATGCCCTTTTTTATTGCTCTGCATATCAGGGAGGCGCCGGTGGCGCGTCCGCAGATTTCCCCATTAAAAAACAGGAAAGGAAATGATTTATGGACAGCGATCAGAGAACCCTAACAACATCCCAGAAAACCTCTGCTTCCCAGTCAGTGCTTCCGGGTCTTTATGATCCGAGCTTTGAGCATGACAACTGTGGTATCGGTGCTGTAGCCAACATCAAAGGCATCAAAACGCACCGCACCGTGGAGCAGGCCCTTCATATTGTAGAGAACCTGGAGCACCGCGCCGGTAAAGATGCGGAAGGCAAGACCGGAGACGGTGTCGGCATCATGCTGCAGATTTCCCACAAATTTTTTCAGAAGGTGACAAAGCCGCTGGGCATTGAGCTTGGCGAAGAGCGCGAGTACGGTGTCGGCATGTTCTTCTTCCCTCAGGATGAGCTTGCCAGAAACCAGGCGAAAAAGATGCTGGAAGTAATTGTCAAGAAGGAGGGACTGAAGTTCCTCGGCTGGAGAACTCTTCCGACCCACCCGGAGCAGATCGGTGACAAGGCGGTAGAGAAGATGCCGTACATCATGCAGGGCTTTATCGGAAAGCCGGCAGAGGTAGAGAAGGGACTGGAGTTTGACCGCCGTCTCTATGTTGCCCGCCGTGTATTCGAGCAGAGCAACGACGATACCTATGTGGTATCCATGAGCAGCCGTACCATTGTATACAAGGGTATGTTCCTGGTAAAGCAGCTGCGGCAGTTCTTTGAGGATCTGCAGGATCCGGATTACGAGTCCGCCATTGCAACGGTGCATTCCCGTTTCAGCACCAATACAAACCCGAGCTGGATGCGTGCCCATCCGAACCGCATCATCGTCCACAACGGTGAGATCAACACCATCCGCGGCAACGTAGACAAGATGATGGCCCGGGAGGAGAACATGGAGACCAGGTTCTTCAAGTCCGACATGTACAAGGTTCTCCCGATCATCAGCCAGGAAGGTTCTGACTCCGCAATGTTAGACAACGCTCTGGAGTTCATGGTCATGAGCGGAATGGAGCTTCCGATGGCGGTTATGATCATGATCCCGGCACCGTGGCAGCATGACCGTTTTATGCCGCAGGAGGTCAAGGATTTCTACCGCTATTATGCAACCATGATGGAGCCGTGGGATGGCCCGGCCTCCATTGTATTCAGTGATGGTGATGTGATGGGTGCGGTTCTTGACCGAAACGGCCTGCGTCCGTCCCGTTACTACATTACCGACGATGACCAGGTGATCCTGGCTTCCGAGGTTGGCGCGATCGACATCGATCAGTCCCATGTCGTTAAGAAAGAGCGCCTAAGACCGGGCAAGATGCTTCTGATCGATACCGTAAAGGGAGAACTGGTAGGAGATGAGGAACTGAAACTCCGCTATGCATCTCGTCAGCCCTACGGCGAGTGGCTGGATGCGCAGATGGTGGAATTAAAGGACCTGCCAATCCCCAACAAGGGCGTGCCGGAGCTGACCAGGACTCAGCGCGCACAACTGCAGAAGACCTACGGTTACACCTACGAGCAGTACAAGACTATGATCCTGCCGATGGCATTAAATGGTGCAGAAGCTGTATCCGCCATGGGAGCAGACAGCCCGCTGGCCGTGCTGTCCAAGAAACATCAGCCGCTGTTCAATTATTTCAAGCAGCTCTTTGCCCAGGTAACCAACCCGCCGATCGACGCCATCCGTGAGGAAATCGTAACCTCCACCACCGTCTATGTTGGTGAGGAGGGCAATGTGCTGGAGGAGACCCCGGAGAACTGCCACATCTTAAAGGTAGATAATCCAATCCTGACCTGTACCGATCTGTTAAAGATTAAATATATGAAGAAACCGGGATTCAAGGTAGAAGTAATCCCGATCACCTATTACAAGAATACCTCCCTGGCAAAGGCCATCGAACGTCTGTTTCTGGAGGTAGACCGTGCCCATCACGACGGGGTGAATATCATCATTCTTTCCGATCGTGATATTGATGAGAATCATGTGCCGATCCCGTCTCTCTTAGCAGTTTCTGCCCTGCAGCAGCATCTGGTCAAGACAAAGAAACGCACTTCCATGGCCGTGATCCTGGAGAGCGGAGAGCCGCGGGAGGTGCATCATTTTGCAACTCTGCTTGGTTATGGAGCCAGTGCCATCAACCCATATCTGGCACAGGAGTCGGTGCACTACCTGATTGAGTCCGGAATGCTGGATAAAGATTATTACGCTGCGGTCAACGATTACAATTCTGCGGTTCTTCACGGCATTGTCAAGATCGCATCCAAGATGGGAATTTCCACGATCCAGTCCTACCAGGGCGCCCAGATCTTTGAGGCCATCGGTATCTCCAAAGAGGTTATCGATAAGTACTTTACCAACACGGTCAGCCGTGTGGGCGGCATTACCCTGGAAGACATCGCCAATGATGTGGATGTGCTGCATTCCACCGCATTTGACCCGCTGGGGCTGGATGTTGACCTGACTCTGGAGAGTGTGGGAAGCCACAAGGAGCGCTCCGGACAGGAAGAGCACCTTTACAATCCACGCACCATCCATCTGCTTCAGCAGGCTGCATGGACTGGAAACTATGAGATTTTCAAGGAGTACAGCCATGTGCTGAATGAGGAGGAGCAGACCGTCAATCTGCGAAGCCTCATTGACTTTAACTATGACGAAAACGGCGGAATCCCGATCGATGAGGTTGAGAGCGTGGATTCCATCGTAAAACGGTTTAAGACCGGTGCGATGTCTTACGGCTCCATTTCCCAGGAGGCTCATGAGACCCTGGCGATTGCCATGAACCGGCTGGGCGGCAAGTCCAACACCGGTGAGGGCGGTGAGAGCCTGGATCGCCTGGTTCCGGGTTCGAAGAACAACAATCGCTGCTCAGCCATCAAGCAGGTGGCATCCGG
Organism: Prevotella sp. P5-108; assembly: GCA_963645005.1. GTDB lineage: Bacteria > Bacillota > Clostridia > Lachnospirales > Lachnospiraceae > Brotaphodocola. The sequence continues at coordinate 18,418 of CAVIRL010000029.1, forward strand.
ACGTTTCGGCGTTACCTCCCGTTACCTGGTAAGTGCCCAGGAAATCCAGATCAAGATGGCCCAGGGAGCAAAGCCTGGCGAGGGCGGACAGCTTCCGGGCGGAAAAGTATATCCGTGGGTGGCTAAGACCCGTCATTCCACAACCGGTGTCGGCCTGATTTCCCCGCCGCCGCACCACGACATCTATTCCATCGAGGATCTGGCACAGTTAATTTACGACTTAAAGAACTCCAACACCAGAGCAAGAATCTCTGTCAAGCTGGTATCTGAGGCTGGTGTGGGAACCGTAGCAGCCGGTGTTGCAAAGGCAGGTGCCCAGGTGATCCTGGTATCCGGCTTTGACGGTGGAACCGGCGCGGCTCCGCGAAACTCCATCTACAACGCAGGACTTCCGTGGGAGCTTGGTGTGGCTGAGGCGCATCAGACTCTGATCATGAACGGTCTGCGTGACAAAGTCATCCTGGAGACCGACGGCAAGCTGATGACCGGCCGTGATGTGGCTATCGCCTGCATCCTGGGTGCCGAGGAATTCGGTTTCGCAACTGCTCCGCTGGTAACCATGGGCTGCGTCATGATGCGTGTCTGCAACCTGGATACCTGCCCGGTGGGTATTGCAACCCAGAACCCGGAGCTGAGAAAACGCTTCAAGGGCAAACCGGAATACGTAGTAAACTTCATGCATTTTGTAGCACAGGAGCTGCGCGAATATATGGCAAAGCTGGGTGTCCGCACTGTGGATGAGCTGGTTGGCCGCACCGATTTATTAAAGAAGAAGGACCACATTCCGTCCGAGCGCGCGAATAAGGTAGATTTAAGCAATATCCTTGGAAATCCGTATGAGGGCATGCATTTCCGCGGATACCACGACAAGCTGGAGTATGACTTCAAGCTGGATCAGACCATCGACGAGCAGGTATTCTTAAAGCAGTTAAAAACTGCCCTGAACAAGGGTCAGAGGAAGAGCCTGCAGGTAGATGTCTCCAACGTAGACCGTACCCTGGGAACCATCTTCGGTTCCGAGATCACCAGACAGTATCCGGACGGCCTGCCGGAGGATACCTTCACCATCCAGTGCAACGGCAGCGGCGGACAGAGCTTCGGTGCTTTCATCCCGAAGGGACTGACCCTGGAGCTGGTGGGCGACAGCAACGACTACTTCGGAAAAGGCTTATCCGGCGGCAAGCTGATCGTATATCCGCCGAAGGCTGTAAACTTTAAGGCAGAAGAAAACATTGTCATCGGTAACGTTGCCCTTTACGGCGCTACCAGCGGCAAGGCTTACATCAACGGCGTGGCCGGTGAGCGTTTCTGTGTCCGCAACTCCGGTGCAACCGCTGTTGTCGAGGGCGTGGGTGATCACGGATGTGAGTACATGACCGGCGGACGCGTTGTGGTCCTGGGCACCACCGGAAAGAACTTTGCGGCCGGCATGAGCGGCGGTATCGCTTACGTGCTGGATGAGAAGCGTGATTTCTACAAACGCCTGAACAAGGAACTGGTTTCCCTGGAAGAAGTAACCAACAAATACGATGTCCAGGAATTAAAAGAGATGATCCAGGAGCATGTGGCCTACACCAACTCCGCAAGAGGAAAAGAGATTCTGGATCACTTTGGCGAGTACCTGCCGAAATTCAAGAAGGTAATGCCTCATGACTACCGCCGCATGATGAATACCATTGTGCAGATGGAAGAGAAGGGCTTAAGCAGTGAGCAGGCGCAGATCGAGGCATTCTACGCAAATCAGAGAAAGTAAGGAGGAGAGAAGATGGGAAAGCCAACAGGATTTTTGGAATATGACAGAGTAAACGGCAAGGCGGCTGCACCACTGGAGCGCATTAAAAACTACAATGAGTTCCACACTCCTTTGACGGAGGAGCAGCAGAGAAAACAGGGCGCACGCTGCATGGAGTGCGGCGTCCCCTTCTGCCAGTCCGGCATGATGATGAACGGCATGGTATCCGGCTGCCCGCTCCACAACCTGGTTCCGGAGTGGAATGACCTGGTATACACCGGAAACTGGGGTCAGGCGTACAACCGTCTGAAAAAGACCAACAGCTTCCCGGAGTTTACCAGCCGTGTGTGTCCGGCTCCCTGCGAGGCGGCCTGCACCTGCGGCCTGAACGGAGATCCGGTCAGCATCAAGGAAAACGAGCATGCCATTATTGAGAAAGCGTATGAGACCGGAGACGCAGGCCCAAGACCGCCGAAGCTGCGCACCGATAAAAAGATCGCAGTCATTGGTTCCGGCCCTTCCGGCCTGGCTGCGGCAGATCAGTTGAACAAGCGCGGACACAATGTTACCGTGTTTGAGCGGGAGGACCGCGTGGGCGGACTTCTGATGTATGGCATTCCGAATATGAAGCTGGAAAAGCACATCATTGACCGGAAGATCAATGTGATGAAAGAAGAGGGCGTAACCTTCGTGACCGGCGCCAATGTTGGAAAAAACTACAAGGCTGCGAAAATGTTAAAGGAATTTGACAGCGTGGTTCTGACCTGCGGTGCATCGAACCCACGGGACATCAATGTACCGGGCCGGGATGCAGAGGGAATTTACTTCGCGGTTGATTTCTTAAAATCCACCACGAAGAGCCTGTTAAACTCCAATCTGGAGGATGGCAATTACATTTCCGCAAAGGATAAGCATGTGATCGTCATCGGCGGCGGCGACACCGGAAACGACTGTGTCGGCACTGCGATCCGCCACGGCTGCGCCTCTGTGACCCAGCTGGAGATGATGCCGAAGCTGCCGGAGAAGCGAGCAGAGAATAACAGCTGGCCGGAGTGGCCCCGCATCTTAAAGACCGACTACGGCCAGGAAGAGGCCATTGCCGTGTTCGGCCATGACCCGCGCATCTACCAGACCACTGTGAAGGAGTTTGTGAAGGATGAGAGCGGCAAGCTGGTAAAGGCCATTCTCGTCAGCCTGAAGGCCGAGAAGAATCCGGAGACCGGACGCATGTCCATGGTGCCGGTGGAGGGTTCTGAGAAGGAGGTTCCGGCAGACCTGGTGCTGATCGCAGCAGGATTTTTGGGAGCGCAGTCTTATGTGGCAGATGCCTTTGGCGTAGAGTTAAATGCACGCACCAATGTAGCTACCGAAGCCGGAAAATACGCCACCAGCGTAGAGAAAGTCTTCACCGCAGGTGATATGCACCGAGGCCAGTCCCTGGTGGTATGGGCCATTCATGAAGGCCGCGATGTGGCAAAAGAAGTGGATAAGTATCTGATGGGATATACAAATCTGGCGTAATCGGATAGGAAAAATAGAGGGTTAAAAAGAGTAAAAATCCGCTTGACAGATAGAGGACCATCCTATATAATGTTGTTATTGCATAAGCAATACACACAATTTATAAGATGGCCTGGTGGCTCAGCTGGTTAGAGCGCCGCCCTGTCACGGCGGAGGTCGTGG
>CAVIRL010000030.1:0-6058 GCA_963645005.1 Prevotella sp. P5-108
CGAGAATCCGAATTGAAGTAGAATTGTGGGAGTGCGAAGCACGGAACAATTCGGGTAACCAAAAGTTCGGGTGTTTTGACACCCGAACCATTATTATAAGGTGCGACACGCCAAAAGGCAACCAAAAGGTAAGCTTTCCACTTTCCATTTACAAACACTTCTTTGGACTATATAATGGTAAAATATGCTGCTTTTTGCGGCCAGTACATCAGAAAGGACAAACCATCTTGATCATAAAGCTTATCGAAACTGTTTACGCCTTCTTGTGGGGCGATCTGTTTACCATTCCGGTTATGGGAAGCTCTGTAGGCATCTCCCTGATGCTTCTGCTGCTCATCCCCGCCGGAGTTTATTTCACCATCCGCACCCGCCTTCTTCCGGTGCGTCTGTTCTCCGACATGATGAAAGCCCTGACGGAGAAAAAAGAGACCCCCGACAGCCTGTCTCCGCTCCAGACCCTCATCATTTCCACGGCCACCCGCGTGGGCATGGGAAATCTGGTGGGCGTTGTGGCTGCCATTTCCCTGGGCGGTGCCGGTGCCATTTTCTGGATGTGGCTCACAGCCCTTTTAGGCGCTTCCACCGCCTTTGTAGAGGCTGTTCTCGCCCAGAAATACAAAGAACCGGATCCACTCTACGGCGGATACCACGGCGGCCCGGCTTACTATATTCACCACTTTGTAGAAGTAAAAACAGGCCGAACCGTAAAGCGTTCCGTCATTGCTTCCCTGTTTGCTATCTCCGGCCTCATCTGCTGGTGCGGCATCAGCCAGGTTATCAGCAATTCTGTAAGCTCAGCCTTTGCGAATGCGTTCCAGATCCCGCCCATCGTCACCACGGTGGTTCTGGTCCTTGTGTCTGCCGTCATTGTGCTCCGGAAAAATGCAACGGTAAAGGTTCTGGATATTGTTGTCCCGGTTATGGCTGTTGGCTTTTTCCTGCTTACCGTATTTATCATCCTGATGAACCTGCCAAAGGTTCCGGCGGTATTCGGCCGTATCTTTGCGGAAGCCTTCGGGCTGCGTCAGGCTGTATCCGGCGGATTTGGCGCGGTGCTCTTAAACGGCGTGAAACGCGGCCTGTTTTCCAATGAAGCAGGTTCCGGCTCTGCACCCTGCGCGGCTGCTGCAGCCCAGGGCAGCGATTCGGTCCGTACCGGACTGACCCAGGCGCTGGGGGTTCTTATCGACACCATCGTGATCTGCAGCTGCACCGCCATGATCATGCTGCTGGCCCCGGAGGAACTCATAAGCGGCCTCACCGGCATGAATCTCTTACAGACTGCCATGCAGTATCATCTGGGATACGCCGGTGTTATCTTCATTGCCATAACCCTGGCCCTGTTCAGCTTCTCCACCTTCATCGGCATCCTGTTCTACGCCCGCTCCAACGTGGCGTACCTTTTCGGAAACCGCTGGTGCTGCCAGACCGCCTACAAGGTGCTGGCCCTCATCATGCTGTTTATCGGAGGACTTCAGCAGTACACCGTCGTGTGGGATCTGGGCGATGTTGGCATCGGACTTATGACCCTGTTTAATATCGCTGTGCTGTATCCGATGTCGAAGGAGGCACTGGAACTGCTGCGGCAGTATGAAGAGAAGAAAAAAAGGTAATCCCCCGAGGGGGAGCCTGACACTGAGGATTATTGGGGTGTTATTAATATATTGTAACTGTTCAGTAGGTCTGCGCTGACCTACTGAACAGTTACGTTTTGATCACAACACACCCTCCAGCCATTCCCGCAGCCCTGCCGCCACGCGCTTGACCAGCCCGTGGTCCTTTCCATTCGCATTTACACCGATCACCACCGGATCCTTCCGCACAATGGCGGGAAACTGGAAATCGCACTGGTTCTGGTCTCCGGCGTGGTTGACCGGGATGTGGCGCTCATGGCAGAGTTGCACAATATCGTCGTTCACTGCCAGATCACTGGTGGCTGCGATGACGAGAAAGGACTGGGTCAACGTTTCCAGATCCTGTGCTCCAAATGTATGCTGCTTCCAGACCAGGCGGCCTGTATCTGCAAGCTCCTGCACTCCGCTTCCTGTCTCCGGCGCCACCACCGTTACCTTCGCTCCAAACGTCACCAGCACCGTGGCGCGCCGGGCTGCAATGGCTCCGGCACCCACGATCAGCACCTTTTTATCCTTCAGATCTATAAATAAGGGAAAGTTCAAAGCATTTCCTCCACATCTGCCTGGATCACTGCTGCAATGCCTTCTGCCGTGTACTCCACGGCGTCTGCGTAGACCGGCAGGCCAAGCTTCTCCATGGTCTTTGTGGTAGACGGACCTATGGAAATACATTTCGCAGTCAGCTTCTCCCGCTGCTCCGGCTCCAGCATGGCTGCCAGAGCCCGGGCCGCAGAGCTGCTGGCTACCGTTACATAGTCCACTTCCTGAATCACACGGTTTAACTCTTCCCGGCGTCTCAGATCAATCCAGGTCTCATACATTCCAATGTCATCGTATTTGATCCCGGCCTCTTCCAGCGCCTTTGGCAGTACCGCAGAACCATTTTCTGCCCGGAATAACGCCACCTTTTCACCTGGTTTTAAGGTCGGGATCCACTCTGCTGCCAGATCTGCCCCGGAAAACTGTTCCGGCACGAAATCACTCTGGAAACCATGCTGCAGCAGTGCATCTGCCGTCTTTTGCCCGATCACGGCAAACTTCACCTGCATCAGCTTCCGCAGATCAATTCCCTGCTCCCGGAGCAAAGCAAAGAACAGCTCCACGCCGTTTCCGCTGGTAAACACGATCCACCGGTAGCTGCCAAGCTGTTTTAGCGCCTCCGCGATCCGCTCATTCAAAAGCGGGCGTACTTCAATCAGGCTTAGAGCCACCAGCTCTGCTCCCAGCGGATGGAATGCCTCCTCCATCTCCTGTACAAAGGCTCTGGTTCCCGTTGCCAGCACCCGTTTTCCGGCCAGCACGCCCCGGCCAAACCAGGACAGAGTATCCTTTAAGTCTACCACCGGACCAACAACAGAGATGGCCGGAGTTTTCAGTCCTGCTTTCTCTGCTGCCTCCGCGATATGCTCCAGATCTGCCTTCACGCTTTTCTGGGCTGCGGTGGTTCCCCGCTCCAGTACGGCTGCCGGAGTCTTCGGGTCTTTTCCGTTTGCAATGAGCCTTGCGGCAATCTTGTCCAGATTTTTCAGTCCCATCAGAAAGATCAGTGTTCCCTCTTCCTTTGCAAGGGTCTGGTAATCCAGCGCAGAACTCGTCTTATTGCCATCCTCATGACCGGTGATCACGTGGAAGGAGGAGGCCAGCCCCCGGTGGGTCACCGGAATTCCTGCGTAAGCCGGAACACTGTAGGAGGAAGAAACTCCCGGCACGATCTCAAAGGGAATATCCATTTTGGATAACTCCAGCGCTTCCTCGCCGCCACGCCCGAAAACAAACGGGTCTCCGCCCTTTAAGCGCACCACCAGATGACCCTCCAGCGCTTTCTCCACCAGCAGGGCAGAGATTTTCTCCTGCTTCATATGATGGCTTCCGGAACGTTTACCTGCGTAGATCAGCTCTGCATCCAGCCGGGCCTCATTCAGAATCGAGCCGGAGATCAGGTTGTCGTAGACGATCACATCTGCTTTCCGCACACAGTCCAGTCCCTTTTCCGTAAAGAGTCTTGCATCTCCCGGCCCTGCGCCCACCAGATAGACCGGCTTGCAGCGCACCAGAACTGCCAGGTTGCGGGCAAGCCGTTTTGCGGCTGTAAGCAGCATGCTTCGCACAGATTCCGCATTGTCTTCGCAAACTGCTCCTGTACCGGTCACAAACATTTCCGGCCCTTTCCGTTTTTCTTCCGGCACATCATTGTTTTGCCGTTCCTCCGTACAAATCTCTGGAAGCTTCTCTGGCTTTATCTCACTGCTCCGGTACTCCGGATGCACGCCATCCCTTGCATACATCACCTGCATGGAAAGCCTGTTTTCATCTTTATCCAGCCTGCAATGTGCCCCGCAGGGCGCATTGCAGCCTCCGCCCAGAATGGTCAGAAATTCCCTCTCTGCCGTCAGTTCTGCTTCCGTCTCCACAGAATGGATTGCTTTCATGATCTCTGCCAGTTCACCCCGGCGGATCTCCACAGCCAGAATTCCCTGCCCGGCCGCCGGAACAAACTGCTCCATCGGAAGCTGCTCAAAGTACAGAGAGCTGCCAGACTCCGGCTGCTGTCCTGCAGCACATGAAGCACCAGCCCTCGTCAGCCCGGAGACAGCAGAAAAACGGGATTTGCCCGCCAGCTTTTCTCCGCAGATCCCCAGCCGCTTCAATCCGGCTGCGGCCAGCAGGATCCCGTCATACTGCCCGCTCTTCAACTTTTCGATCCGGGTCTGCACATTGCCCCGGAGCAGCTTCACCTTCACCTGGGGATTCATCTGCCGGATCTGGATCTGACGGCGCAGGGAGCTGGTTCCGATGACACTTCCCGGAGCCATCTCCTTCACCGGCGTTCCATCCGTCGTCACCAGAACATCTGCCGCATCCTCCCGGGACAATACCGCGCCCAGCGCCAGCCCCTTCGGAAATTCCATCGGCATATCCTTGGCGCTGTGAACAGCCAGATCGATCTCGCCTTTTAAAAGTGCCTCCTCCAGTTCTCTGGTGAATACGCCTTTTCCTCCGAAGCTGGTCAGGGAACGGTCCAGGATCTTATCGCCCTTTGTGCTCATGGGCACAATTTCGATCTCTAAAAATGGAAAATGTGCAAGAATTTCTTCCCGCACAATTTCCGTCTGAACCATTGCCAACCGGCTTTTTCTTGTTCCGATCCGCAATGTGTTGTTATTCATTTATACTTCCTCACTTAATAATCCAAGTTTCTCCATGGCATACCAGATGCCGTCCTGTTCCACGGTTTTCGTCAGAAAGCTGGCATAGGGTTCCAGCTCCGGACTGTGCCTGCCCATCAGCACCGCATTGGGCACATGCTCAAACATGGCAATATCGTTGGTGCTGTCTCCGAAGACATAGGCATCCTCCAAAGTCAGGCCATAAGCTTCCAGCACCACATCAATGGCTGTTGCCTTGGTGAAGCCCTCCGGGACGCACTCATAGAAGCCATCCCCCCGGTCGATCACCGCAATGTCCAGATCCAGATTCCGGAACAGTCCGGTGCGGTCACTCTGTTCATCTGTCAGAAGGCAGAACTTGTTGACCTCGCCGTGTACCGCTTCCGGCTCCAGCCATTCAATGGTATTTCCGAAATTCTTCCGAAGCTGCTGGCCAAAGGGCATGCGTCCGGACTGGCTGCAGTAATAACATACACCCGGTCCTTCCAGAAAAATGTCCGCATCGGTGTCTACCGCAAGCCGGGCGATCCGCTGCACCTGCTCTGTCGGCATCAGCCGGTTCAACAGGGTCTTTCCCTCGGCTTCCACATAGGTGCCGCAGCCGCAGAGCCAGCCGTCCACCTTCGCGATGTGGCGGACCTGACCGGTCTCTCCGTAAGACCGTCCGGTATTCAGGAACACCAGATGCCCCAGGGAACGCGCCTGAGCAAGTGCCCGCTTCGCGCTCTCCGGAACAGTTTTTGTCACCTCGCTGAGCAGGGTGCCGTCGATATCAAAGAATAATGCTTTTCTCTTACTCACGCCTCGTCTCCGCGGAAGACAATGGTGCCAGTCTTCTCATCCATGCTGTCCACGATAGCCAGAGACTCCAGACGGATTCCCTTGGAGCGGATGATCTCTCCGCCTACCTGGAATCCCTTCTCGATCACGATGCCTGCGCCTACGAGCTCCGCACCGGAGGCCTCAACCACTGCTGCCAGTCCCTCCAGGGCCTTTCCGTTAGCCAGGAAGTCATCAATCAGAAGGACTTTATCGCCCTTTCCAAGGAACTCTTTGGAAACGATGATGTCATAAACGCGTCCATGGGTATAGGACTCTACCTTGCTGGTATAAACATCTCCCGCAATGTTCTTAGTCTGGTTTTTCTTTGCGAATACGACCGGCACATGGAACTGCTGGGCTACCACGCAGGCAATGCCGATCCCGGATGCCTCAATCGTAAGGATCTTATTGATCTCACAGTCCGCAAATCTGCGT
>CAVIRL010000030.1:6068-21718 GCA_963645005.1 Prevotella sp. P5-108
CTTGCCGATCTCCACGAAAAGGTCGGTGTCCATCTGGTGATTCAAAAAACTGTCTACCTTTAATACGTTTCCTGCTTTGATCTTGCCATCCTTGCGGATTCTTTCTTTTAAGAGCTGCATCTGGATATCCCCCTTATTTCTTCTGGTATTTTATTTGGATCCTGTGTTTATTTTATGTTGTTCACGCGTGCCGCAAACTATTTTACAACGGCATTGCTGCCGATGAACTCCACTACCTTGTAGATCAGGGCAGTCTGGTCTACCATATCCGCACCGTAGGTATCCTGCAGTGTTTTTACGTCTGTTCCGTAATCCTCCGCAAGGCTTTCGCGGTCTGCGTCATCCACGGTAATTCCCTCTTTTTCCGCTACTGCCGCGATCAGAAGCTGCTGCTTGATGTTATTTTCTGCTGCGGTATGAAGAGTTTGCTTGAATTCGTCCTCAGTCTGTCCATTCTTCTCTGCATAGCTTTCTATGGTGAGGCCATAGGCGGAGAACACATTCTCATAATAGGTGAGCTGATTGTTGTACTGCTGCTCAACAGCAGCTTCATTTAAGCTGTACTCAGAATTGTTCACAGCCGCCGTAAATGCGTCATCCTCAACCTGCTGCGCCGCACTCTGCTCCTTCTCAGCCTGAAGCGTTGCCATGGTGTCTGCCTTGAACTCATCTACCGTGGAGAAATCAGAAACACGCTGTACGAATGCATCATCCAGGACTGCGTTTTTCTTTTCTTCGATCTTGTTTACGGTTACGTCAAACACAACGGCCTGGCCTGCCAGATCGGCATTGCCGTAATCTTCCGGGAAGGTCAGGTTCAGGCTGCGCTCGTCGCCTGTATTTGCTCCGATAAGTCCGTCTTCAAATCCGTCAATAAACGAGTCGGATCCAAGCTCCAGATCATAGCCCTCTGCCGTTCCGCCGTCAAAGGCCACACCATCCTTCATGCCGACATAATCGATATTGACGGTGTCTCCCTCCTGCGCCGGACGGTCTGTGATCTCTGTGATCTCCGGATTGGCCTGCAGAATGCTCGCGATCCGCTGGTCGAGCTCCGCATCTGTCACTGTGGTATCCGCCTTCGTGACCTCGATGCCCTTGTACTGACCAAGCTTTGTCACCTCGCCCTTATCGGTGATCTCCACCGCGGTCGTCTCGGCAGCCGTGGTGGTTGTCTCGGTCGTATCAGACTTCTTTCCGCAGCCTGCAGCCAGCATCACTGCTGCTGCACAGCAAAGAGTCAGTCTCACATGTTTTTTCATAATGTCTTCCTCATTTTGTCTTTCTGAAAAATATATTTCCTACAGTTATAGCATATTGCGAAGGTTAAAAAAAGCATTTCCTCATAATTTCATAAATTTTTCCGGATCGTTCCATTATTTGAAAAAAGCACAGAAGGCTTTGTATGTATTGTACACATCCAGCTTGGAGGACAGCTCAAACGGCGCATGCATGGAAAGAATCGGCACACCCAGATCCACCACATCGATGTTCATATGAGCCACGTATTTGGCAATGGTTCCGCCGCCGCCCTGGTCTACCGCGCCAAGCTCGCCGGCCTGCCAGTATACGCCGTTTTCTTCCATGATGCCGATAATTTTCGCCATGGTCTCTGCGCTGGCATCGTTGGAAGCGGATTTGCCCCGGGCACCGGTATACTTGGTCAGAACACAGCCCTTGTTAATGTAGCAGGAATTGTTTGCCTCAAATACATCGCCAAAGGTTGGATCGTAAGCTGCGTTTACGTCGGAAGACAGGCACAAGGCATGCTCAAACAGGTCCTTCACATCTGCCCCCTGCATCTGGGCCAGACGCTCCAGATAATGCTTTAAGAAATCAGAGTTCATGCCGGTGTTGCCCTCAGAACCGATCTCTTCCTTGTCTACCAGCGCCGTTACTGTAGTGTACTCCGGAGTCTTTGCCTGCAGCTCCGCCATCATGGCAGTATACGCACAGATGCGGTCATCCTGTCCGTAAGCGCCGATCATGCTGCGGTCCAGTCCCACATCCACTGCCTTATGGGCCGGAACCATCTCGATCTCCGCACGGAAGAAGTCGGCCTCGGTGATGCCGTATTTTTCATTTAAAAGCTTTAATGCCATCAGCTTCACCGGCTCTTTTACGCTTTCATCCACAAACGGAACCGAGCCAATGATGACATTCAGTTCCTCACCCTTTAAGCCCTCGCTCAGCTTTCTCTCATTCTGCTTTGCAGCCAGATGCGGAAGCAGGTCGCTGACACAGAATACCGGATCGCCCTCCTGCTCACCGATGGAGAGCTTCAAGGTCTCGCCGTTTTTCTTAATAACAACGCCATGCATGGAAAGCGGTATGGTTCCCCACTGGTACTTGCGGATGCCGCCGTAATAGTGGGTCTTAAAATATGCCATATCATTCTTCTCGTAAACCGGATTCGGCTTCAGATCCAGACGCGGGGAATCAATGTGGGCACCGTTGATGCGTACCCCTTCCTTCACTGGCTTCTGTCCGAAGGTAGTCATGATGATGGCCTTTTTGCGGTTAACAAAATACACCTTGTCACCCGGCTGGTAATGCTTCGTGAAATCTACCGTCGTGTAGCCTGCTGCCTCCAGGCGTTTTACCGCTGCCTCAACGCACTCGCGCTCGGTCTTTCCTTCATTTAAAAATGCCTTGTAGTCTTCGCAGAATGCGGCTGCCTCTTCCACCTGCTGCGGTGCCTCCTTCCCGATATGCGGGAAACGGAAGGTCAACTGTTCTTCCAGCAGCTTTCCTGCGGATTTCTCACTCTCACTCATAATTCATTCTCCTCTTATGAAATAATGTTTGTAACTGTTCAGTAGGTCTGCGTCAGACTTCTGACCTTTTGCCCCCGGTATCATGAAACAATCCCGTTCTCATCGGCATTCAGCACCAGGGTAAACGGACCGTCATTTAACAATTCTACCTTCATGTCCGCACCAAAGCTTCCATGCTCCACCTTCGGAACGTACTGTTTACAGCGCTCCACAAAATATTCGTAAAGCTGGTTTGCCTTATCCGGCGCGCCGGCCTTCACAAAGCTTGGCCGGTTGCCCTTGTGGCAGTCTGCGAACAGGGTAAACTGGCTCACCACCAGCAGTTCCCCTCCCACATCCGTCAGGGACAGATTGGTCTTTCCATTTTCATCTGCGAAGATCCGCAGCCTGCAGATCTTATCTGCCATTTTATCTGCCACGGCCTCATTGTCTTCATCCGAAACGCCCAGCAGGATCAGAAAGCCGTTGCCGATGGCTCCGATGACCTCACCGTCCACTTTGACACTGGCTTGTGTCACTCTCTGCAATACTACTCGCATGATTGTATCTCCTGTAACTTTTTCATTCTACCGAAGCACCAGCTTCAGATATTCAAACAGCGACTCCGCTGCCTCTTCCCGGTAGACGATCTCCCGGGCCAGAACCGGCAGATCCGTGATGATGCCATCTACTCCCAGAAGAGTCAGCCGTTCCAGTTCACTCCTGGTGTTCACCGTCCAGGCATAGACCGCTTTACCCTGTTCATGAGCATTCTGCATCAGCGCAGATGTCACAAACCCGGAGCGGATGCTGATGAAATCCACATCCTCGCTGGAATAAAAGTTTCCGTAAGCTGCGGATATAATATACCCGGTACGGACCTCCGGCAGCACCTTCTTCACCCGCTTTAGATAAGACAGGTTCGTGGATGTGATCACGCACTGATTCTCCATGCCGTATTCCTTTACCATCTCTGCCGTCTTCTCCGGCAATTCGCTGTTCTTTCCCACATATTTGATCTCGATATTCAGGCCGATCCTCTGGCTGCACAGCTCCAGCACCTCATTGAGCGCAGGAATGCGTGTTCCCGCATATTCTTCTGAAAACCACGAACCCACATCCAGCTTTTCCAGCTCCTCATAGGTCATGGAGGCGATGGAGCGGTTCACACCGGCGGTCCTCTTTAAGCTGGCATCATGCCCCAGCACGATCACGCCGTCTGAGGTCATCTGCACATCAATCTCGGTACTGTCAGCCAGCTCTTCTATGGCCGCCTCAATAGCCGGAATGGTATTCTCCGGTGCGGTTTTCGAGCTGCCCCGGTGTGCCGTGATCTCAGTCTCGATCAGAAGCTCCTCGGAAAGCTCGGAACCATTGCGGACCAGATCATAGATATAAAACAGCCCGACGCAAAGCACAATACTTAAGACAGCCGCCATCGTTTTCCGGCTCACACTGTCCTTCGCCGGATAGCCAAAGTCCCAGCGTTCTGCGTGGAATCTGCGGTTGCCGTACTGGTAATACGCCACAGAAAGGGCAGCAAATACCGCCACAGTAGCGAGGATCGAGGCCAGATAAATAATTCCGGTCTCCAGCTGGTCCGCTGCTGACAACAGCACTGCCATTGCCAGGTTCTGCCTGGAAAAACGGACTACGCAGACCGCCGCAATGCACACGGAAGCCGCATAGACTGCCACGGCGATCACAATCACGGAAATTTCCCAGAACACCGTAAGGGAAGTAATCCTCCATTTGCGCTTGCGGGTCATCTGCCAGCTGCGTACCACGCCGCTGTGGAAATGCTTTTGTTCGATCATACAGCCATAGGCCGTCAGGCACCGCGGAATTGCTGCCAGAATCCCGAATATCAGCAGGATCAGCAAGAACGTCACGGCTACCGGCTGTTTCTTCAATTCCTGAAAAATGAAATTTGCCGGTTTATAACGGACGATCGTCCTAATGATAAAGGGTAGATGGATCAGCAGATACTGGGCTGTCAAAAACAATGGCAGCTGCCAGTTGCACTTTACCGTCTCGTCCTTCATTTTCTGAAGGCCGCCCCAGAGGATATGCAAAGGGGTCAGCTTCTGATAATAGGCTGACCCCTGAAATGCCGTAATCAGTCCGGCTGTCTCCAGTGACAGGATCAGGATCCCGACAAACGCCACCACAGCAAAGGTAAGCAGTGTCACCGGCCGTATCAGGAAATTCCCGATATTGGCCGGTGTCAGATAGCTGTAGCCTGCTGCCCGCAGCGCAAGCCGGATCCCACGGCTGACAAGCCGCATATAGACCGGTGTCGTGATTCCACGGTATAGAAGTTCGAACAAAAGAATATTTTTCCAGTTCTGCCGTATGATCTGCCAGGTATCTTTTGTCAGTATCTTCATAGGTTACTCTTTCGGTTCCGTTTCATCCTCCTGAGCCTTTCGGGTCTCCAGGATTGACTGATTCAAAGAAAACATCTTTGCGTCCAGCATATCCACCATATCGGCGCATGCCTTCAGTTCAGCCTGCAGGGAGTCCGGACCGCTTCCTTCAAACTTGTAATAGATCTTGTGTTCCAGGCTGGCCCAGAAATCCTGCGCAATGGTGCGGATCTGGATCTCCACCTTGGTCTCCACCGGACCTTCTGTCAGATAAATAGGAATGGTCACCACCATGTGATAACTCTTGTAGCCATTCGGCTTCGGCTTGCGGATGTAGTCCTTCACATAGAGGACCGTAACATCCTTCTGGCGCGCGATCATGTCCGCGATCTGGTAAATGTCCTGGTTAAAAGAACAGATGATGCGGATTCCCGCAATGTCACTGAGCTTTTCCACCATATTTTCGATGGTAACCTCATAGCCATTGCGTTTCATTTTCTTGACGATGCTGTCCGGGGTCTTTACCCTGGATTTGATGTGTTCGATGGGTGTGTGCCCATACATGTGGATGAACTCTTCATTCAAGATCTCGATTTTTGTGTTGATTGCCTTCAGTGCTGATTCATACAGAAACATCACAGAATTCCACTGATCCAGCTGACTGTAGGCATTGGGGATATATACCAACCGCTACCCCTCCTTTCACTGCAGCCGGATGAAATTCCTAGAACTTCAGACCCTTCAGCAGTGCTCCCAGTCCGGTGGTTGCCTCACCGGTCTCTTTGTACTCAAATTTCTCTACCGGCTCCTCCGGCTCACCGTCAGCAGTCAGTGCTTTCATGCTGAGGCTGATCTTGCCGTCTTTTACGCCAATGATCTTTACGGTTACATCCTGGCCTTCTTTTAATACAACGCCCGGATGTTTGATGCGCTGATTGCTGATCTGGGATACGTGTAAAAGTCCGCTTAAGCCGTTCTCCAGATTTACGAATGCGCCGTAATCCTTTAAGCTGTCTACGGTACCATTCACAACGGAGCCAACCTCAACAGATGCCAGCTTCTCTGCGCGCTCTGCAGCCATCTTCTCCTGAAGGACAGCTCTTGCGGAGAGAACCAGTCTCTTTTTCTCCATGTCTACGGTGATTGGAACAACCTCCAGATGCTGGCCAACCATATCTTCCAGCTTCTCAATGTAGTGATCTGCCGCCTGGGATGCCGGGATAAAGCCCTGGATGTCATCGACATAGGCAACCAGACCGCCCTTGACTGCCTCTTTTACTTTGACCTTTAATACAGTCTTATCTTCCATCTGTTGTGCAAGCTCTGCCCACTTTTCTGCGTCCGGACCTTCCTGATCCTGGTATGCATGATTGCGGCGTGCGTCATATTCCTTATAAGATGCTTCCAGCTCTCTGGCAAAATCTTCCATTGTTTCTTTTACTTCACTCATGATGTCTACTCCTTTTCCCGTTCCGGCACGGAACGCTTCAATACTAATAACTTTACCATATTTCTTGCAGATTTGCTATAGATTTGCTACAGTTTTCTGGTTTTTGATCTGAAAGCGTGCTATAATTTTAATGATTTGTACACGATATTTTTATCAGGAGAAATGACTATGATCCACGATATTTTAGATCTTCATACCCATACCATCATGAGCGGCCACGCCTACAATACCATGCAGGAGATGATCCGCTCCGCATCCGGGAAGGGCGTAAAGCTCCTTGGCATCACGGAGCATGCCCCACGCATCCCCGGTGCCTCCCATCCGTTTTACTTCATCAACTTCAAGGTTGTTCCGCGGGAACAGTTCGGCGTAAAGCTGATGCTGGGCTGTGAGCTGAACATCATCGACTACGAGGGCCATATTGACCTGGAGCCGCGCTATCTCAACGGCCTGGACTATGCAGTTGCCAGCATCCATGAGCCCTGCTACAGCAGCGGCACCGTGGCTCAGAACACTGCAGCCTACCTGGGCGTCATGAAGAATCCGGCGGTCCAGATCATCGGACACCCGGATGATGGCCGCTTCCCCATCGACTACGAGACCCTGGTCTGTGCCGCCAAAGAGCATCACGTACTCCTGGAGGTCAATTCCAGTTCCCTGCACCCGGAATGCCACCGCTTAAACGCAAGAGAAAACTACATCACCATGTTGGAACTCTGCCGCAAACACAAGGTCTCCATCATCATAGACAGTGATGCCCACAGCGATGCCGACGTAGGCAACCACACCCGGGCACAGGCACTCTTAGAGGAAATCGGTTTTCCGGAGGAGCTTGTAGTCAATACTTCTATTGAAAAAGCAGCGGAATACATTCCGTACTTGAACAAACCACTCTATCTGGGAGGACAGGCACATGATTAACTTTTTAAACCTGGAATACTTTCTGGTGGCCGCCGAGGAACTGAACTTCACCAAAGCTGCCAAAAAGCTGTTCATTTCCCAGCAGTCCTTAAGCAATCACATCTCCAATATGGAAAAAGAGTTTGATGTCATCCTCTTTAACCGCACCACGCCCCTGACTCTGACCTACGCCGGTCAGGCTCTGAAGGCCAAAGCCAGACAGATGCTGGAGCTGCGGGATGAGACCTACCGTGAACTTTCCGATATCAAGGACTTCTCCGTGGGCCAGCTTACCCTGGGGCTCTCCCACACCCGCGGACGCGTCATCCTTCCGGAGATCCTGCCGGTCTTTAAGGACCGCTTTCCGAATATCGACCTAAAGCTGGTAGAGGGCAATTCCTCCGAACTGGCTGACGATCTGCTGCACGGCAACATCGACCTGATCATCGATATGCTTCCATTTAAAGTAGAAAACGTTGAGACTGTGCCGATCTGTGAAGAGGAAATCCTGCTGGCCGTTCCGGACATCGTGCTGGAACATGCTTTCCCGGGACGTTTAAAGGAAATCAAAAAACAGCTTTCCGAACACACGGACTTAAAACTCCTGGCAAATTGCCCGTTCCTTCTGATCAACAAGGGAAACCGCGTCCGGACCATTGCGGACGAGATGTTTGAAGAAGCGCAGATCACGCCGAATATCGTACTGGAAACCGAGAATATCCAGACCGTGCTGGCTCTGGCAGAGAAAGGCATGGGCATTACCTTCTACCCGCGCATGTTCATCTCCGGCCAGACCGAGACGGAGGAACTCAAAAACGGACAGGGCCCGCTGAACTTCTATTCCCTGGATCATCCGAAGGCCCATGGCGTACTGGCTATCGGTTACCACAAAGGCCATTATATGTCGCAGGCTACCAAAGAATTCATACAAACCGCCAAAGAAACCATTTAATTTTTTTACAGCAATGCGGAGAAAAGGATTGACATTCTGCTCCGCATTTGCTATAATCCGATTATAGTAATAATTACTATTACTTATTGGTGAAAAGGAGCTGCTATGAAGACATTAAAATACAGCCGTCAGCGGGCATCCATCAAAGCAAGTCTCATGAGCCGCAAGGATCATCCGACTGCAGACGCCGTATACGCAAGCATCCGCGAGGAGTTCCCGAACATCAGTCTCGGTACCGTTTATCGGAACTTAAACCTTCTTGTAGAACTGGGAGAGGTTCAGAAACTCACCTTCGGAGATGGAAAGGACCACTTTGACGCAGACACCAGCCTGCATTACCACTTTGTATGCAGAAGCTGCGGGGCCGTCATCGACCTTCCCATGGAGCCGCTTTCCGACATCAACCAGAAGGCCCAGTCCTGCACCGCCGGACAGGTGGAAGATCACACCATCTTCTTCTTCGGACGCTGTGCGGACTGCTTAAAGAAGGAAAGCCATTAAGTATCACACAGAGCATCACGGGCAGGTGCCGGCAGGTCAGTACCGGTATCTTTACCAAAACGTGACTGTGAAGGTACTGAACAGTTACACCAAAACCAATATCAAATATTCATATGTAAAGGAGAACAAGTTATGAAGAAATGGGTTTGTACAGTATGTGGTTATGTTTATGAGGGAGAAGCTGCACCGGAGTTCTGCCCGGTATGTAAGGCACCGGCTTCCAAATTCAAAGAGCAGGCAGGCGAGATGACCTGGGCTGCAGAGCACGTAGTAGGCGTTGCACAGGGCGTCAGCGAAGACATTCTGGCAGATTTAAGAGCAAACTTCGAGGGCGAGTGCTCTGAGGTTGGCATGTACCTGGCTATGGCAAGAGTTGCCCACAGAGAGGGCTATCCGGAGATCGGTCTTTACTGGGAGAAGGCAGCTTACGAAGAGGCTGAGCACGCTGCAAAGTTCGCAGAGCTGTTAGGTGAGGTTGTAACCGACTCCACCAAGAAGAACCTGGAGATGAGAGTTGCCGCAGAGCACGGCGCAACCGAGGGCAAATTCGACCTGGCTAAGAGAGCAAAAGCAGCTAACCTGGACGCAATCCATGATACCGTTCATGAGATGGCAAAGGATGAGGCCCGTCACGGCAAGGCATTTGAAGGCCTGTTAAAGAGATACTTTGGCTAATTCGTGAACCTAACAATAAGGCGGAACATGATCAGTCATGCTCCGCCTTACTTTGTTATAAAAACATTGCCATATATACAGGCAGATGAAGGATTCCATCTTTTTCCATTACATCCTTCGTATACAAAATATATGCATTACCTATTTTTGAAGCAAACTTGGTTCTGAACTTATCCAGAGAAGCATGGGAACGATAATTTCCAGATTTTACTTCTATCGGCGCAATCCGCTTCCCTTCCGTAATCAGAAAATCAATTTCCATATGATTTTCCCTGTTTTCTTTATCACAGCGGGAATAAAAATAAAGTTTATGGCCATTCGTTCTTAACATCTGCGCCACTGCATTCTCCAGTATCATTCCTTCGTTGATATCCAGCCTGTCAAACAAAATTGCCTTATAGAGTTCATTATCTGTATATGCGCCATCCATAAATGTCTGTGTGATAAGAAGTCCTGTATCTGCCATATAACACTTTTGTGTTGCATGGTCAGCGCTTAATGCAAGTCCCACATTCGGATCCGTAGCGTTAAAGCAGGTATTGACAATCATTGCTTCATTCAGCCAGACAAAAGAATCTTCAAACGAACGGAAACGCGCATTTTTGTCCAGTGATGACAATTTATACTTCTTTTCTTTCTTGGATAACTGGCCCGGAATTCCATCAAATACTGCAAATACTTTATCCTCATAACCATCTGCGAATTTAGCAACATCATCCCGGTAAAGCCTAAGAATATTGCGCTTTGCCGTATCCGAAGCTTCAAAATCTTTCCCATTCATGTAAGCCAGAACTGATTGTGGCATTCCGCCTACGAGAAGATACTGGCGAAAGCTATTCATAACCTTTCGGTGAATCCCCTGCCCTAACGGTATTTTCTTTTCAAAGCACTGCCGAATAAAAGATGTTGTAACCTCATCCCCCATCGCCCATAAAAATTCTTCAAAATCCAACGGAAACATTTCAATATGCTCCTCTTCTGATGGAATGATGATATCTTTTACGTTTTTCTTCAGGCGAATCAGGGAACCCGTTTCCAAATAATCATAGCGGCCATCCGCGACAAGATATTTAATCAGCTGTCTGGCCTGCGGAAACTGCTGTACTTCATCAAAAATAATTAAAGATTGTCTCTTGGGAAGCGGTTTTTCATAAAAAAGTGCGAGCTTGGCAAAAAACAAATCAAAATCCGTTGTATCATTCTCAAAAAGTGTCAAAACATCTTTGGGAAGATTACCAAAATCAACAATAATATAGCTTTTGTATTCATTTTTTGCAAATTGTTCTGCAATATAACTTTTTCCCACACGCCGTGCTCCATCAATCAACAACGCTGTTTTCCCGCAGCTTTTGTTTTTCCAGGCAACAAGAGAATCATAAATTTTTCGTTTCAGCATCTGCCCTTTCCTCCATTTAGCAACACATGAAAACTTCTTGTATAGTATACGCTGATATCTCCAGTTTATCACATGAATGCACGAAAAGACATGTTTAAATAATCCTTTTTTTCACGAAAAGACACATTGAAAATATCACATTCTGCACGAAAAGACATGTTAAATTTTCATTCCTACAAGCTTCGCCGCTTGCATCTCCAACCGGATTCCGGCAAACCACAGCTTTGCGATCTGCTCCTGAAGCGGGCTGATGTGCAGATAATGTTTCATGTAGTAAAGGGTACTCTCTTCCCGAAGCCGCTGGCGTTTCATGGCATCGGAGAAGGATTTGCTGATGGAGGTGGAATGTTCATGGTTGTAGTGCTGGTTTAACAGAAGTACGCTGCGGTAACCGGCATTCTGCATCCGGCGGCCTAACACCTGCTCTTCTTCGTAGAGGAAGATGCCCTCGTCATAGCCTCCGGCTTCCAGAAATTTTTCCGTGTCCACCATCAGCATGGAACCGTGCACGGCCCCCACATAGACTGCGTTGCGGCCCGCGAAATAGGAATCCGGATAGTCGAAAGTCCGTCCAAACAAGCGGCGGCTCACCGGGCCCATGCTGAAAAGTTCCCGGATGAAGCTGCGCAGCGGCCAGCCGTTTTTCAGGTCCGGAAAACGCGCGTCATGGATCCGGGTGGTGACAATTCCCACTTCTGGGTGACGGGCAAAGACCGACAGCATAGCTTTTAGTGACTGCTCTGAAAATACCACATCCGGGTTTGCGATCAGAACGTGAGTGGCTTTGCCCTGTTCCGCGGCATAGCGGACGCCGAGGTTGTTGCCGGAGCCATATCCGCTGTTGTGGTCAGCCACGATCACATGGATTTTTTCTGATTCCAGCTTTTTTAATTGCTCCAGAGAATCATCCGTAGAGGCATTGTCCACCACGATAATCTGGTGCAGTATCTCGTAACCTGCAATCTGCCTTACCAGTTTTTCTGTAGTTTCTGCATCGTTGTAATTCAGGATCACACAGCTCAGACATGCACTCATGCTTTCTGCTCCTGTTCTGAGGTTTGCACTGCTTCGTTCTCTGCTGCTGCGTTTTCCTGCTCCTGACCGGCTTTCTTTACTGCTTCATTCTCTGTTACTACGTTTTCCTGCTCCTGACCGGCTTTCTTCACTGCTCCGCTCTCTGCTGCCTCTTTTCCCTGTTCTGCTGCCATTATTTCTGGCTCCTGTTCTGTTTTCCCTGCTCCTTCTGCCGTTTCCATCTCGCAGTTTTTCTGCTCCGCAGCCTCCTCACATTTCGGCTGCCGCAGCTTCTCCGCCTTCGGAAGCGTCACGCACATGGCCAGCGTCTGCAATGCGGAATTCTTATAAAAATGATTGCTGCGGATGTTCTTCAGCCGCCCTGCTGCCGACTGGTACGGCAGCGCCAGGAATGCGCGCAGGGTCATGCGCTGTGCCTTGTCCATGTCTTTCCAGAACCGGCGTCCGAAAGCAATGCCCTGATTTAACATACTGCGGTAATTCTGCTCTACTTCTTTGCCGCGGCCCAGGCGGGCTTTCAGTTCTGTAAAACTGCCGGCATTCTTCGCCCCCAGCACATTGTCTCCATGCTGGCGGTATTTGGACAGCGCCCTCGGCATAAACTCAATGACACCGAAGCAGGATGCCGTCAGAGCGATCCACCAGTCATGCATGCAGCAAATCTCCGGCTCCTTCGCGCAGCGCTCTAAAAGTGCCCGGTTGATCATGGACGCTCCGCCGGTTACCTGGTTCTCCACCAGAAGCTCCGCAAAG
This sequence comes from Prevotella sp. P5-108, assembly GCA_963645005.1. GTDB lineage: Bacteria > Bacillota > Clostridia > Lachnospirales > Lachnospiraceae > Brotaphodocola. Next base: position 18,856 of record CAVIRL010000030.1, read on the forward strand.
CTGCTGCGATCCGGATCCTGATGAGTGTATGCCGCAAAGCTTGGGCTGATCTCATAAAGGTCTTCATCCACCACTTCCATATCGGAATATAACAGAACCGGGCACTGCTTTCCCAGCCCCTTCTCCAGCACCCTCATCCGGTGCAGCATCACGCTGACTTTATTATTCTCCCAGACATCATCCTGGTCGCTGAACAGAATATATTCGTTTTTCCCATCCTTCAGGGCCTCCTGCATCAGCCAGAAAAAATTTCCGGCTGCGCCGCCGGAGTGCTCTGTTCTGTGATGCAGAATTACCTGTGTGGGATACCATCTGGCATAATCCTCTAACATTTCCCGGGTTCCATCATCGGAATCATCATCTGAAACCAGGATCTTTACCGGCACAGTCTGAGCCAGGATCGAGTCCAGCTGCTGCTCCAGATACTGCTTTCCCTGATACGTTGCCATTAAGACGGTTACCATTATATTTTCCTCCATTTTCATTCCAAAACCAGCTTTTCCTTTGTCCCTGCTCACACTGCCAGCTGCAGCTCCTGCGAAGTCTGTTCGCTGCCGCCGCTCAGGCTGCCAACTGCAGCTCCTGCGGAGTCCGTTCGCTGTCCCCGCTCAGGCTGCCAGCTGCAGCTCCTGCGGAGTCCGTTCGCTGCCGCCGCTCACGCCTTCTTCCGGCTCTCCACCAGCTTCATTCCCAGCTTCCGGCTCACCATCCGGCGCACCGGAGGACAGACTGCCGTGACGTAATCCAGCATATGATAAGCCAGCATATAAGCCCGTTTTCCTTCTTCCTTCGGGGTCCCAGCCCAGGGGGTCTTTGCCAGATACAACGCGTATGCTCTGCGATAATGATTCAGATTTCCCGCGATCCAGGGCCGCTCATCTCCCATGTAATGAATGATGAACGGATGCTGTTTTGCAATCTGTAGCTCCCGCGGTGTCACGGCCTTATAGGTCTTCCCCTGATGCACCAGCTCCCGGTATGAGAAATATCGGTAATTGGTAAAGAAGTTGTATCGGGGCATCAGGGTATGGATCTGTCCCTTCAGCGTGCCATTGATCACATCCTGGTCACTGGCAAACAGCTTTCCGCCCTTGTTCTTCCAGAACTCCAGAAGCTTCTTCTGAATCTCCTGCTCCCGCCACTGCTTCAAGTCCACTAAAAGGACTCCCGAATTGTAGTAGGGATCCTCATCTCCCAGATCAATGGATTCCTTCACTGCCTGGTAAATTGTCGGTTCCATGACAGCTCCCGCGATTTTTCCTTCCAGTTTTTCCTTCCACAGATGCTTTAACGACTGCAGCACCACCGTGTCACAGTCCAGATACAGCACCCGCTCCACAGACTCTGGCAGCATATCCCCCATAAAGAGGCGCAGCATAATACTGATATCAAAGCCGCCGGTATCCACCTCATAGCCAATGCGCTTCCGCAGATCATCCAGATTTAAAAAGACCAGTTTCCGGCTGAAATACTCTGCAATCTCCTGAAGCTTTCCCCGATTTTCCGCCGAAAGCCCCAGGGTCAGCACATAAACAGCAATCTCTGCAAAGTCCCGGTTCTTATCCAGCAGGGAATACAGGGAAGCGCCCAAATGCCTGGCATATCCATCATTCGAGGCATAAACCACATTCATACATTCCCGGTCCATTTATCTTGTCTCCTTCTCATTCTGACCACATCAGGCTTTTCTGCCCGCCACCAGCCATCATTCCTGCTCGCCCATGCACTCTGCCGTGCGCTTTAAAGCAGACGCAATCACCTTATCCATATCGTAATACTTGTACTCTGCCAGACGGCCGCCGAAGATCACATGTTCTTCCTTCTCTGCCAGTGCCGCATACTGCTGGTACAGTGCCTGATTCTTCTCATTGTTCACCGGATAGTATGCCTCCATACCCTCTTTCCAGTCTGCCGGATACTCTCTGGTAATGACGGTCTTCGGCTGGGTGCCGAACTCAAAATGCTTGTGCTCGATCACGCGGGTATACGGAGTATCGCGGTCGGTGTAGTTTACCACTGCCACCCCCTGATGGTTCTCCTCCTCCAGCACCTCAGACTCAAAGCGCAGGCTCCGGTACTCCAGCTTGCCAAACTGATATTGATAGTAGGCATCGATGGTTCCCGTGTATACAACCGTCTCCCCAAGTGCGTCATAATGCTCTTTGTTCTCCAGATAATCCACGCCGGTCTCAATGTCACAGCCCTCAAACAGCTTATTGATGATGACATTGTAGCCTCCAATCGGAATACCCTGGTACAGATCATTGAAATAGTTGTTGTCATAAGTAAAACGTACCGGAAGTCTGCGGATGATAAACGCCGGAAGCTCCTTGCAGTCACGGCCCCACTGCTTCTCGGTGTAGCCCTTTACCAGCTTCTGGTAGATATCGGTTCCCACCAGGCTGATGGCCTGCTCCTCCAGATTCTTCGGTTCGCCGGTCACTGCCTTTTTCTGCTCCTCAATAATGGCCTTCGCCTCCGCCGGAGTGCTGATGCCCCACATCTTACTGAAGGTGTTCATGTTGAAGGGCATGTTGTACATCTCACCTTTATAGTTTGCCACCGGACTGTTGGTGTAGCGGTTAAACTCCGCCAGCTTGTTCACATAATCCCATACCTGGCGGTCGCTGGTATGAAAGATATGGGCGCCGTAACGGTGCACATGAATGTCCTCCACATCCTCACAATACACATTTCCGCCGATATGATCGCGTTTTTCCACAACCAGACAGGTTTTTCCACGCTTCTTCGCCTCATAGGCCCAGACACCAGCATAAAGTCCGCTTCCAACCAGTACATAATCATATTTCTTCATAAAATTCGTCCACCTTGTCTTTTTTCTGATCCGGCCATTCCCCACGGA
>CAVIRL010000031.1:0-21527 GCA_963645005.1 Prevotella sp. P5-108
AAATAGCCTTAATTTCTACGAATTTAGTGCGAATTATTTTTACCTTTCAAAGCTGCTGGCCGCGCATCAAGCCGCGCCTAAAGCCTCCCAGAACTATTCATCTGCAAATTTTGCGGTTCCCTGCATCCAGATCTGGCCCTTGAACCGACGGCCTGCCTTGGGCTCACCCATCAGATCCTTCTGGGCAATGCCTACGTGAAACAGCATATCGCTGCAGCTGATAGCCAGGTCATATACCACTTCACCGCTCACACGGTTCTCTTTGGTCTCAATCCCGGTGATCTCACCGATAATGGAATACTGGTCACACTCGATGCCGCATGGCATAAAACTGGAATCCACGATGGAATACAGATCCTCCTTCATGGCTCTTCTGGAGACCTGGGAATAGAGATCAATATCCTCAATGGTCAGAGTCTCCATAGCATCCTCATCGCCCTTCTTGGCTGCCTCCAACAGGTTATTGCGGTCTCTTGCCGCCACTTTCGCCATCTCAATCTGCTTTCTGGTTTTATGAAGAGGAAGCAGGATCTTTCCCTCAATGGCCAGGCCTGTCAAATTGACTGCCGCTGCTGTCCGCGACACGCGCTTTGCTTTTCGCTCCCGGTACTCAAAACAGTTCTCCAGATAAAAAATCAGGGAAATTCCTACCCGGTACTCATCGAGAAGGCCCGCGTAAGTCTCTTTTTCCGTGTGCCGCTGAATGGAACAATCCGTCGTGGAAGAAACATCCGGAGAATTCAGATACGGATAATAATACTCGCACTGAAACGTGCCTTCCTCATCCATCTCCCCCATCATCACGATACCCATGCCCGGCGCCACCTCTGCCCGCAGCTCACAGAGATTGGTTTCCTCGTCAAGCTGAATTCGGCGCCATTTAGCGGACGGGATCAGCGATGCCAGAAGTTTTTCAATATCACGCTTTCTCTTATATGTGCTAAATCCGATACTTCGCAGAAATTTATGCATGTACTCACCTTCTTAATTTCCTGAATTACCGGCAGCAAATCTCCTCTCCACCGGTACGTTACGCTTACTCGTAACTTCGTCACTCGATTGCCTCGTCGTTCGCCAGAACCGTGCATGCACGCTTCTGGCTCCCTTGCACTCGTTACATTATACATGATACGTTTCTGCTTTTCAATTGAAAAGTTGACAGGAGACTTTTCCGGTAATATCATAGAAATAATAGCACTACAAAAGAACGAAGGAGTCCACAATTATGAATCAGCACATCCGCACCATCGGCATTCTCGGCGCAGGCGCCGTCGGTTCCTATCTGGTTATGGGACTTTCCGATAAGTACAAGGAAAATCTCTGGGTCATCGCAGACGATGAACGAAAAGACCGTCTCGCAAAAAATGGACTGAATATCAATGACACATCCTATCCGCTCCACGTGAAGACACCGGCTGAAGCACACGGAGTCGATCTTTTATTTATCTGCTTAAAATACACCCAGCTTTGTGATGCCCTGCCGGACATCGAAGCTATTACCGGTGAGCATACCATTGTGGTCAGCCTGTTAAATGGCATCGACAGTGAGGAAATCATCGGCCAGCGCATCGGCATGGAGCATGTCATTCATTCCCTCATCCGCATCACATCCCAGCGCATCGGCAACTCCATCCACTTCCCTCTTCCGAAAGGTTACAACGGAATCTATGTCGGCATCCCGAACCAACCGGCAAGTCAAGATCCACGGCTTGCTGCCATTGCGGAGGTATTCGCTGATACGCCGGTCATCCTGCACTTAAGCGATAATATCCTGCTGGATATCTGGGACAAATTCGGTCTGAACATCGCCCGCAACCTGCCGCAAGCCATCCTTGGCATCGGCGCAAAATCCTACGAGGACAGTACTTATGTAAATTTCATCATGCGCCAGATGCGCCATGAAGTTGTTCTCGTTGCCAACGCCAAAGGAATCCCGCTTCAGGAAGAATTCAAAGCCGGGAAATGCCTGCCATCCCAGCGCTATTCCACCCTCCAGGATCTCGACGCCCACCGCCGCACCGAAATCGACATGTTCTCCGGTGCCCTGGTCCGCATGAGCAAAGAACTCGGAATTGAGTGCCCATACAATGAGATTACCTACAACCTTATTAAGGCACTGGAAGAAAAGAATGAAGGAAAGTTTGATTACAAGGATTAAGCTTAAAAGAAAAGAACGCCCACAGAATGATTACTCACTCTGTGGGCGTTCTTTTCTGACTTTGCATATTGAGGAGGTGCCGGTGGTACCTCCTCGGATTCTAGCAAAACTCACTTCAGATCTTACACAATTCCCTGTGCGATCATAGCATCCACAACCTTCTCGAAGCCTGCGATGTTTGCGCCTGCAACATAGTTGCCTTCTACGCCGTAACGTTTTGCAGCGTCATCTGCTTTTGCGAAGATGTTAACCATGATGTCATGCAGTTTTGCGTCTACTTCCTCGAAGGTCCAGGACAGTCTTAAGCTGTTCTGGCTCTGCTCCAGACCGGAAGTTGCAACGCCGCCTGCGTTTGCAGCCTTGCCAGGCATGAAGAGGATCTTCTTCTCTACGAACAGATCGGTTGCCTCTCTGGTGGACGGCATGTTTGCGCCCTCAGCTACTGCGAAGCAGCCATTTGCAATCAAGGCCTTTGCGTCATCCAGGTTCAGCTCGTTCTGGGTTGCGCACGGAAGAGCAATGTCACACGGAATGGTCCAGATGCCTTTGCCCTCGGTGTATTTTGCGGTCGGAACAGCGTCAACGTACTCTTTGATTCTGCCACGGCGAACTTCCTTGATCTCTTTTACAACATCCAGCTTGATGCCGTCCGGATCGTATACATAGCCGTTGGAATCGCTCATGGCAACAACCTTTGCGCCGTACTGCTGTGCTTTCTCTACCGCATAGATTGCTACGTTACCGGAACCGGATACCAGAACGGTCTTGCCAGCCAGTTCTTTGCCATTGTGGCTTAACATCTCGTTTAAGATGTAGATCAGGCCATAACCGGTTGCCTGGGTTCTTGCCAGGGAACCGCCGAAGGTGAGACCTTTACCGGTCAGAACACCCTCATACAGACCGGTAATTCTCTTGTACTGTCCGAACAGATAACCAACCTCTCTTGCGCCTACGCCGATATCACCAGCCGGAACATCGGTATCTTTGCCGATATGACGGTACAGCTCAGTCATAAAGCTCTGGCAGAATGCCATAACCTCACGGTCGGATTTGCCCTTCGGATCGAAGTTGGAACCACCTTTACCGCCGCCCATAGGAAGACCGGTCAGGGAGTTTTTCAGGGTCTGCTCAAAGCCCAGGAACTTCAAGATGCTCTGGTTTACGGACGGATGAAGACGAAGTCCTCCCTTGTACGGTCCGATTGCGCTGTTAAACTGTACACGGTAGCCCTTGTTTACCTGTACGCTGCCTTTATCATCTACCCACGGAACCTTGAAAGAGACGATTCTCTCCGGCTCTACAAAACGCTCCAGGATACCAGCCTTGCGGTATTTCTCCTCGTTTGCGTCAATCACCAGTTTTAAGGAATCCAGAACCTCTTTAACGGCCTGATGGAACTCCGGCTCACCCGGGTTCTGTGCTACTACTCTCTCATAGACTTCATCTACATAAGACATAACTTTCTCCTCCTTGAGTTATTATCTTTCTCTGAAAAAGACAATAGGGCACCGCCAATATCGGCGGAGCCCCATTGCTCTTTACGTATCATAAAAATTATAGCAAGTTAATTTACTAAAGTCAATCCCTTCATTTTGAAACTTTTATCGTTAAAAATCATGGCAGATATACCCCGGATTTATATTTTCGTTAAGTCTGCGGCGCAAACGCCCTTTTTTCCTGCCTTTTCGCCCCACTTTTCAGACATCTCCTGCTTAATTTTGTGCGGCGATCTTCTCCGCCAGCTCCTGTAAGTACATCCACCGGTCCATCTTCTCTTCCAGCAGTGCTTCCTTTTCTGCCTTCTCTGTCATGAGCTGGTTCAACTTTCCGTAATTGGTGGCAGACTCCGCGATCTGACCGTCCAGTGCCTCCAGGTCTGCTTCCAGTCCTGCGATCTCGTCCTCGATGGTATCCCATTCCCGCTGTTCCTTAAAGGAAAATTTCAGTTTCTTCTGGTGGACCCTACCATCCTGGGAAGATTTCTTTGCAGCGGTTCCGGCTGCGCCATCCGTTCCTGCCACGCCGGCTGCGCCCTGGACACTTTCGCCTGCATTTCCAGCACCTCCGCGCCCGGTCATGCCTGCTGTGCTTCCACCGTTTCCGGCTCCACCCCGGTTTCCGCCTTCGCCGCCGCGCCTTGCTGTGCCTTTACCACCGGTGTTTCCGCCTGACAGCTCCGGATGCTTCATCAGATACGCCGCCTGGTAATCCGTAAAACCGCCCTCATACTGCACTACATTTCCACCGCCCTCAAAGGCAAAGATCCGGCGCACCATGCGGTCCAGGAAATACCGGTCATGGGATACGGTAATGACAATGCCCTGGAAGCTGTCCAGATAGTCCTCCAGGATCGTCAGGGTGCGGATGTCCAGGTCATTGGTCGGCTCGTCCAGCAGCAGTACGTTCGGCGCATCCATCAGGATCCGTAAGAGATACAGCCGCCGCTTCTCACCGCCGGAAAGGCGTTTGATGGTGGTGTACTGCACACTGCCCGGGAACAGAAAACGCTCCAGCATCTGGGATGCGCTGATGCTTCCGTCCTTTGTCTGCACATACTCTGCCACATTGCGGATATAGTCGATGACCTTCAGACTCTCATCCATAGCCTCATTCTCCTGGGAAAAATAGCCGATCTTAACCGTCTGTCCGATCTCGATGGTTCCGGAATCCGGTTCTACCCATCCGGCAATCATCTTCATGAGGGTCGATTTTCCGCTTCCGTTCGGCCCGATGATGCCGACCCGGTCATTCTTTAAAAAGATATAGGTAAAGTTCTTTAACAGTACCTTATTGCCGTAGGACTTGCAGAGATCCTTTACCTCCACTGTAGTACGGCCCAGACGGCTGGAAATGGACTCCATTTCCACCTCTTTGTCAAACTCCGGCGCATCCATATCCCGCAGTGCCTCGTAGCGCTGGATATGGGCCTTCTGCTTCGTGGAACGGGCTCTGGCACCGCGCTGCATCCAGGCAAGCTCCGTCCGCAGGATGGTCTGGCGCTTGCGCTCAGAAGCCACCGCCATGTCGATACGCTCTGCCTTTAACTTGACAAAGCCTTCATAATTGGTCTGATAACTGTAAAGCTTTCCCTTATCCAGCTCCACGATCCGGTTGGTCACGCTGTCCAGGAAATACCGGTCATGGGTGATCATCAGCAGCGCGCCGCGGAATTTTTTCAGATACTCCTCCAGCCAGTCCGCCATCTCACTGTCTAAGTGGTTGGTCGGCTCGTCCAGGATCAGAAGGTCTGCCGTGGAAAGCAGCACACTGGTCAGCGCCACACGCTTTCTCTGCCCGCCGGAAAGATGCTCCACCTTCTCATCAAAATCATAGATGCCAAGCCGCGTTAAAATATTCCTGGCACTGGCCTCGATCTCCTCCCGGGAAGAAAAATGCGGCTCGTCCCGGTTATCCCGCACAATGGCATCCAGCACAGTATCCCCGACCGTGAAGACCGGAATCTGCGGCAGATAGCGAATATAAAGATTTCTGCGGCGCACCACAGAACCATCATCCGGCTCCTCCAGTCCGGCCACGATTTTCAGAAGCGTAGACTTTCCGGTGCCGTTGATGCCGATTAGGCCCACTTTCTCGCCATCATTGATGCTGAAGGCTGTGTCATCAAACAGCAGGCGCTCCGTATAAGATTTTGTCAGATGTTCGATTGTAATTAAGCTCATAAGTCCTCCATGACATATCCGTCAAAATATGCGCGGAAATACTGCCATGCTCCACAAAACAAACCTCGCAGTTTTCCCAATCGCACTATGGAAAAAGGGCAGTCCCCTTCGATCCCCTCCGGGTCGCTTAAAGGACTGCCCTCTGTTATCTTGTTTTTAATCGTTGCTGTTTTCGCGTTGCGCAAGCAGCAACGGATTTTGCCGATGCTTCGCATTCCAAATCGGCAAAATCTGCTACAACCACTGTATCATATGGCATTTTCAGTTCAGAAAATGCCTACCCGTAGGCAGTAACTAGTCTTCATCTTCTTTCTCGTCAACCGCGAATACAAAACGTTTTCTTGCCATCTCATCGCTCTCAAGGTACTCGTCATAGGTGGTGATCTTATCAATCAGCTTGCCGTTTACGATCTCCATGATGCGGTTTGCCGTGGTCTGAACGATCTGATGGTCACGGGAAGAGAAGATCAGCACACCCGGGAACTTGATCAGGCCGTTGTTCAGCGCGGTGATGGACTCCATATCCAGATGGTCAGTCGGCTCATCTAACATCAGCACGTTTGCGCCTGAGATCATCAGCTTGGAAAGCATGCAGCGGACCTTCTCACCACCGGACAGAACACGGACCTTCTTCACGCCATCCTCGCCTGCGAACAGCATACGGCCAAGGAAACCACGTACATAGGTTACATCCTTCTCCGGAGAGTACTGAGTCAGCCAGTCCACGATGGTGTCATCGCTGTCGAACTCGGCAGTATTGTCCTTCGGGAAATAGGACTGGGTGGTGGTCAGACCCCACTTATAGGAACCCTCATCTGGCTCCATCTGACCGGAAAGGATCTGGAACAGAACGGTCTTTGCGCGCTCGTTCGGTCCTACCAGGGCAACCTTATTGTCACGGGTCAGGGTGAAGCTGATGCCGTCTAAGATCTTCTCGCCGTCGATGGTCTTGGATAAGTTTTCAACGGTCAGGACCTCATTTCCGATCTCGCGGAACGGGCGGAAATCGATGTACGGATACTTACGGCTGGACGGACGGATGTCGTCTAGCTCGATTTTCTCCAGGGCACGCTTTCTGGAAGTAGCCTGCTTGGACTTGGAAGCGTTTGCGGAGAATCGCTGGATGAACTCCTGCAGCTCTTTGATCTTCTCCTCTTTCTTACGGTTTGCTTCCTTCATCTGTTTTACCATTAACTGGCTGGACTCATACCAGAAGTCATAGTTACCAGCGTACAGCTGGATCTTGCCATAGTCGATATCTGCGATGTTGGTGCAGACTTTATTCAGGAAGTAACGGTCATGGGATACCACGATAACGGTATTCTCAAAGTTGATCAGGAACTCCTCCAGCCATGCGATCGCATCCAGATCCAGATGGTTGGTCGGCTCGTCGAGAAGCAGGATGTCCGGGTTGCCGAACAGAGCCTGTGCCAGCAGGACTTTGACCTTTAACGCACCGGTCAGGTCCTTCATGAGACTGTAATGATACTCGGTATCAACGCCCAGGCCGTTTAACAGGTTTGCTGCGTCAGACTCAGCCTCCCAGCCGTTCATCTCTGCGAACTCGCCCTCTAACTCTGCTGCCTTGATTCCGTCCTCGTCGGAGAAATCCGGTTTCATGTAGATGGCATCCTTCTCTTTCATCACATCATACAGGCGCTTGTTGCCCATGATAACGGTATCCAGTACGGTGTACTCGTCATATTTAAAATGATCCTGCTGCAGGAAAGAAAGACGCTGACCCTGGGTGATGACAACATCACCGTTGGTCGGCTCTAACTGTCCTGATAAAATTTTTAAGAAGGTAGACTTTCCGGCACCGTTCGCACCGATCAGTCCGTAGCAGTTTCCTTCGGTAAATTTGATATTTACATCTTCAAATAATGCTTTTTTCCCTACTCGCAGGGTAACACCATTTGCACTAATCATTCTTTCTAGCACCTTTCATAAAAAAGAGGGGCATAATTATGTCCCTCGTCTTTTGCATCATTTATATTTTACAGGAATTTCCGTATTTTGCAAGCGCTATTTCAGCGGATTTTGCAGGAATTTACCGGTTTTTCCACTCCACAGCAGCCGCAAGCATTGCCTTCAGGCAAAACTGCTCCTGTTTCACCAGTTCATCCTCTAAAAGTCCCCGGTTCTCGTCCGAGTGCTCCACCTCTCTGGAAAAGCAGTGCACCAGGTCCACGATCTGTGTTTCCGGCAGTGCATTTGCTGCTGCCTTTGCCCGGATTCCTGCCGGAACTGCTGCCACAATCCTTCCCCGATTTCTCTGCGCTCCTGAAAAATTCTCCTTCATCCACTCCGCCATCAGCATTTCTTCCACCAGAATTGTAGCAGCCACAGCCAGCTTCATCTTGCCATATGGATTATCATTATAGACAGCTCCACAGAAGTACCCAAACACAAAGTACACCATAATCTGCTCCCGCAGAAGCTCCATGCGTGTGCCGTTCGTCGCAAGGAATGCCCGGCGGTTCGCCTCATAGACTTCTTTTCCGGCTCCGTAGAGGATTTCGTCCATCTTATCCCGTCGTTCAGGCCATGCCGGGTCCAGAGGCTCCATCTTCTCAAACACCGTGTAGAGTTCACTGGCTATCTCATGGCGGCTGTACTGATCCAGACCGGCTGATGCCAGGCGGCTGCAGAACCGCGCCACAGTCGCTCCGGCATGACCAGGCTGCCCGGCACCAGTTGCCCCCGCTGCAGCAGCAACGGTTCCGGTCTGATCGGCATCTGCTACACCCGCTGCAGCATCAACGGTTCCGGTCTGACTGGCATCTGCTGCATCTGCTGCAGCAGCAACAGTTCCGGTCTGACCGGCATCTGCTGCACCCGTTACGTCCTGTGTCGTCCTGCACATATTTCCTACCTGATACCGCTTCAGCAGTCCGTCCACCTCATACAGCTTCTCATCCCGCACCCTGCGCTGCAGGTCATGGGCCAGGGCCAGGCACAGTGCCATGCGAAGTTCACTGGACAGTCCCCGGTTTTCCAGAATCTCAAAAATCACATCCCGCGCCTCACTAAGCTTGGTGTACAGGAAGAAGTCAAAATCCTCGTCCTCGCAGCTCTCTTCCTTGTCATTCTCGCTGGAAAGGAAATGCACCGGCTCCTTCGTCCCCAGAATGATCCGCGCTGCCTCAATACAGGACAGACACAGCGATACCTCCCGCACACCGTCAAACACCTCAATGTGCCGCGGGTAGGTCCTACAGGTCCAGCACAGGCTGTCCGGCCCCATGCCCGTATAGAGATCACAAAGGTTCTCATCATTTAAGAACGCGCACCGGTGCTTCCGCTGCTTAAAACACTTCTGCTTCCAGTCCACCGAATCCTTCAGCCGCATCTTCATGGCACCGTCCGCATGGCGGTATTTTTTCAGCGACTTCGGATCGATCGTGATGGCCCACCCCGCGCAGCAGGTATCCTCACAATCCGAAGCAATGCACTGGAACTTTTTATAATAATGTGGATATGTATACAGCATACTCAGCTCTCCTAAATCAACATAAATTCTCAGTTACAATTCTCGTTACATTATACCAATTTACCCCATGAAATACAACAAGCCCGGAACTCCGCTTTAGCGGCTTTCCGGGCCTTTCTGAATCTTGGTTACAGTGTCAAAAGTCTGAGTCCACGACATGCTTGCATGTCGGTGGAGGAATGACTTTATGACACGCACTTCAATGAGGATGTAGTGGGGCGAAAGCCCCGCGAGAATCCGAATTGAAGTAGAATTGTGGGAGTGCGAAGCACGGAACAATTCGTGTAACCAAAAGTTCGGGTGTTTTGACACCCGAACCAATCTTATAATGCCACAAACTACTTCAACATGTCTCCGTACCGTCCCAGGAAGTTCTTCGTCCGTTCGTTCTCGGACGCAAATACCTGTGCCGGGGTTCCTTCCTCAACGATGACTCCATCCGCCACAAAAATCACGCGGTCGGAAATATCTCTCGCAAATGCCATCTCATGGGTTACGATGACCATGGCGATATGCAGGTCCGCCAGGGATTTGATGACCTTTAACACCTCACCGGTCAGCTCCGGATCCAGCGCAGAGGTCGGCTCGTCAAAGAACAGGATCTTCGGGTTTAATGCCAGGGCACGGGCAATGGCCACTCGCTGGCACTGTCCGCCGGATAACTGACACGGATAGGCATCGGCCTTGTCGGCCAGCCCCATCTTCTCCAGAAGCTCCATGGCCGTCTTCCGCACCTCTTCCTTATCCCGCTTCTGCACCACCAGCGGCGCATCCATCACATTGCGGAGCACCGAATAATGCGGAAACAGGTTAAAGCTCTGGAATACCAGGCCGTAATTCTGCTGAATTTTCTTTAGCTCTGCCCTGGATGCGTAAACCGCATTGCCCTTTTCATCGTTCCAGGCCGCCTTCTCGCCCAGATAGATCAGTTCGCCGCTGTCCATGGTTTCCAGCATGGTCGCACAGCGCAGCAGCGTAGATTTGCCGGAACCGGACGGTCCGATGATGGAGACGATCTCGCCCTCTCCCACATGCAGAGAAATATCCTGAATGACCCCAAGGTCTCCAAATGATTTTTTCACATGATTCATTTCCAGTAAGTTCATGATATTCCTCCGGTTTTATTCATAATAGGACAGTTTCTTCTCAATCCATTCCATAACAACCGCCACCACCAGGTTAAAGATATAGTAGAATAATCCGGCTGCCACAAACGGAATCATGCTGGTCTGGGATGATGCCAGTGCCTTCGCGATGGAGAACATCTCCAGAACGCTGATGGTAAAGGCCAGGGATGTATCCTTGACCAGAGTGATGACCTCGTTGGTCACGGACGGCAGGATCCGCTTGATCACCTGCGGCAGGATGATGCGGAAGAAGGTCTGACTTCGGCTGTAGCCCAGAAGCTTCGCTGCCTCATACTGCCCGTTTGGCATAGACTGAATACCGCTGCGGTAAATCTCTGCAAAATATGCCGCATAGTTGATGACAAATCCGATCATCGCTGCGATCAGACGGTAGTTGTTGCTCTTGATCTTAATGCCAAACAGATAATACGGTCCGAAATATACAACCATCAACTGCAGCATCAGCGGGGTGCCGCGCATGATGGAAATGTAAGTCTTTACAATGGTCTGCAAAACCTTATTTTTCGACATTCTGCCGAAGGCGATCAGAAGACCAAGGGGCAGGGAAAAGACCAGCGTCACCACAAAGATCTCTGTGCTGACCAGCATTCCTCCCGTTAATTGTGATATCATGGTATTAATCTGCATAACTCCTGCTCCTTCATCCTCTGATTCATGAAATCATTATTTTCCGATGGTGGTTACATCACGGCCAAACCATTTTTCAGAAATCTCTGCCATAGTGCCGTCTGCTGCCATCTCATCCAGTGCTCCCTGAACTTTATCTCTTAACTCCTCGTTGCCCTTCTTAAAGCCAATGCCGTACTCCTCGGAAGAAAGGGTCTCATCCAGGATCACATATTTGTCAGACTCGCCTCTCTGCTCGATCTGATAACCGGCTACGATCACATCCATTGCGATGGCGTCAACTGCGCCCATCTCCAGATCCATGAATGCGGTATTGTAATCCGGGGTAGTCTGAAGGGTTCCAAAGGTAGAGCTTAACTCTGTGTTATCCTTTAATGCAGCCTCTGCGGAGGAATCGGTCTGAACCTCAACAACCTTACCGGCCAGATCAGCCAGAGAGCTGATGCCGGAATCTGCCGCAACTACGAATACCTGGCTGTTGTCCATGTATGGCTCACTCCAAGTGTAAGCATCCTCACGTCCGTTCATGGTAAAGCCATTCCAGATGCAGTCGATGGTGCCGGAGCTTAACTCCATATCCTTTGCATCCCATGCGATCGGCTGCGGAACAAACTCAAGACCCAGTCTGTCAGCAACTTCCTTTGCCAGCTCCAGGTCGAAGCCGGTGTACTCGCCGTCATCTCCAACAAAGCCCATCGGCGGGAAATCCTGGTCAAAACCTACGGTGAAGGTACCGCCCTGCCCGCCTGCCTCATCTGCTGCCTCTGCGGTGGTTTCCTCTGCAGTGGTCTCCTCTGCGGAAGTCTCTGCCTCAGTTGCTGCTGCGGTGGTCTCTGCCGTTTTGCTGCCGCCGCAAGCAGTCATAGATACAACCATCATACCGGCCATTGCTGCGCTTAACATTCTCTTTCTCATAATATTTCCTCCTCAGTGCTGTTCTTGCGATGCAAAACAGCACTGAGAATTTGCCAATGCTTTGCATTCCAAATTAGCAAACTCCGCAATCACTGCTGCATCGTACGGAATTTTCAGGTCAGAAAATTCCTACCCACGAACAATAATCATTTCGCCGTGACGTTTTCCTTGTACACGTGCCGCAAACACGTTATCATGGTAGCATACTAAAGTGTTTCTGTCTACTCTTTTTTTTGGAAAACAAGGCTTCTTG
Source organism: Prevotella sp. P5-108 (assembly GCA_963645005.1). GTDB lineage: Bacteria > Bacillota > Clostridia > Lachnospirales > Lachnospiraceae > Brotaphodocola. The sequence goes on from CAVIRL010000031.1 coordinate 12,275, forward strand.
TTACAAAAAACCTGCTTGCGCCTGCATTTTCTCACTGCACTCAGGCATTCACCGTACTCACCAACATTCCTTTTTGCTCCGCCCACTGCATCAGCTTTTCATTCTTCCTGTTCCCGCTTCCAAACGTTTCCACACAGCAGATCACTTTTTTACAGCCCTTCATCACCCGAAGTGCTATCTCATAGCTCTCTTCCCGTATCGCCTCATATGGATGCTCCGAAATAATCTGCACCGCCAGTGCCTTTGCCACCGGATAATCCAGATCATTCTCATGCAGCACTCCCGCAGCAAAAGGAATTCCCCGGCGCTGCAGCTGCCGGTAAACCGGAATGCCGCTGCCGTTTCCGCCAATTACAAAAACCTCCGGCTCCCCGGAAGCTGCGGGCAGCTCCACTGAACCATACTCCGCGCAGTAGCTTCCACCGGGAATTCCAAACAGTTTCTCCATGCAGGTTTCCGTAAAGATCTCTTCCGGCGTTCCGCACCGCCAGATTCTATTTTCACCTACGCAGACAATGTAATCCGACACCTTCTGGGCCAGATCCAGTTCATGCATGGACATCAACACTGCGACCCTCTGCTCCTTCACCAAAATCTTTAAAATAGTCAGCAGTTCCATCTTGTGGTGGATATCCAGAAACGAAGTCGGCTCATCCAGCAGAATAATCTGCGGCTGCTGACAAATGGCCCGGGCCAATAGAATACGCTGCCTCTGTCCATCACTGATCCGCGAAAAATCCCGATCTGCCAGTTCTTCTGCATGTACCATTGCAAGCGCGTCCCTCACAATCTCCCGGTCACTTTCTGACAATATTCCAAAACGACCGGTATGAGGATAACGCCCCATGGCCGCCACATCAAAGCAGGTCATCAGCTCCGGCTGTGTCCGCTCTGTCATCATGACTGCCATCCGGCGGGCAATCTCCGTTTTCAGCCACTGCTCTCTTGGTCTGCCATCCAGGCTGACCACGCCGCCCACCGGCTTTAGCTGTCCGGCAATGCTTTTTAAGATTGTAGACTTTCCCGCACCGTTCGGGCCGATCAGTGTCACAATCTCCCCCCGGGAAGCATGAATGCTGATTTCCCGGATCCAGGCCTTGCCGTCATAGCCCGCCGCGAGATTTTCTGTACTTAAATAGCTTTGTTGTTTCACTTCCGCTCTCCCTTTCTTCGGATCATGATCCAGATCACCACCGGCGCACCAAACACCGCCGTCACCGAACTGATGGAAAGTTCAATCGGCGCAAACAGCGTCCGCGCGATCAGATCACTGAACAGGCAGAACACCGTGCCGCCCAGAAAGCAACCCGGAATCACCACAATGGGGGTTGCCGTTCCAAACAGCCGTTTTACCACCTGCGGCACTGCGATTCCCACAAAGGACACCGGCCCCGCAAAGGCCGTCACACAGGCAGACAGAAGGCTGGATAAGAGGATCAGTTCTGCCCGGAACCGTTTCACATTCACGCCAAGACTTCTGGCATATTCCTCCCCCAGTTGGTACGCGCTGATGGGCTTTGCCATACAGAATGACAGCACAAACACCGGAATCACGACCGCTGCCATCACCCGCACCTGATCCCAGGTCGTGCCGGAAAAGCTGCCCATGGACCAGTTATGCAGGTTTACAATGTTGGCATCATCTGCAAAGGTCACCACAAAATCCGTAACCGCAGAGCAGATATAGCTGATCATAACGCCGCAGACCACCAGCACCGGCATCTGCAGCACCCGCCTAGCGATCACCAGCACGAAGCCCATGGAAAGCATGGAACCGGCAAATGCCGCCACGATCATAGAAGCCGAGCCCATAAAGAGACCTTTCCCCAGAAACAGGATCATCACCAGAGCCACCACCAGCTTTGCCCCGGAAGAGATTCCCAGAACAAAGGGGCCGGCAATGGGATTGGCAAAAAAGGTCTGGAGCAGAAAACCTGACACAGAAAGGGCACCGCCAAGCAGCGCGGCCGCAAGGAGACGCGGCAGACGGATATCCCACAAAATATGAAAGGCCGTGCTCTCCCGGTCTGCCCCGGTCAGAATTGCCTGCATATCCTGAAGGGAAAGAGAAACACTTCCCACGCTGAAGCTAAGTGCCGCCAGAATGGCCAGCAAAAACAGCAGCAGTAAAAAGGAAAGCCGGCAGCGCACTGTTCGATTTTTCATGTTGTATCTCCTTCCATTCTCCCTGTGTTTTCTGCCTTCTCTGCCCTGCTGATTCACCGCCTGGCATCCGGACACATCGCAGATCCACCCTTACCTCAGCCGGTGCAGATAATGAAGTCCGCTCTCATCCGGCGCATCTTCCGAAAGCACCGCATGCATATCCAGAATCATATTTCCAAGTCCCATGGTCTCCTGAAACATATTTTTTCCGGTGCACCAGACATTTCCATTTTTCACTGCCTTGAAATCAGCCAGCAGCGGGCTTTTCTGCAAGAGCTCATCCAGAGTCTGCAGTTCCCCGTCTATGGTGCTGTTGTAGATCAGACAGTCTGCGTCTTTCGCTTCCGCGTAAAAGGTTTCCATCTGCATATTCATGGTGGAAAGGGCATTCTCATCCACATCGGCCGTCTGCGGCACGTAGCTTCCGCCCGCCAGCTCGATCATCTTTGCCACATAATCTCCCGGCTTTCGCACATTGACCGCACCATTGGATGTAATGTAGAAAAATGCCACACTTTTTCCGGTGGACTGCCCGGTCAGAACCGTGTCAAGCTGTTCTGCCTGCTCTTTAAAAAGCTGCTCCGCCTTTTCTTCCTCATCAAACAGCACGCCGTACAAACGGATCCACTCCATTCTGCCAAGGGGATGTGCCTCATAGCTGGAGCGCTCCACAAACACCGGAATCTTTAACTGTTCCAGCTGCGCTTTTACGTCCGGCACATGGTAGATCATGGTCGATTCCAGCGCCAGGTCACAGCCGGAAGAAAGGATCTGCTCATAATCCGGTGCGCTGTATTTGCCTGCATAGGAAAGTGCTCCGTCTGCCATCGCCTGTTTTGCCGCATCTACATACCAGCCAGACTCCTTCGTTCCTGACAGCGTGATCCGGTCCACACGCCCCAGGGACGCGATCAGATCCATGGCCGAAGTAGCCGCCAGATAGACATGGTCCAGGGGCTTCTGCAAAACGGTAACGGACGCAGGCAGCCCCTCCGGCACAGCAGCGCCCTCCGGCACCACCAGATAAATGCTGTCATCCTGCACCTGGATCAGGTCATAGCCACCGTCATAATAGTCCACAGAAAACTGCTTCGCGTAGGAAAGCTCCATGCTGCGCTCCGGCTTCATATCGCTCCAGGACGGAGCAGACATTGCACTGCCCGGCTGACCGGAATCTGCCTGCTGCAGCCCGCTGCCGGAACCCTTTTCACTCTGGCCGGATGTCCCGGTATCCGCTTCCGCGCTCTGCGCAGTCTCCACAGCCTGGTTCGCAGTTCCGTTTTTTGCATCCTCTTGCTTCTTTCCTGTACTCACCTTCCCGCCGCAGGCCACGATCCCAGCCACAAGCAGCACCACCAGCGCACCAGCCAGCCAACGACGGTGCAGCCGTATATTCGCACATTTTCTCATATCTGCCCTCACTCTGCCTGAATGCTTGCAGAATCAAATACCAGTGTGTAAGCAATCTCATGGGGCGTGCTCATTGCCGTGGTATCGGCCGCCACCGCCATCTTCCGGTCAAATACCGTCACCGGAATTTCAAATACGGAAGTCTCTCCGCCCTGATTGACCGGGAGAAACTTCTCCTCTCCAACCTTCATGTAATCATAGTTCGGACTGCTCCACACAACCGCAGCCACAGCCTTCTGATCCTTTACAGTCAGCGTTGCCGGAGATTCCACGGTCACTCTGCCGGAACCTCCCTCCATGGCCACTTCCACAGTGTAAGTACCATCTGCCAGGCCCAGACTCACTGCGGTCACCTGAGCCGCCTCTGTCAGCGCCTCTGCCGGAAGGGAATCTGCCCGGAACACCAGAACCCGGTCATACCATTTTTCTTTCTTCTTGCTGAACGCCGCGCAGTCCAGTTCTTTGTCCAGTGCTTCCACCGGGACTGTAAAATGATGGTTTCCATCTGCGTCTTCCTCAAATGGAATCATCTCATCCTCCGAAGCCTTCGCTGCCTCTTCGCCGGTTCCCATGAAAAGCTTTAAGTAACCGGTACCGCCCATCTTCATATCTGCAGTCATCTCACCGTCTTTTACGGTCAGCTCACATTTCTCAATCTTAAACATACTGGAGCTGGAATCCACCTGGATCTCGTACACGCCATCCTTTAACTCTGATCCGGCCACCGGCGTCATGCCTTCGGTCCCAACACTCTGCTGCGCCGCGGTCTCATCCGCTGCAGCGACTTCGCCATTCTCTGCGCCGCTGTCTGCATTGCCCTCATCTGCATTCAAACTGTCCTTCGCATCCGCACCATCCTTCTGAGCGTCCGCTGCTTCATCCGCACCTCCGGACTCTTCCGCAACCACCACCGGATTACCGCCCTGTGCCGGCACTGTCTCTGCCTGATTCTTTCCACCGCAGCCAGTTGCCAGCACACCGCTTAAGCATACTGCTGCCACAATTCCATATACCTGTTTTCTCATCATGTTCATCCCTATCAAAACGGGCGGCAGAATCCATCCGCCGCCCATTCTTTCTATCTTTTTTGAAAATCAGCAACTGTCCGATACCTGCACAATTACCAGTTTTATTACTTCAGGCTGTCGATAGCTGCCTGTGCATGCTCAACGAACAGCTGCTGGATCGGCTCCAACTCACCTAAGCCGCGCACCAGACAGGTTACCTCGTAACCGGCCTTCTCGAACTCGGTCTTCCAGGAACCATCCTCATCGCCTGCCATATCGTTGTTTGCATGATCTCCGGCAACGATCATAAGCGGCTCAAGAACAACCTTCTTGTAGTCGCCCTCTCCAACCTTTGCAATAACATCTTCCAGGCTCGGAGTAGCCTCTACGGTACCTACATAGTAGTTCTCATAGCCTTCAGAAGCCAGCATATCCTGCATCTTTGCGTAAACGGCATTGGAATCAGCCTCGGTGCCATGACCCATGAAGCAGATGGCGGTCTCGCCGTCATCGTACTCTGCGGTTGCCTCAGTGATAGCCTTGATGACTGCCTTGAAATCGTCATCGCTGGTTAACAGCGGCTGGCCGATGGCTACTTTCTCAAATGCATCAGAATACTGTGCTACTTCATCTACCAGATCATTGTACTCCAGGCCGTTCATCAGATGGGTCGGCTGGATTACCAGGGTCTTTACTTCGTTATCAACTGCGCGCTTTAATGCCTCGCCTACGTTATCAATCACCACACCATCTCTGGATTTTACATGGTCGATGATGATCTGGCTGGTAAAGCCACGTCTTACAGAGTAATCCGGGAATGCCTCCTCCAGTGCGTTCTCGATAGCGCCGATAGTCATGCGGCGGTTATCGTTGTAGCTGGTTCCGAAGCTTACTACCATAAGCTCCTGATCTCCGATCTCATCCTGATTTCTTGTATTGTCCATAGATGCATCTCCAGTGTCGTAATTTTCTTCGTCTTCTTCCTCCGCCTCAGTCTCTTCGGTCTCGGCTTCGGTGGTTTCCTCTGCAGCCTCAGTGGTTGTCTCCTCTGCTGTGGTTGCCTCAGTCTTCTCTGCCTTTCCTGCACAGCCTGCCATCATCGCAGCAGAAAGCGCGGTCACTGCAAATAATGCGGTCAGTGTTCTCTTTTTCATGATACGTCCTCCTCTAAAATGATATGGTATAAAACCATCCATACTGACACAATCGATTTCGGAATACCGGGACATACCACGAACAGTGGACATGAAAAAGCCTGAGAAAAGCCTGTCAAAGATCATACGGCACGACCAAGTCCTCGTGGTCTGGAATGCTCCTGTACCAACAACCGGCAGGTTTCCTGGCTCGCAGCTCTATGCACTTCAGATCGCCTTCCCGGTCTCCAAAAACCAGTGGCCGCCATGCCCCTTCAGCATGCACATGATCCAGTGCTCCCCGCTTACAGTGACGAGATCGCGCAGGTCTTTCACCTGCTTCCCTTTTAACCGGAATCCGCATTCGCAGGTTCTGGCACCGATTGCCCTATTTTCGATATGCATTCATCATACCATCCACCCACGGAAAAGGCAATCCAATCAGCCGCTTTTCTTTTATTTTGCAAGCTTCCGGATATAAGGTATCACCATTGCCGCCGCCACTGCCAGCGAGATCACTTCTGCCACCGGGGTAGCCCACGCCACACCGCGGATGCCAACCAGATGGTTGAACAGGATCATAAATGGTACATCCACTACTCCCTTTCGCAGCATGGAAAGGATGATGGGCTGGCGTTTCTTTCCAGTTGCCTGAAATACAGTCAACGAAAAGAACGTCATGGTAGTCATGGGACTGGCTGAACAGATGATGCGCAAAAACCGGCTGCCGTAAGCTACAGTCTCACTGTTATCAATAAACAGCCTGCTCACCGAAGCTGCCTGTGTATACAGCATAACTGCAATAAACATCGCTACCCCGAGGCTAAACACACACAAGGTCCGGATTATATCCATCATACGCTTCTTGTTTCCGGAGGTGTAATTATAACCGATTAACGGCAGCGTTCCCTGGGTAATGCCCTGTCCCACGGCAAAGGCCAGCATGTTAAGTTTCTTGGCAATGCCCATTCCTGCTATGGCCACCGTGGAATAACCTGCAATGATATGGTTGAGCACCATATTGGAAACGGTTCCCATCATGGAAATCAGAAAGCTTGGCAGTCCCACGCTGATGACCTCGCCCGGAATGTGTTCTCCCAGCGTATATCGCTTTGGCGAAAGCGTCAGCACACTGGCATCCCGGATTTTCCAGATAAATGCCAGGAAATAAAGCATGGCTGTTGTGTTGGAAATCAAGGTTGCGACCGCTGCACCAGTGATCTGCAGATGCAGTCCGTAAATAAACAGCGGATCCAGGATCATGTTCAGGATACCACCAAATGCCACGCCGAAGCTGGCCTGTTTTGAGTAACCTTCTGCACGGATCAAATGAGCCAGTGCCGGGTTCATCACAGTAGGCATGGCTCCAAGCCCGATGGTCCAGAACAAATAGGAGGAAGCCATGGCAAAGGTCTCATCACTGGCTCCGAGAACCGGCATCAAGACCGGACGGCTGATCAGTACCAGCAAGCCATAAATAATTGCTGCTGCCGCTGCTGTCCAGACACAGAAAGCACTGCAGCGCGATGCCTTTTCCCTCTCATCTGCCCCCAGAAAACGCGAGATCAGACTGGCTCCTCCCACACCGAAGAGATTGGAAAGTGCCGTCATAAACATAAACAGCGGCATGGCGAGCGTGGCTGCTGCCACCTGCTTCGGATCCCCGAGCTGACCAATAAAAAAAGTATCCGCCATATTATAAATAATCGTAATGATCTGGCTTACCACCGTCGGCACCGCCAGTGTCAGGATCGCCTGTGCCACCGGCATGCTGCGAAACAATTCTTCATTATCTTTCCCTTTCCCCATATTAAAAATACCTCTTTTCTCCCTGTTTCAGACTGTCTATATAACACTGTACCGCAAAATGAAAGCTGTCCTCTACATCTGCCGGATAGTGGGAAAAGAATCCCTGTTCCTCCTGAGATATGAACCCGTGGACAATGGCTCGGAACAGCCGCCGGAAATGAATGCTTTCCTCTTCTTTTAAATGAAAATCCTGCAGCATCTTTTTTAACGGATCCGTAAACAGAACTGCAGCGTCATCCCGCACCCGCTTATCTTTGGCCGACATGGTCATGATCAGCCCGTACAGTTCCCTGTGTTCTTTCGCAAAGCCTCGGTACGTATCTGCAAGCAGACGCACAGCATCTTCCCCATGTTTTCCTTCCATTGCCTGCATCTCTACTTCTTTCTGAAGGCACAGGCCATACCGGCATACCTCCGCCAGAAGCATTTCCATATTATCCACATGATTATAAAGAGAAGCCGTCTTTATCCCCAGATGATCCGCCAGAAGCCGCATGGAAAATGCTTCCCGCCCCTGCTGCTCAATCAGCTCCGCCGCTGCCTTTACCACGGCATCCGGGTTCAGTCCCTTATGTGCCATGTGTTTCTCCCTCCTTTTTATAAAACTAATGATGTTAGTTTTTATTTTAAACTAATCGCATTAGTTTTGTCAAGTTTTGTCACCTGCTGCCCCATTGTCAATTCTCGCGCCGAAGCGCGGTTGCTTCAGCAACCACATTTCCCTCTGGTTGTTCTTCGTGAGGGAGCAAACGATAAGGCACTTGCATTGCAGAATCTGTTCAATGAGATTTATATTCGAGATATTACCAAGAGAAATCGTGTTAAAAATATTGGGGAGCTGGAAGATCTATTGAACATTCTCTCCTCCGCTATCGGCTCTCTGACCAATCCGGAGAAGCTGCGAAACACTTTCAAAACTGTGAAGAAATCCAGAATCACTTCCGCAACCATCAAAAAATATCTGGATTACTTTGAGGATTCGTTCTTGATTGAATCTGCACAGCGTTATGACATCAAAGGAAAAGCCTATATCGAAACTCCAAAGAAATATTATTTCTCTGACCTCGGACTTCGAAACGCTCGAATTAACTTCCGTCAATTCGAGCAGACCCATTCTATGGAGAATGTAATTTATAATGAGCTTCGTATGAGAGATTATAGTGTAGATGTGGGTGTCATCCCTGTTGCAGAAAAGGATAAAGACGGGAAAGTGACTCGCAAGCAGCTGGAGGTTGATTTTGTTTGTAATCTGGGTTCTGCCAGATATTATATCCAGTCGGCATATTCGCTGCCTGATGAAGCAAAGCGTACGCAGGAAATCAGACCGTTCAGAAAGATTGATGATTCCTTCAAGAAAATCGTTATTACCAAAGACATCGTTCCGCCGCATTACGATGAATACGGAATCCTTACCATCAATATTTACGATTTCCTTCTTGATCCGGATTGTCTTGAAAAATAACATGAATTATGGTTATCTACATCATTTTCAACCAAAATGATGTAGATAACTTCTGTATGATGTAGATTGCAGAATAGAAAACTGCGTAAGCTTACCCTCATGCGTGACACATGACCTCATATGAGATTTCTGTTCGTCAGACCAGAGATTTGCCTGTGAGTTAGTATATTCCTCACATCCAGTTTCCTTCAGATTCCATCTCACGATGGACCCCCTTGCTTTCGGCTATATCCTTCCCACTACCGGGCGGATTCGGGACTTTAACC
>CAVIRL010000032.1:0-21416 GCA_963645005.1 Prevotella sp. P5-108
GCCGAGTACCTGATACCTGTTTTTCTGCCAGTCAGATCTGGAAAGGACCTGGAAGCCAATGTCTAAGTCTCCGTTTGCTATGGCTGCCTGCTGGGGCGATACGCGCATCTCGATGGGATGCACCGTCAGATTCGGCATGGAACGGTGCAGCTCCGGATAGATCGCGGTAAACATGTGAAGACCGCGGCCGGGGCAGAGCCCGATATTCAGGGTGCCTTTTTTCAATTTTGATACATCGTAGAGCCGGTTATATGTCGTTTTTTTGATCCGCAGGATTTCCTCGGCACCTTCTATATAGATCTTTCCTGCTTCCGTCAGGCACCACCTGTTTTTGACGCGGTGGAACAGCGGAGTGCCAAGCTCCCGTTCCAGCTTTAAAAGCTGCTGGTTTAAGGCAGACTGGGTGATAAAAAGCTTTTCAGCCGCTTTGGAAATATTATTCTCTTCTGCAATTTTCAATATGTATTCAATCTGTCTGGTATCCATGGCAGCTCCTCCCCTTAGTGAAATAGCCCTGTAACTGCGAAGGCAGTGAAGCATTGCACAGTCTTAACAGTCTGTATTGTGATTTTAACAGTAAATAGTACAAAAAACAAAAAGTCCGGCGAACCCTTAACGAAATCCTAACGGGCCTTGGCTGGATAAAAATCTTGACAATGTGACAGGTTGTCATTATAATCGTGACAGGTTGTCACATTAAAGGCAGCAGAATACTGCATCGAAGGGTGACAGCGCTGCAGGATACAGCGGTGCAGCAGAATTTACCGATTTGGAATGCAGCGGAAAGGAGGGATAGAATGCCTACAGAACGATTTTACCGGCTTCCGGAGGCAAAAAAGCAGGTGATCCGGGAGGCAGCCATCCGGGAATTTGCGAGAGTTCCTTTTGATAAGGCTTCCATTAACCAGATCATCCAGAATGCGGATATTTCGCGCGGCAGCTTCTATACTTATTTTGAGGATAAACAGGATGTGGTGCGCTATATATTTGAGGAAAATTCACGGCGGCTGAGAGAATGCTGCGAGGAGGAGCTGGTCAGAAACCACGGGGATTTTTTCGGGCTTCTGGAATGGCTGTTTGAGTTTACGATCCGGCAGCTTACAGAATCCAGAGAACTGGTACAGGTGGTGCGCAACGTATTTTCCTATCAGGAGAACGCACGGGCATTTGGCTTTGAGCTTGGCTGTACGCCATCTCTGTCAGAGCTGAAGCCGGAGGAGAACCCGGTCCGATGGTTTTATGAGCGGATCAATCTGGAAGCCCTGTCGGTCCGCACCGAGGAAAAACTGGAGCCGGTGGTCCAGCTTGGCCTGGTGTCCATGCTTCTTGCGGTTCGCTCCTATTATCAGGATCCGGAGCAGCTTGACAGCATCCGGAAACGCTATCTGGCTTCGCTGGAGGTACTGAAGCATGGCGTGGCTGCTGCAGGTGCAGCGCAGGAACGGGAAGCAGAAACGGGAATCAGGATCAGGAACCAGGAATAGGAACCAGGATCAGGAATCAGGAACAGAAACCACGAACAGGAACTGGGATCAGGAACCAGGATCAGTGACGAGGTGATAAGCAGAGGAGCTGTGAGGACACAGAACTGCTGCTTAAACAGATAAAAAGGAAGAGGAGAATGTTATGAAGAAAAAGGCAGTAATTGCAGGAGCAGCCGTGGTACTGGTGATCGCGGCTGTGGCCGGGATCATTGTGAAACGGAATCAGGTGACACCGGAGGAGACTCTGATCCCGGTGGTCCATGCGGAAAATCCGCAGCTTGGAAGCATTGAGCTGTACCGCAGCCTCATCGGAAAGGTAGAGCCGTCGGATGTGGTTTATATTTATCCGAAGGCAGCCGGTGAGATCACGGATGTATTTGTAAAGGCAGGCGACGTGGTATCAGAGGGGCAGATGATCTGCCGGATCGACACGAAGCAGGTTGAGTCGGCACGGCTTCAGATGGAGGCGGCGCAGCAGTCCCTGAGCGATGCCAATACCAATCTTTCCAGACAGCAGGCGCTGTTTGCGGCAGGTGATATCGCCAGCGTTGCATTTGAGCAGGCTCAGACTCAGGCGAAGAATGCACAGATCAACTATGATTCCGCGAAGCTGAATTACGATTACCAGGTGGAGTTTGCAAATGTGACGGCTCCAATCTCAGGCAAGGTGGAGAGCTGTGATATCGAGGTTCATGACAATGTAGCCTCCCAGGTGCTTCTGGCAGTCATTTCCGGGGAAGGAAGCAAGTCGATCACCTTTTCCGTGCCGGAGAAGATCGTGGGACAGCTTCATGTGGGAGACGGCATTACAGTAGACAAGGATGGCTCTCAGTACCAGGGTACCATCAACGAGGTCAGCAGCATGATCGATGATTCCACAGGCCTTTTTAAGATCAAGGCCTCCGTGGAGAATGGAGACGCACTTCCGACCGGCTCTGCGGTGAAGTTTTCCGTGGTGTCAGACCGGGCGGAGCAGGTGCTGACGGTTCCGGTGGATGCGGTTTATTACTCCGGCGGAGATGCTTACGTCTATACCAGCGAGGAGGGAACAGTGCACCGGGTGCCGGTCGAGGTTGGAATCTATGATTCTGAGAAGGCCGAGATCCTTTCCGGGCTGAATGCCTCGGATGAGGTGATCACGACCTGGAGCTCCGAGCTCTACGAGGGCTCCAGGGTGCAGATCGCGGAAGCAGACGGCAGCGAGGGCAGCAGCGCAGCAGGCAGCGGCAGCGAGAGCAGCAGCGCATCCGGTGAAGCAGACAGCAGTGCGGTCAGCACGACCGGTGCAGCAGGCAGCGGCAGCGAGGTCAGCAGTGCATCCGGTGAAGCAGACAGCAGTGCGGTCGGCACAGGCAATGCAGCCGCAGCACAGTCAGGCAAGCAGTAGGCAGAAGGAGGAGACAAAAAGTGGGATTAACAAAAGCAGTCCTGAAACGGCCGGTCACCGTCCTGATGGCGATCCTGTGCCTGATCGTATTTGGTCTCCAGTCTGTGCTCGGCTCCAAGCTGGAGCTGATGCCGACCATGGAGATGCCGGTCCTCATCATGTATACCATTTACCAGGGCGCCAGCCCGGAGGATGTCAATGACCTGGTTACCACGGAAATTGAGGACAGCATCGGCTCCCTGAGCGGTGTCGATACGATCCAGTCTCGTTCCATGGAGAATGTGTCACTGGTCATTATTCAGTATGATTACGGAAAAGATATCGATGAAGCTTACGATGATCTGAAAAAGAAGGTTGATGCCATCAGCAGCGACCTCCCGGATGATTGTAATACCCCGGTCATCATGGAGATGAATATCGACGAGATGGACACCATGACGCTGGCGGTGAACAACCCGGCTCAGTCGGATCTTTATAATTATGTCAACAATAAGATCGTTCCGGAGTTTGAAAAGATTACTACGGTCACCGATGTCAGCATCAGCGGCGGCCAGGAGGAATACATTAAGGTGGAGCTGATCCCGGAGAAGCTGGAGCAGTATCACCTGACGCTTGCATCCGTGGCAAGCTCCATCGGAAGTGCGGACTTTACCTATCCGGCGGGGGATACCATCGTGGGCGGACAGAAGCTGTCCGTCAGTGCCGGAACCGAGTATGACACGGAGGAGCTTTTAAAGACCATTCCGATCACGCTGGGAAGCGGAAATGTCATTTATCTGTCCGATATCGCCAATGTGAGCCAGGCAAAGGAGGATGCCTCCGGAATTGCCCGCTACAACGGCGAGGACACGATCTCGGTAGGCATCAAGAAGCAGCAGAGCGCATCGGCTGTGGATGTTTCCAAATCGGTGAACAAGACCATCAAAAGCCTGATGGATGCGGATGAAAACCTAGAGATCATCACGGTGGATGACACCAGTGACAGCATTACCTCATCCTTAAAGAGCGTGATGCAGACCATGGTTATGGCCGTTGTCATCTCCATGGCCATTATCTTCCTGTTCTTTGGAGAGATCAAGGCATCCCTGATCGTCGGAACCTCCATCCCGATCTCCATCCTGGCAGCCCTGATCCTCATGAGCGCCATGGGCTTTTCCTTAAACGTTGTTACCATGTCCAGCCTGGTGCTGGGTGTCGGCATGATGGTAGATAACTCCATCGTGGTCTTGGAAAGCTGTTTCCGGTCTACGAAGGGAAAGGGCATTGTGGGATACCGGGATGCGGCGCTGGAGGGCAGCGGCATTGTCCTGCAGTCCATCATCGGCGGTACGGCAACTACCTGCGTGGTATTCCTTCCGCTGGCACTCTTAAAGGGACTGACCGGGCAGATGTTCAAGCCTCTGGGCTTTACGATCGTATTCTGTATGGTGGCATCCCTTGTCAGTGCCATGACCATTGTTCCGCTCTGCTATTGCTTTTACCGTCCTCAGGAAAAGGAAAATTCTCCGGCGGGCGGCATCGTGCGGGCAATGCAGGACGGGTACCGCAGCATCATGAAGGTATTGCTTCCGAAGAAAAAGACTGTTATTTTCACCTCCATTGCTCTGCTGGTGTTTTCCTTCTTTCTGGCTTCCCAGCTCCGCACGGAGCTGATGGTATCGGATGACACCGGAACAATTTCTGTGACCATCGAGACCAGACCGGGCCTGACTGTAGAGGAAACGGATAAGATCTATCAGCAGGTGGAGGATATCATCACGAAGGATGAGGATCTGGATTCCTATATGCTGACCTCCGGCGGAAGCGGCCTGTCTGCCTCGACCAGCAGCGGCGCCAGCCTGACTGCCTATTTAAAGGATGACCGCAGGCGTGATACGGATGTGGTGATGCGGGAATGGAAGCCGCTTTTAAACCAGGTGGCGGGAGCCAATATCTCCATGGAGGCTGCTTCCTCGTCCACTATGATGTCTTCCACGAGCGGAGTGGAATATATCCTGCAGAGCACTCAGTATGATGAGCTGAAGGCTGCCTCCGATGAGATCGTGGATGCCCTTCTTGCCCGGCCGGAGGTTTCCAAGGTGCACAGCTCCCTGGAAAATGCGGCTCCGGTTGTGAAGCTGAACATTGATGCCATGAAGGCAAATGCCGAAAATATTACCCCGATCCAGGTGGCAAGCACGGTCAGCAGCATGCTGGGCGGAAAAGAGGCGACAACGCTGGATGTTGACGGTGAAGAGATCAGCGTAAAGGTAGAGTACCCGAAGGATGAGTATGACACCATCGACAAGCTGCGGGGAATCGTCCTGACTACGAACACCGGCAGCTCGGTAGCCCTGGCGGATGTGGCAGACATTGTGTTCCAGGACAGCCCGAGCACCATTGTGCGGCAGAATAAGCAGTACCGGGTGACGATCACCGGTGACGTTGCCACCGATGACGCGCGCCAGATCGCATCGCTCGAGAAAACACTTTACAATGAGGTGGTTTCGAAATACCTGACTCCGACGATCACCCGGGCCAGCAATACCCAGAATGAAATGATGGCGGAGGAGTTCGCAAACCTGGGCGGTGCGATCCTGACAGCAATCTTCCTGATCTTTGTTGTCATGGCGGCTCAGTTTGAATCCCTGAAGTTCTCCCTGATGGTCATGACCACGATCCCGTTCTCCCTAATCGGCTCCTTCGGACTTCTGTTCCTGGCGGACAGCCCCATCAGCATGGTATCGCTGCTGGGCTTCCTGATGCTGATCGGTACGGTCGTAAACAATGGTATCCTTTATGTGGATACCGTAAACCAGTACCGCAGTGAGATGGACCGTGACACTGCCCTGATCGAGGCCGGCGCGACCCGGCTGCGCCCGATCCTGATGACGACGCTGACTACTGTGGTTTCCATGGTGCCGATGGCTCTGGCCTACGGCGACAGCGGCCAGAGCATGCAGGGTCTGGCTCTGGTAGATGTGGGCGGACTGGTGGCTTCCACGATCCTGGCGCTCTTAATGCTGCCGATCTACTACGAGGTCATGAGCCCCAAAAAGAAACCGGAACCCCATTATGACTGATAAGCCGGACGGCTTCGGAGGAAAAGAACAGATGAAACAATTAAAACAGGCATTGTCCCTGGGACTGGCCGGAGTGATGCTGGCGGCAGCGCCGATCCCAGCCTTCGCCGCCAGCCCGGAATTTGCCCGCAGCGCGGAGGAGTGGGCCAGATTGCAGGACAATAAGATTGAGTATGACGAGATCGCAGACCTGATCCATGAGTACAATGCGACCGTACAGAAGAATGCCATTGACTTAAGCAAGTTCCGGAAGGATTATGGCGACAGCAATGAAAAATGGGCAGACCGTTACCGGGAGCTGGCAGATGATCTGGAGGCAAGCCTCAGCTATCCCGATGTGGATGATTCGTCCTACGCAACGATCATGACATCCATCGTGACCAGTGAGATGCAGATCGATAACTGGAGAAAAACAGCCGATGAGGCGGAAGACGATTATATGACTTACTACTATAATTATGCTTCTGCCGAGGCTATGCTGACCTCCAATGCTCAGCAGCAGATGATCGCGTATTATGTAAATCAGCTGCAGCTGGAGCAGGATCAGAAGAATCAGGAGCTGTTAACGGAAACGTATCAGAGCGTTCAGACCCAGAGAACTCTTGGCATGGCAACCGAGGTGGATGTGCTGTCTGCGGAGGAAAGCTTACGAAACGCGAACAAGGCCGTTCTGGATGACCGGAATACCATTGAGAACAATCAGGAAAAGCTGTTTGTAGCTCTGGGCTGGAAGCACGATGACCGGCCGGAGGTCGGTGCTCTGCCGGAGCCGGATCCGGACCGGATCGCAGCCATGAATCCGGCAGTGGATAAGGAACAGGCAGTGGAAAACAGCTATACCATGAAGATTAACAAACAGAAGCTGGAAAACGCAAAGAGCAGCGAAACAAAAGAAACCCTGGAGAAGACCATCCGGGAAGATACCCAGACAATTGGAGCATCTGTGACCGGCAGCTACCAGAATGTGCTGGCAGCAAAGGCGGCCATGGAGCTGAAGCAGGCTCAGATGGAGCTGCAGGAGAAAACCATGCAGACAACGGAGCGCCAGTATCAGCTCGGCATGCTGGGAAGACTGGATTACCTGAATCAGAAATATGCTTATGATTCTGCTATGATCCAGGCGCAGACGGCAAAGTACAATCTGCTCCAGGCAATTCAGTCCTATGAGTGGGTGCTGAACGGACTGGCCAATGCATCATAAGGCGGTGAAAAGGATGAGAAAAACTTGCAGCCGGAAGGCAGATCTGAAACGTGCAGGAGCAGCGGCGCTGGCCAGTGCCATGCTTCTTGCGGCAATGCCGGGAACTGCATTTGCGGCCTATGCTCCGGTTACCGGCAACCCGGAGGACACCTACGATGCAGCGACCTGGGCAAAGCTCCAGGATAATGTGCTGGAATACGATGAGATCCCGGATCTGGTACATGTATACAACAGCAATATTTCAGAAATCTGGAAAAACCTGCGGGAAACAAAAGAAAAGCTCGACCGCAATATTCAGGAGCTGGACAGCTTAAGCGGCAATATGAAACGCCTGAAGGATGACGCGAAGGACCAGGGCAATATGATGAATTATGGTAATTATACCATGCAGGAGATCATCCTCAGCAAGGTTGCGTCCGGCCTGCGCAGCACGGATCTGTACAGTCAGAAAACCGTGGCCGGTATTCAGAAGGGCGAAAAGCAGATCACGAAAGTGGCCCAGTCCCTGATGATCACCTATGATTCTCTGTTAAAGCAGCGAAACACGCTGGAAAAACTGCAGGAGCTTTACGCAAAGCAGTATCAGATCGCGGTGAACAAACAAGCCCTCGGCATGGCAACGGACCGGGAGGTTCTGGAGGCTCAGACCAACCAGCTTTCCGCGGCGAGCTCCGTGGCGTCTCTGGATGGCGGACTGCTGCAGCTAAAGCCGAATCTGTGCACCCTGACCGGATGGGCCGCAGATGCTTCTCCGGAGCTGGCTCCGATCCCGGAGACGGATCTGTCTCTGATCGATCAGATGGATCTGGAAGAGGATACGAAGAAGGCCATCGGCAACAACAGCACACTGATCAGTCAGCGTACCTCTGCAAAGGGCACCAGCAACGCCAGTATCGAGGGCCGTCTCGGTGTCATTGAGGAGGGCGAGCAGAAGCTGACCATTGAGATGAAACGCCTGTATAACGATGTGTATACACAGAAAGAGGCCTTTGAGGGCGCTAAGGCAGGATTCCAGGCAGCGCAGAAGAACCATGACAAGTATACGCGCATGTACCAGATGGGACTTCTGGGAGAGTCAGATTACATTGGAATCGAAATTTCCTATTATCAGGCAAAGAGCTCCTATGAGAGCGCGGATACCGCACTGCGCCTGGCTATTGAAACCTACAACTGGGGTGTTCAGGGCCTGGCAGCAGTCGAGTAACATTCAGCCGGTATTGTGTGATGGCAGCGCCGGCTGCAGATAAGGAAAAAAGAAAAACCGGATTTTCAGATCAGGACGGTGATCCTCCAAAAGGGGATAATCGTCCTGATTTAATTTATCCTGAAGTTCTTTGCGGCTCGCCTCCGGAATCTCTTTGCAGACTTCATCGAGAAAACAGAACCGGGGATAGAGGACGCACCACCAGTTATGCCCCTTCCCTTGCCCGAGGATAACCCGGACGGCATCATAGGTGCCGCAGGGAATGACCAGATCGTCGTAAACCCTGGTGGGAAACCAGGCGCGCTCCAGGGACAGGCGGGCAGAGTAGGGCATCTGCTTTTTGGCGAGAAACCGGCTGGCGGCAGATTCCAGACTGCTTTTGTTATCGGAAAGCCAGACGGTGACGGCCTCCTTGCTGTTTGCGTTTTCCGGCAGCCGTGCCTGCATGTAATCCAAAAGAAAGCTGCGGACCTCCAGCTTCACATTCTGGTCTTCTTTGGAATCGCTGTTGGCGAGAACATGAAAGCGCAGGATGGAGGGGGCAATGCGCGCGGCCAGCGTCTCCCGCTTTTTCTGCAGAGTTCCCATAGAGAACAGCAGGAAAAGGAGAAGGAGCGATAAGACCAGGATCCGGCAGGCAGCCGGAGTGCGGTCTGGTGTGTGCGGACTGAAAACTGCGCGGAATTCTGGTTTCATGGAAAGAGCCTCCTTCTGTCAGGGATATCATACCTTTCTTGTATACCCTGTCACTTCTTAAGTGTTGACAGATATGTTATAATTAATCAGACGTTTTGGAAAAGAGAGGGAATCTGTTATGAGCAAAAAGAAAATCGCAGTCCTGTTCGGCGGACAGTCTTCAGAGCATGTAGTATCCTGTGTGTCTGCAGCAAATGTGATTGACCAGATAAATAAAGACAAGTACGACCTGCTTCTGATCGGTATTACCGAGGCGGGACACTGGGTCAGAACTGATAGTGTGGAGGACATTCGTTCCGGAGCATGGAGAGAGAGCAAAGTGGATGTTGTCATTTCACCGGACGCTACCAAGAAGTGTGCCCTGATCACTGAGAATGGCGTGACCAGAGAAGAAAAGATCGATGTGGCATTCCCGGTGCTTCACGGCCTTTACGGTGAGGACGGAACCGTTCAGGGACTGTTTGAGCTGGCAAAGATCCCGTATGTAGGCTGCGGCGTGCTGGCTTCCGCAGTATCCATGGATAAGCTGTATACCAAGATGATCGTGGATACCCTTGGGATCCGTCAGGCAAAATACGTTCCGGTCATGCGCTGGGAGATGGAAAAGGATATGGACATTCCGGTGGCAGCAGTGGAGACCCATTTCCGGTATCCGGTATTCGTAAAGCCGTCCAACGCAGGTTCTTCCCGCGGTGTAAACAAAGCAGAAACCCGCAAAGAGCTGATCGAGGCACTAAAAGAGGCAGCAAAGCATGACCGCAAGATCCTGGTTGAGGAGACCATTGTGGGTCATGAGGTAGAGTGTGCGGTTCTTGGCGGCGGACAGAAGCCGGTGAAGGCTTCCGGTGTCGGTGAGATCCTGGCAGCAGCAGAGTTCTATGATTTTGACGCAAAATACAACAACGCAGAGTCCCGCACCGTCATCGGACCGGAGCTTCCGGGTAATTCCGCGGAAGCGGTTCGTGAGGCAGCAGCAAAGATCTTCAATGCCGTAGACGGCTATGGCCTGTCCCGCGTAGATTTCTTTGTCACCAGCGACGGCGAAGTCATCTTCAACGAGATCAACACCATGCCGGGCTTCACTGCCATCAGCATGTACCCGATGCTTTGGGAGGCAGCAGGCATTTCCAAGCCGGAGCTGGTAGACCGTCTCATCGATCTGGCGTTTGAGAGGTAAGAATCATGGTTGACAGAAACGCGCCGGTAGGCGTATTTGATTCCGGTGTGGGCGGCCTGACCGTGGCACGGGAGATTATGCGGCAGCTGCCGGATGAGCGCATCATCTATTTTGGAGATACTGCCCGGGTTCCCTATGGAAGCAAGTCGAAGGACACCATCCTGCGTTACTCCCGCCAGATCATCCGTTTTCTGCGCACGAAAGACGTGAAGGCCATCGTCATTGCCTGTAACACGGCAACGGCGCTGACCCTGGATACTGTGGCGGCAGAGTCGGATATTCCGGTCATCGGCGTGATCAACGCCGGCGCAAAGACGGCTGTGGAGTCCACCAGAAATGGCCGCATCGGTGTCATTGGAACCGAGGCAACCATTGGCAGCGGCACCTACACCGAGGTTATGAAAAAGATGAAGCCGGGCATTCAGGTGTTTGGGAAATCCTGTCCGTTGTTTGTTCCGCTGGTGGAAGAGGGATGGCTTCATGATCCGGTAACGGATGAGATTGCGTCCCGGTATTTAAGTGTGTTGAAGGAACGATACATTGATACCCTGGTGCTGGGCTGTACCCATTACCCGCTTCTGCGCTCCACGATGCGGCGCCTGATGGGGGAGGAGGTTACTCTGGTAAATCCGGCCTATGAGACTGCCATCGAACTGAGAGGGCTCCTGGCAGAACGCGGAATGAGCCGTGACCCCTTCGCAGCATTTTCCGGGGCGAAGCACCAGTTTTATGTCAGTGACCAGGCAGAGAAATTTACGGACTTCGCAAGCTCCATTCTGCCGGAGGATGTAAAAGAAACAAAGAAGATTAATATCGAAGAGTATTGATCCCGGTACGCGGCGGAATGCCGCGGCAGGGGAAACAAGATATGCTATAAGAGAGTTGGGGATTATGACAAGAGATGTATTGATCCGCCTGAGCGGACTCCAGTCCCTGGAGGACGAAGAGGGCGTGGTGGAAGTGATCACCGCAGGGGATTACTTCCGGAAGAATAACAAGCATTACCTGATCTACGATGAGGTGATGGAGGGAATGGACGGGGCCATCCGCAATACCATGAAGCTGACACCGGAAAAGCTGGAGATCAAAAAGAGCGGACCGGTATCAGCCAGCATGGTGTTTGAGGTGGATAAAAAGACCCAGACCCATTATGTGACTCCCATGGGAGAGATGCTGGTGGAGATGACCACCAGCCGGATTGGTTTTGAAGAAGAGGACGACCACCTGAAGGTAGAAGTGGAGTATTCTCTCGATATCAATTACGACCATGTATCCGACTGCCGCATTGTCCTGGATGTGTCATCCAAAGGATGCGCGAAGCTGGAACTGGGAGAGGCTTAGACGCAAAAAAAGAAGAGGCAGGCGTTTTCACGCTTACCTCTTCTTTTTTGCGTTCATGATTTACTTGTCTTTTTTAAATCTCGCGAAGAAACCTTTTTTCTTCGGTGCCTGCGGAATCGATCCGCCGCGGACGCTCTTGATCTCGGTAATGTAAAGACCGCTTACAACCACTTTTGCCTCGGTCTTAACCGGGAGAGACGCAAACACACGCTCATCTGCCATCAGGGTCATAACCTTCGGACCTACCTTCGCCTTTACAACCGGAACCTTCGCCCAGCGCATGTACTTCGGAGTCTGCTCATAGACGATTTTCGGAAGACCGGAATCCTTGATCTTCATCTTCTTTTTGTCGATGATCAGCATGGAAACGGTCTGTTTGGACATTTCCAGAAGCTGCTGCTGCTCAACCTGACGCTTTTCGAGCTTTCTTCCCAAGAAGTACAGAACCGCAAGAGCAATGACTGCGATCACCAGAATTACCAGCAAAACGTTTAAAACAAAATGCATTGGGCAATACCTCCATTAGGTTCTTTTGTGTAACAGGACATACCTGTACGAAAAGTATAGCATTTTCGGCAAAAAAAATCAAGGAAAAACTTGACACCTTGACAAACGTGTGATATTATGGAGTGTGCACTATTGTGGCGTTCTGGGCTTTTTGCGCCCAAAAATATGCCAGAAATTAGATTAGAAAACAGGGGTGAAACGTCAATGGAGAAAAGCAGAATGCGCCCGGTAACATCGGGAAAGAGCGTTAGAATGAGCTACTCAAGACAGAAAGAAGTTCTTGAGATGCCAAACCTGATTGAGATTCAGAAAGACTCCTATCAGTGGTTCCTCGATGAAGGATTAAAGGAAGTATTTGAAGATATCTCCCCAATCTCCGATTTCGCAGGTCATTTAAGCCTCGAATTCGTTGATTTTACATTATGTAAAGATGAAGTCAAATACAACATCGAAGAATGCAAAGAACGCGACGCAACTTACGCTGCACCTTTAAAGGTAAAGGTAAGACTTTACAATAAGGACAAAGAAGAGATCAACGAGCACGAGATCTTTATGGGAGATCTTCCGCTCATGACCGATACCGGCTCATTCGTCATCAACGGCGCTGAACGAGTTATCGTAAGCCAGCTGGTTCGTTCCCCGGGCATTTACTATGGAATCGGACACGACAAGATCGGTAAGGAGTTATATACCTGTACCGTTATCCCGAACCGTGGTGCATGGCTGGAGTATGAGACCGACTCCAATGATATCTTCTACGTTCGTGTAGACCGTACCCGTAAGGTTCCGGTGACCGTACTGGTGCGTGCACTGGGCTATGGTACCAATGCGGAGATCATTGATCTGTTCGGCGAGGAGCCGAAACTGCTGGCAAGCTTCGGCAAAGATACTGCAGAGAGCTATCAGGATGGTCTGTTAGAGCTTTACCGCAAGATCCGCCCGGGCGAGCCGTTATCCGTTGATAGTGCAGAAAGCCTGTTAAACAGCATGTTCTTTGACCCGCGCCGTTATGACCTGGCCAAAGTCGGCAGATATAAATTTAATAAGAAGCTTCACTTCAAGAACCGCATCAAGGGCCAGATCCTGGCTGAGGATGTGGTAGATGAGACCACCGGAGAGATCCTGGCAGAGGCTGGCGCCAAGATCGACAAGGAGCTGGCAACCACCCTGCAGAACGCAGCAGTTCCGTATGTCATGATCCAGACTGAGGAGAGAACCTACAAGGTACTGTCCAACTTAATGGTTGACCTGGCAGCCTATGTAAACTTCGATCCGAAGGAAGCCGGTGTTACAGAGTTAGTATATTATCCGGTATTAAAAACTATTCTGGAAGAAGCTGGCGACGATCAGGACGAGTTAAAGAAACTTATCCACAGAAACATTGCCGAGCTCGTTCCGAAGCACATTACCAAGGAAGACATCATTGCTTCCATCAACTACAACATGCATCTGGAAGGCGGCATCGGTACCCCGGACGATATCGACCATCTGGGCAACCGTCGTATCCGTGCCGTTGGTGAGCTGCTTCAGAACCAGTACCGTATCGGTCTGTCCCGTATGGAGCGTGTGGTAAGAGAGCGTATGACCACCCAGGATATGGACGGCATCACTCCGCAGTCCCTGATCAACATCAAGCCGGTCACCGCAGCAGTGAAGGAATTCTTCGGAAGCTCCCAGCTGTCCCAGTTTATGGACCAGAACAACCCGCTGTCTGAGCTGACCCACAAGAGACGTCTCTCCGCATTAGGACCTGGCGGTCTGTCCCGTGACCGTGCCGGATTCGAGGTTCGAGATGTACACTACACCCATTACGGACGTATGTGCCCGATCGAGACTCCTGAGGGACCGAACATCGGTCTGATCAACTCCCTTGCAACCTATGCAAAGGTGAATGAGTACGGCTTCATTGAGGCTCCGTACCGTGTAGTAGATAAATCCGATCCGGCTAACCCGCGTGTAACCGATGAGGTTGTATACCTGACCGCAGATGAAGAGGATAACTTCGTTGTCGCACAGGCAAACACCCCGTTGGACGAGGAAGGCCATTTCGTAAACAACAACGTAGCCGGCCGTTTCCGTGAGGAGACTTCCGAGTTCCAGAAGAAGGCCATCGACTTAATGGACGTATCTCCTAAGATGGTATTCTCCGTAGCTACCTCCATGATCCCGTTTCTTCAGAACGACGATGCAAACCGTGCTCTGATGGGATCCAACATGCAGCGTCAGGCCGTTCCGCTTTTAAGAACCGAGGCTCCTGCCGTTGGTACCGGTATCGAGGGCAAGGCTGCAGTTGACTCCGGTGTCTGCGTTGTTGCAAAGCATGCCGGCGTTGTAGAGCGTTCCGCTTCCAACGAGATCATCATCAAGAGAGATGACACCGGTGCAAAGGATGTTTACCATCTGATCAAATTCTCACGAAGCAACCAGTCTAACTGCTACAACCAGAAGCCGCTCGTTTACAAGAACGACCACGTTGAGGCAGGCGAGGTTATCGCAGACGGTCCGTCCACCAGCAACGGTGAGATCGCTCTGGGTAAGAACCCGTTAATCGGATTCATGACCTGGGAGGGTTACAACTACGAGGATGCGGTTCTCTTAAGTGAGAGACTGGTTATGGAAGATGTCTACACCTCCGTTCATATCGAGGAGTATGAGGCAGAAGCACGTGACACCAAGCTCGGACCGGAAGAGATCACCCGCGACGTTCCGGGTGTCGGCGACGACGCATTAAAAGACCTGGACGAGAGGGGTATCATCCGTATCGGTGCTGAGGTTCGTGCCGGTGATATCCTGGTTGGTAAGGTTACCCCGAAGGGTGAGACTGAGCTGACCGCAGAGGAGAGACTGCTGCGTGCCATCTTCGGTGAGAAGGCAAGAGAGGTAAGAGACACCTCCTTGAAGGTACCGCACGGTGCTTACGGCGTCATCATTGACGCAAAAGTATTTACCAGAGAGAACGGCGACGAGCTGGCTCCCGGCGTAAACCAGACTGTCCGTATCTACATCGCTCAGAAACGTAAGATTTCTGTAGGTGATAAGATGGCAGGACGTCATGGTAACAAGGGTGTCGTTTCCCGCGTACTTCCGGTAGAGGATATGCCGTTCCTGCCGAACGGACGTCCGCTGGATATCGTGCTGAACCCGCTGGGCGTACCTTCCCGAATGAACATCGGACAGGTTCTGGAGATGCACTTAAGCCTTGCATGTAAGGCACTGGGCTTCAACATTTCCACCCCGGTATTCGAGGGCGCGAACGAGGCAGACATCATGGATACCCTGGAAATTGCCAACGATTACGTAAACACCTCCTGGGAGGAGTTTGAAGAGAAATACAAAGATACCCTGAAACCGGAGGTTATGGATTACTTAGGCTCCCATCTGGAGCACCGTGAGCTGTGGAAGGGAGTTCCGCTCCGCCGCGACGGTAAGGTAAGACTGCGTGACGGACGTACCGGCGAGTTCTTCGACAGCCCGGTAACCATCGGACACATGCACTACCTGAAGCTGCATCACCTGGTTGACGATAAGATCCATGCACGTTCCACCGGCCCATACTCCCTTGTTACCCAGCAGCCTCTGGGTGGTAAGGCACAGTTCGGCGGACAGCGTTTCGGTGAGATGGAGGTTTGGGCTCTGGAGGCGTATGGTGCGTCCTACACACTGCAGGAGATCCTGACCGTGAAGTCCGATGATGTTGTCGGACGTGTGAAGACTTACGAGGCTATCATCAAGGGCGAGAACATCCCTGAGCCGGGTATTCCGGAGTCCTTCAAGGTACTGTTGAAAGAGCTGCAGTCCCTGGGCCTGGATGTAAGCGTACTGCGTGACGACGGAACCGAGGTTGAGATTGGTGAGAACGTAGACTACGGTGAGACCGATCTGCGTCACATCATCGAGGGCGACAGCCGCTACAACCGCGACGAGTCCTTTGGCGACTACGGCTATCAGCAGCAGGAGTTCAAGGACGGAGAGCTGGTTGGCGTCGAGAGCGACGATGACAGCAGCGATGATTTCGAAGGGGAATCTGACGATTACACCGACGATTCCTTTGATGAAGAATAATAGAAGGGAGTAACGCTCATGCCTGAGACAAATGAAACTTATCAGCCATTGACATTTGATGCCATCAAGATTGGCCTGGCTTCCCCGGAGAAGATTCTGGAGTGGTCACACGGCGAGGTTAAAAAGCCGGAGACCATCAACTACCGTACCTTAAAGCCGGAGCGCGACGGTCTGTTCTGTGAGCGCATCTTCGGACCGAGCAAGGACTGGGAATGTCATTGTGGTAAATATAAAAAAATCAGATACAAAGGCGTAATCTGCGACCGCTGCGGCGTTGAGGTAACCAAGTCCAGCGTCCGCAGAGAGCGTATCGGCCACATCCAGCTGGCTGCTCCTGTATCTCATATCTGGTACTTCAAGGGTATCCCGAGCCGTATGGGTCTCATCCTGGATATCTCCCCGAGAGTACTGGAGAAGGTTCTGTACTTTGCGTCCTACATTGTTCTGGACGCAGGTCAGACCAGCCTGCAGTACAAGCAGGTACTCTCTGAGAAAGAGTACCGTGAAGAAGTTGAAAAGTGGGGCTACGGCAACTTCCGTGTCGGAATGGGTGCCGAGGCTGTACTTGAGCTTTTAAAGAGCATTGATCTGGAGAAGGAGTCTGAGACACTCAAACGTGAGCTGAAGGATTCCAGCGGCCAGAAGCGTGCAAGGATCATCAAGAGACTGGAGGTTGTAGAGGCATTCCGCAATTCCGGCAACAAGCCGGAGTGGATGATCATGACCGTGATCCCGGTCATCCCGCCGGATATCCGTCCTATGGTACAGCTGGACGGCGGCCGTTTCGCGACCTCTGACTTAAACGATCTGTACAGAAGAATCATCAACCGTAACAACCGTCTTGCCCGCCTGCTTGAGCTTGGCGCACCGGACATCATCGTCCGCAACGAGAAGCGTATGCTGCAGGAGGCAGTCGATGCCCTTATCGATAACGGCCGCCGCGGCAGACCGGTAACCGGACCTGGCAACCGTGCGCTGAAATCCCTTTCCGACATGCTGAAGGGTAAGCAGGGACGTTTCCGTCAGAACCTGCTTGGTAAGCGAGTTGACTATTCCGGACGTTCCGTTATCGTCGTTGGACCGGAGCTGAAGATCTACCAGTGCGGTCTCCCGAAGGAGATGGCCATCGAGCTGTTCAAGCCGTTTGTTATGAAAGAGCTTGTTCAGAACGGAACTGCTCACAATATTAAGAGCGCGAAGAAGATGGTAGAGCGTCTGCAGCCGGAGGTCTGGGACGTACTTGAGGATGTTATCAAAGAGCATCCGGTTATGTTAAACCGTGCGCCTACACTGCACAGACTGGGTATCCAGGCTTTCGAGCCGATCCTGGTAGAGGGTAAGGCAATCAAGCTTCATCCGCTGGTATGTACCGCGTTCAACGCAGACTTCGATGGAGACCAGATGGCAGTGCATCTTCCGCTTTCCCAGGAAGCACAGGCAGAGTGCCGTTTCCTGCTCCTGTCTCCGAACAACCTGTTAAAGCCGTCTGATGGCGGCCCGGTAGCCGTTCCTTCCCAGGATATGGTACTTGGTATCTACTATCTGACCCAGGAGCGCCCAGGCGCAACCGGCGAGGGCATGGTCTTCAAGAGCGTCAACGAGGCAATTCTTGCATACGAGAACGCCGCTGTGACCCTGCACTCCCGCATCAAAGTAAGAGTAACCAAGACTATGCCGGACGGCACCGAGAAGACCGGCGTTGTAGAGTCCACTCTGGGACGTTTCATCTTCAACGAGATCATCCCGCAGGATCTGGGCTTTGTAGACAGAAGTGTTCCGGGCAACGAGCTGCTTCTTGAGGTTGACTTCCATGTAGGAAAGAAACAGTTAAAGAAGATTCTGGAGAAAGTCATCAACGTACATGGCGCTACCCAGACTGCCGTTACCCTGGACGATATCAAGGCAATCGGTTACAAGTACTCTACCAGAGCAGCCATGACCGTATCCATCGCGGATATGACCGTGCCGGCATCCAAGCCGCAGCTTCTGGCAGACGCTCAGGCAACCGTTGACCGTATCGCAAAGAACTTCCGCCGTGGTCTGATCACTGAGGAAGAGCGTTATAAAGAGGTTATCGAAACCTGGAAGACCACCGATGACCAGCTGACCAAAGACCTGTTAGGCGGTCTGGATAAGTACAACAACATCTTCATGATGGCAGACTCCGGTGCGCGAGGATCTGATAAGCAGATCAAGCAGCTGGCAGGTATGCGTGGACTTATGGCAGATACAACCGGTCACACCATCGAGCTTCCTATTAAATCCAACTTCCGTGAGGGTCTTGACGTACTGGAGTACTTCATCTCCGCTCATGGTGCACGAAAGGGTATGTCCGATACCGCACTGCGTACCGCAGACTCTGGTTACCTTACCCGTCGTCTGGTAGATGTATCCCAGGATCTGATCGTACGTGAGGTTGACTGCTGCGAAGACAAGGATATCCCGTACATGGAGATCAAGGCCTTCACCGATGGTAAAGAGACCATCGAGAGCCTGGAGGAGCGTATCACCGGCCGTTACATTGCTGAGACCATCACCGATCCGGAGACCGGAGAGGTGGTTATAAAGGCAAACCATATGTGTACTCCGAAACGTGCTGCAGCTGTTATGAAAGCGCTGAACAAGATGGGCCGTGATTCTGTTAAGATCCGTACTGTCTTAAGCTGTAAATCCCACATCGGTGTCTGCGCAAAATGTTATGGTGCCAACATGGCAACCGGCCAGCCTGTACAGGTTGGTGAGGCAGTCGGCATCATCGCTGCACAGTCCATCGGTGAGCCGGGTACCCAGCTGACCATGCGTACTTTCCATACCGGCGGTGTAGCAGGTGGAGATATCACACAGGGTCTTCCTCGAGTAGAGGAGCTGTTTGAGGCTCGTAAGCCGAAGGGTCTTGCAATCATCACCGAGTTCGGCGGTGTTGTAACCCTGAAAGATACCAAGAAGAAACGTGAGATCGTAGTTACCGATCCGGAGACCGGCAATTCCAAGACCTATCTGATCCCGTACGGATCCAGAATCAAGGTTCAGGATGAGCAGGTGATCGAGGCCGGCGATGAGCTGACTGAAGGTAGCGTAAACCCGCATGATATCTTAAAGATCAAGGGCGTCCGTGCCGTACAGGATTACATGATCCAGGAGGTACAGCGTGTATACCGTCTGCAGGGTGTAGAAATTAACGATAAGCACGTTGAGATGATCGTTCGTCAGATGTTAAAGAAGATCCGCATCGAGGAGAGCGGCGACAGCGATGTGCTGCCGGGCGTATCCATGGATGTTCTGGACTTCAACGAGATGAACGAGGCTCTGATCGCAGAGGGCAAGCAGCCGGCAGAGGGCAAGCAGGTTATGCTTGGTATTACCAAGGCTTCCCTGGCTACCGATTCCTTCCTGTCTGCAGCCTCCTTCCAGGAGACCACCAAGGTTCTGACCGAGGCGGCTATCAACGGTAAAGTTGACCATCTGATCGGCCTGAAGGAGAACGTAATCATTGGTAAGCTGATTCCGGCTGGTACCGGTATGAAGCGTTACCGTTCCGTAAAGCTCAATACAGATGTAGAGCCGCAGGATGAGATTGCTCTGGAGGATGACGATGAGATCTTGCTTTCCGGCGATGAGGATATGGATGAGGAAGCTCCTGAAGTATTCGATATCGACGACAGCGAGGAGTAAAATAGAATATAAGCATTGACGATATACAACAGGGCGGGGGAACCGTGAACGCGGCTTTTCCTGCCCCTGTTGCTAATTTATGGGAGATTTATAGAAACTATGGAACGGGCAAAAAGGCAGAATCCAGGCAGAAATTCTGCAGGAAATACAAGTAGAAATACGCCGCATAAATCCGTGCAGCGGCCGCAGCGGCAACTTACAGAGCGTGAAATCCGGGAGCTGCGGGCGAGAAAAGCCCGGAAGATGAAGCTGGTGCGCCGCCGCAGACGGATCCTGCTCCTGGGAATCCTGGCAGTCTGCATTCTGACTGGTGTGCTGGTGGCTGCAATTTCCGGACGTATCCGGAAGTGGAAGACAGAGAAAGCAGCCGTGGAGGCTGCGGCGCTGCAGGAGAGCATGAGTGCGTCGGCGGCAGAAGCGGAAAGCCTGGCGGCTGCGGAGGAGGAAAGCTATCGGGCATCTCTGCCGGATATGGGTGCCATCTACGGGATTGCAGTGAATGGAGCAGGCTGGAGCCATTTTTTTGCAGACAATTCCTACAGCATGGCACCAAACGGTTCTTTTGTGACCGCAATTCGCGCGACCTTAAGCGGACAGCCGGAGGGCATGAGCGGAACCATCCGATATCGGGTAAACTTAAGCGGCACCGGATGGCTGGACTGGCTGGAAGACGGCGCTGAAGCCGGAGATGCAGCCGGAACCATGCCTCTTGAGGGGATTGCCATAGAGCTGACGGGGGACCTGGGCAAATATTACCAGGTTCTTTACAGTGTTCTTCAGAATTCCCAGTGGACCGACTGGGTTTCGGATGGAGCGGAGGCCGGTGCCGTGGGCGTGGGACTTCATGTGGACGGCGTGCGGATTTCCGTGGTGAAGCGGACCGGCGGAGAGGTTTATGCGGGAAACATTGACCCGAACCGCCCTATGGTGGCATTAACCTACGATGATGGCCCATCCCCGACGGTAACGCCGCGGATCTTAAAGTGTCTGCAGGACAATGGCGGCCGCGCAACCTTCTTTATGGTGGGTAAGCAGGTCATCAAGAGTCCGGATGTCTTAAAACAGATGGTGGCCCAGGGCTGTGAGGTAGCAAACCACACCTACGACCATACCCTGATGACAAAGGTGGCACCGTCCGAGCTGGCTGCCCAGCTTGCGGCTACCAATCAGGTGGTTTCTGACGCCTGCGGCATTTCGCCGGTATTGATGCGCCCCTGCGGCGGCGCGAAAACGACGGATGGCATGAACATTGTGGGAGCCATTTCCATGCCGGCCATACTCTGGAGCATTGATACATTAGACTGGAAGACCCGGGATGCATCCCAGACCATTCAGAACGTGCTGAGTCAGGTGAAGGACGGTGACATCATCCTGATGCATGATCTGTACGATGCCACCGGTGAGGCCAGCGAGACCATCATCCCGGAGCTGGTGAACCGCGGCTTCCAGCTGGTGACAGTCAGTGAACTGGCATCCTACCGGGGCGGCATGATCCCGGGAAAGAGCTATTCCCAGTTCCGGCCGGTGAAATAACTGTGCCACGCTGCCCACACGCTACCCATCTCATACAGCTTTGAAAGGTAAAAATAATTCGCACTAAATTCGTAGAAATTAAGGCTATTT
>CAVIRL010000033.1:0-20750 GCA_963645005.1 Prevotella sp. P5-108
GTGCAAAGCACGCGAGTTTTGCTCGCAGGTCTGACAATCGGCGACGGAGCGCACGCGGTACAAAATTCCACTTTGTACCGCGTTTCTGTACGGTGTGCCCGGAACTTCGGACCTTTAGTGACTATTCCTTAAATTGTCATCAAATACATCAAATACATCCGGCAAATTGGTTTGACAATTTTGTGAAAACTGCCTAAAATAGAAGACAGATGATTAGAGACAGGAGGTCTCATCATGAGAGAAATCAAAAAGAACATTTTTCTGGAGACAATTTCATATGAAAACCGCCACAGGAGCCCCCGCAACCTTTACATTGTCCGGGGAGAAGACCGCAGCCTGATGGTGGATACTTCCGATAACACCGAACGGGACTGGTTTATCTTAAAGGGCATGATCGACAGCCTGGGAATCGACTGCAGAAAGCTCGACATTTTCATCACCCATGAACATCCGGACCATACCGGTCTGGTTCCGAAACTGCAGGAACTGGGAGCACGGGCATTCATGAATCCGGACGAGACAAGAAAGCGGGTGGATCTTCTGCACAGCTACCTGGCAGATGAGCACGCGCGGATTGAAAATCTGCGGATCGTCGGAGTGACAAAAGAGGGCACGCCGGAGGTATATGATACTTTCATGGAATACACCACAAAGGCTTACGCTTCCATGAAGGCTCCGCTGGAGCTTTCCTTCATTCCCATTCATCCGGGGGATACCCTTTCCTATGGCGGATACTGCTTCAAAGTAAAGCTGCTGAAGGGCCACACCTTTGGTCAGTGCGGACTGTACGAACCGGAAAAGAAGCTTATCTTTGTGGGAGACCAGCTTATGACCACCATTGTTCCCATCGTCGGCACCCAGGAGACAGATCTTGGCATGCTCAAATGCTATCTGAATTCCCTGGGAGATCTGAAACACAATTACAAAGACTATTATTTTCTTCCCTGCCATTATGGGGAAATCAAGGATGTGGAAAAAGAAGTAAACCGCATTATTTTAGGGTATCTGGAAAAGTGTGAGATCATGAAACATGTGCTGGAGGAAGCGGGTACGGCCCTGACTACCCGGGATATTGGTGTACGGACCTATGGAAGAAGCCAGGGACCGCCGGATTACGCGCACTTTGCTTCCTGTACCCAGATCTGGGCCAAGACGTTCTCCTGTATGGAATACATGATGGGAGAAGGCTTCATTGAGCGGTCTGAGCACGACGGCATTATTTACTGGAAAGCCATATGATCCGGAACATCTGTTTCGTCCGGATTTCGAAGCTCGTTCCACACGTTTTGAAAATAACCGGCAAATTCCGGGGCATTCCTGCGTTTTAAGGGACTGTCATACTGAGGGGAAAAGGCGAGAGGAATCTCTGCCTTTACCCGTCCGGGCCTTGCGGAGAGGACCAGCACCCGGTCAGCGGTGCTGATGGCTTCTGCAAGGTCGTGGGTGATCAGGATGGCGGTCTTTTTTGTTTCTCTTATAATAGAAGCAATGTCATCGCACACGGAGAGCCGGGTCTGGTAATCGAGGGCGGAAAAGGGCTCATCCAGAAGCAGCAGGTCCGGCTTTAAGATGAGGGTGCGGATCAGGGCTGCCCGCTGGCGCATGCCGCCGGAAAGCTCTGAGGGGTGGGCAGAAGAGAAGCCGCCCAGACCATAGTTTTCCAGCATTTCATCCAGCTCCTGCATGGCTTCTTTGGTTTTCCGGTGCTGGATCTCCAGCCCCAGGGCGGCATTTTCCCGGATGGTGCGCCACGCAAGCAGATGATCCCGCTGGAGCATGTAGCCGATGCCGATGCGGGTACGTGTAAGCGGAGTATCTTCTATATAAATGGTGCCTTCTTCCGGTTCCAGAAGTCCGGAAAGCAGGGAGAGCAGAGTGGACTTACCACAGCCGGAGGGGCCGACAACGGAAAGAAATTCGCCGGAATTGACAGAGAAGGAAACGTTGGAAAGCGCAGGAGTCGCACCTTCGGGAGAGTGGTAGGAGTAGCTGATGCCGCAGGCTTTTAAGAATGGATCCATGGCCGGTCCTCCTTGCTTTTATAGTTTATTTTATGAAGAAAAGAATGAAGAGTTCCGGAAAACCCCTTGCATTTCCGAAAATCAGGTGCTATAATACAGAAGATAACATGATAATCTGACAGTTTGAGAGTGGGCATATGTCCACTCTCAATTTTTTGCGAAGGCATAACCCTGACGCATTGCGCCGCTTTTGCAAAATGTCAGTGCATGACGTGAAGTGAGGTGACAACCATGACAAGAAGAGAAGAATACGAATCCAAAACAGAAGCATTCCTGCTTCCGGTTCTTGCGGAGCACAACTTTGAACTGTGGGATGTGGAGTACGTGAAGGAAGCCGGCACCTGGTATCTGCGTGCCTACATTGATAAAGAGGGCGGCATCGCGGTCGATGACTGCGAGGTCATCAGCCGCATTTTAAGCGACTGGCTTGACCAGACCGATTTCATCGAAGACAGCTATATTCTGGAGGTAAGCTCCCCGGGACTTGGCCGTCCGCTGAAGAAAGAACGCGACTTTGAGCGCAGCCTTGGAGAAGAAGTCGAGATCCGTCTTTACAAGGCTCTGAACAAACAGAAAGAATTTACCGGAATCTTAAAAGCGTACGATAAGGAAACTGTGACCATCGAAACGGCAGAAGGCGAGCTGGTATTTAACCGACCGGACATTGCGCTGATCCGGCTGGCATTTGATTTTTAATCGAAACTGGGAAGGGACTGAACAGTTTTTTAACAAGATCTTAGGAGGATAAAACCATGAATAAGGAATTAATCGAGGCATTAAACCTGCTGGAAAAGGAAAAAAATATCAGCAAGGCTACGCTGTTAGAGGCAATTGAGAATTCTCTGCTGACCGCCTGCAAGAACCATTTCGGCAAGGCAGACAATATCAAAGTCAACATCAACCCGGAGACCGGCGATTTCGCTGTATACGCCGAGAAGGAGGTTGTAGAAGAGGTTGAGGATCCGTTAACCCAGATCAGCTACGCAGAAGCAAGACTGAAGAACCCGAAGTTCTTCCTGGGCGACATCATCAACGTTCCGATTGAGTCCAAATCCTTTGGCCGTATCGCTACCCAGAACGCAAAGAACGTCATCCTGCAGAAGATCCGCGAGGAAGAGCGCAGCATGCAGTTCAACGAGTGGTATCAGAAAGAGAAGGACGTAGTGACCGGTATCGTGCAGCGTTACCTGGGCAAGAACGTCAGCATCAACCTGGGCAAGGTAGATGCCATCTTAAACGAGGCAGAGCAGGTAAAGGGTGAAGTATTCAAGCCGACCGAGCGCATTAAGGTTTATGTTCTGGAAGTGAAGGACACCCCGAAGGGACCGCGTATCTCCGTATCCCGTACGCATCCGGACCTGGTAAAACGCCTGTTTGAGGAAGAAGTTACCGAGGTCAAGGACGGCACCGTTGAGATCAAAGCGATTGCCCGTGAGGCAGGTTCCAGAACCAAGATCGCTGTATGCTCCAATGACCCGAACGTAGATCCGGTAGGCGCATGTGTCGGCATGAACGGCGCCCGGGTCAACTCCATCGTAAATGAGCTGCGCGGCGAGAAGATCGATATCATCACCTGGGATGAGAACCCGGCCTTCATGATCGAGAACGCGTTAAGCCCGGCTAAGGTTATCTGCGTGGTTGCAGATGAGGAGAGCAAAGAGGCGCAGGTTATCGTTCCGGATTACCAGCTTTCCCTGGCCATCGGTAAAGAGGGACAGAACGCAAGACTGGCAGCCCGCCTGACCGGTTACAAGATCGATATCAAGAGCGAGACCCAGGCAAGAGAACTGGGCCTGTTCGAGGAAATGGGCATTGATTATCAGGAAGAGGGCGTCTACGACAATCTTGACGCTGATTTTGAAGTGTCCGCTACCGACGATTATTCAGACAACAAGACCGAGTTCTAATAGCTAAGAAATACAGAATAGGATGTGAGCAATTGGTGAATGCGAAGAAATTTCCGCAGAGACAGTGCATCGGCTGCGGTGAAATGAAAAACAAAAAAGAAATGATCCGTATACTGAAAACACCGGAAGGGGAATTCGCAGTGGATGCCACCGGACGAAAGAACGGGCGCGGCGCATACATCTGCCCGTCTATGGACTGCTTCAAAAAGGCAGTGAAGGGCAAGGGACTGGAGCGTTCCTTTAAGATGGCGATTCCGAAAGAGGTGTACGAGACACTGGAAAAGGAGATGGAACAGCTTGGATAACAGACAGAAAATCCTGAATCTGGTCGGACTGGCCACCAAGGCCGGAAAGACCGCAAGCGGAGAGTTTTCTACGGAGAAAGCCGTGAAGAGCGGAAAAGCCCATCTGGTCATCGTATCAGAGGAAGCTTCTGACAACACAAAGAAGATGTTTACCAATATGTGTACTTACTATAAGGTTCCTATTCTGTTTTTAGGAGGCAAAGAGGAACTGGGACATTCCATGGGCAAGCAGATGCGCGCGTCGCTGGCCGTTGTGGATGCAGGACTGGCAAAGGCAATCGTGAAACAAATGAATATAATCGGAGGTAGTGAGTATGAGAGTAAGTGAACTGGCAAAGGAACTGGGAAAAACCAGTAAAGATGTATTAGATGTGTTACAGAAGAACCATCAGGATGTAACAACCCATTCATCCAATGTGAATGAGGCTCAGATCGGCATGGTAAAGAAAGCCCTGAGTGCAGGCGTTTCCGAGCAGCCGAAGGCAGAGGGCGCAGCACCGAAGAAGAAGCTGGCAGCGGTATACCGTCCGCAGAACTCCCAGCAGAGACCGGCTCAGCCGAAGCAGGCAGTACGCCCGCAGTCCCAGAGCACATCTGCTCCGGCACAGCAGGCAGCACCGCAGAGCAGACCGGCTGAGAACCAGCAGCAGGCGAGAACGGCACAGACCGGTGAGAACCGTCAGGGCGGTTTTAACAGAGACAACAACCGTCAGGGCGGCTTTAACGGAAACCGTGATAACAACCGTCAGGGTGGTTCCGGCAGACCGGGTCAGAGAGACGGCGGCTCCAAGAGCTACGATACCCCGATCCAGACCAAGCCGACCAACAACCGTCAGCAGACCAATAACGCCCATAAGAAGGACAAATACGATAAGACCAGAATGATGGAAGACGGACCAAGAAGCAAGAACGGAAAGGTTTCCAAGCACCCGTTCATCATGCCGCAGAAGTCGGCTGAGGAGAAGGTGGAGGATACCGTGAAGGTAATCACCATTCCGGAGGTTCTGACGATTAAGGAACTGGCTGACAAGATGAAGCTGCAGCCGTCTGCTATTGTTAAGAAGCTGTTCTTGCAGGGTAAAATTGTAACCTTAAACTCTGAGATCGACTTCGAGCAGGCAGAGGAGATCGCAATGGAGTACGAGGTACTCTGCGAGAAGGAAGAGAAGGTTGATGTCATTGCCGAGCTCTTAAAAGAGGACGAAGAGGATGAGAAGGACATGGTTTCCAGACCGCCGGTTGTCTGCGTAATGGGACATGTTGACCATGGTAAAACTTCCCTGCTTGACGCGATCCGTCAGACCAATGTTACCTCCCGAGAGGCAGGCGGCATCACCCAGCACATCGGTGCTTACACGGTAGATGTGCGCGGCCAGCAGATCACCTTCCTGGACACCCCGGGACACGAGGCATTCACCGCAATGCGTATGCGCGGCGCCCAGTCTACCGATATTGCAATCCTGGTAGTCGCAGCAGATGACGGCGTTATGCCGCAGACTGTTGAGGCGATCAACCACGCAAAAGCAGCAGAGGTTGAGATCATTGTTGCCATCAACAAGATCGATAAGCCGTCCGCTAATGTAGACCGGGTGAAACAGGAGCTGGCTGAGTACGAGCTGATCCCGGAGGACTGGGGCGGCAACACCGTATTCGTACCGGTATCCGCACACACCAAGGAAGGCATTCCGGAACTGCTTGAGATGATCCTTCTGACCGCAGAAGTGAAGGAGTTAAAGGCAAACCCGAACCGCCGTGCAAGAGGCCTTGTCATCGAGGCTGAGCTGGATAAGGGCAAAGGCCCGGTTGCTACCATCCTGGTACAGAAGGGTACTCTTCGTGTCGGTGATAACGTAACCGCCGGTCCGTGCTACGGTAAAGTCCGTGCCATGATGGACGACAAGGGCCGCAGAGTCAAAGAGGCCGGTCCGTCCATGCCGGTTGAGATCCTGGGCTTAAACGATGTTCCGGGTGCAGGCGATGTGCTGATGGCTACCGAGAACGAGAAAGAAGCAAGAAGCTACGCAGAGACCTTCATCTCTGAGAGCAAGAATAAATTACTGGAAGACACCAAGGCAAAACTGTCTCTGGATGACCTGTTCAGCCAGATCAAGGCAGGTAATGTCAAGGAGCTTCCGATCATCGTAAAGGCAGACGTACAGGGTTCTGTGGAGGCAGTAAAACAGAGTCTTGTAAAACTGTCCAACGAGGAAGTTGTAGTCAAGGTCATCCACGGCGGCGTTGGTGCCATCAACGAGTCCGATGTATCCCTGGCATCTGCTTCCAACGCGATCATCATCGGATTTAACGTACGTCCGGACGCTACCGCGAAGTCCGTCGCAGACCGCGAGAAGGTAGACCTGCGTCTGTACCGTGTCATCTACCAGGCTATCGAGGATGTCGAGGCAGCCATGAAGGGCATGCTGGATCCGATATTCGAGGAGCAGGTGATCGGTCACGCTGTTGTCCGCCAGACCTTCAAGGCATCCGGCGTTGGCACTATTGCAGGTGCTTACGTGATGGATGGTAAGTTCCAGAGAGGATGCTCCTGCCGCATCACCCGTGACGGCGAGCAGCTCTTCGATGGTGCTCTGGTTTCCTTAAAGCGTTTCAAGGACGATGTAAAGGAAGTTGCAACCGGTTACGAGTGCGGCCTTGTATTCGAGAAGTTCAACGATATCCAGGAAGACGATATGGTTGAAGCATACATGATGGTAGAGGTACCGCGCTAGGATTTGGAATCGAATCCCTGAACTTTGGAAAGGAAGCACTGGCTGTTTTGTCCGGTGCTTCCTTTAGGAGTATTAGGGGGCTGTCACGTTCAGACAGCCCCAGACAGAGAGGAATAAATAATCATGCGAAAAAACAGCATCAAAAATACAAGAATCAACATGGAAGTGCAGAGAGAGCTCAGCGAGATCATCCGCACCGAGATCAAGGATCCGCGTGTGAACGGTGCCATGACCTCTGTTGTGGCTGTTGAGGTTACGCCGGATTTAAAATACTGCAAGGCATACATCAGCGTGCTGGGCGATGAGGAGCGTGCAAAGGATGCGCTGACCGGCTTAAAGAGCGCAGTTGGCTACATCCGCAGAGAACTGGCGCACCGCGTGAATCTGCGCAATACCCCGGAGATCACCTTTGTTCTGGACCAGTCCATTGAGTATGGCGTGAATATGTCCAGACTGATCGACGAGGTGACCAAAGACTTAAAAGACTGAGAAAGGAGTGACGGAGGATGCAGGAACGCAAACTGATGGAACTGGCAGAGGCCGCAGGCACCATCGCCATTGTGGGCCATGTGAGACCGGATGGAGACTGTGTGGGCTCCTGTCTGGCTGTGTGCAACTATATCACGGAGCAGTACCCGGAGAAAACGGTGGATGTTTATCTGGAGACGCCTCCGGCAAAATTTTCCTACTTAAAGCAGTTTGAGCATATCTGCTCAGACCCGGATACCGGAAAGCAGTATGACCTGTGCATCTGCCTGGATAGCGGAGACCGGGAGCGCCTGGGCAAAAATGTGGTGTATCTGGATACCGCAAAGACCAGCATCTGCATTGATCATCACATCACAAACCAGGGTTATGCTGCGGTAAATTTCGTAAAAGCAGATGCCAGCGCAACCTGTGAAGTGCTTTATGATTTTCTGGATGAGGCAAGGATCAGCAAAGAAACAGCTGAGTGCATCTACACCGGAATCCTTCATGACACCAATGTATTCAAGAACAGCAACACCACCGAGCGCACCATGCAGGTGGCCGGAGCCATGATGGCCAGGGGCATCAATTTCTCCCGCATCATTGACGAGAGCTTCTACAGGAAGACCTATGTACAGAACCAGATCATGGGCCGTGCCGTTCTGGAGAGTGTCCTGTTTTTGGACGGCAGGTGCATTTTCAGCGTAGTCCGCAAGCAGGATATGGATTTCTACGGCGTGGAAGCTTCTGATCTGGACGGCATTGTGGATCAGCTTCGGATCACAGATGGCGTGGAGGTGGCCATCTTCCTGCATGAGACGGAAAATCATGTATACAAGGTAAGCATGCGCTCCAACAATT
Source organism: Prevotella sp. P5-108 (assembly GCA_963645005.1). Lineage (GTDB taxonomy): Bacteria > Bacillota > Clostridia > Lachnospirales > Lachnospiraceae > Brotaphodocola. Next base: position 8,292 of record CAVIRL010000033.1, read on the forward strand.
GTGTAAATGTGAGCCAGATCGCTTCTTATTTTGGCGGCGGCGGACATATCCGTGCGGCCGGCTGTACCATGAGCGGAAGCGTGCACGACGTCATCAACAACCTTTCCGCGCATATTGAAAAGCAGATAAAGGAGCACGAAGCCTAGTGGACGGAATCATCAATGTATACAAGGAAAAAGGTTTTACTTCCCATGATGTGGTAGCGAAGCTGCGGGGCATTCTGCGCATGAAAAAGATCGGCCACACCGGAACCCTGGATCCGGCAGCGGAGGGCGTTCTTCCGGTCTGCCTGGGCAAAGGAACCAGGCTCTGCGACATGCTGACCGACAAGACCAAGACCTACCGTGCCGTGCTGCTTCTGGGCCGGGAGACGGATACCCAGGATACCACAGGCGTGGTGCAGGCCGAGTATCCGGTCAACGTGACGGAAGAAGAAGTGCGGGAAGCCATCTTAAGCTTTCTGGGTGATTATATGCAGATCCCGCCCATGTACTCCGCTCTGAAGGTGAATGGCAAAAAGCTTTATGAGCTGGCACGTCAGGGCAGGGAGGTGGAACGCCAGGCGCGTCCGGTGCAGATCCTGGATATCCAGATTGAGCGCATCGACCTGCCCAGGGCAGCTTTTTTTGTGACCTGTTCCAAGGGAACCTACATCCGTACCCTGTGCTATGATATTGGGCGGAAGCTGGGCTGCGGCGGCTGCATGGAATCCTTGCTCCGGACCCGGGTAGACCGCTTTAAGCTGGAGGACAGCCTGACCTTATCCCAGATTGAGAAGCTTCGGGATGAGGGACGGGTGGAGGAGCATGTGGTTCCGGTGGAAGGCGTGTTTCTGGGACTTCCGGCGCTGGTTACAAAGCCGGGAGACGGAGATAAGCTGGTACATAATGGGAATCCGTTTCCGGCAGAACTGGCTGTGGAAGCGGATGGTCTGGCAGAGACCGGGGGAGGCCTCACTGCATCTGCGGCAGACCATTTCGATGGTGTCCGCGTCTACGACAGCGCACATCACTTCATCGGAGTCTACCGCTACAGCGAAGAAAAGCGGCGCTATCAGCCGCAGAAAATATTTCTTGGGGGAAACTAGTTATGAAGGTAATTACCGGGACCAGGGAGTTTTGCATAGAAGAACCCACCGTGGTAACCATTGGAAAATTTGACGGACGGCATAAGGGTCATCAGAAGCTGTTAAAAGAGATGCTGCGTCAGAAAGAAATCCACGGATGGAAGACAGCAGTCTTTACCTTCGATATGGCACCCATGGGTGTCGTGTCTGGAAAGCGGGCAACGGTCATTACCACCAACGAGGAACGCCGCAATAACATGCGGGCCATGGGCATGGACTACCTGATCGAGTATCCATTCAGCAGGGAAGTGGCCGCCATGTCACCGGAAGCTTTTGTCACCGGGGTGCTGGTAAAGCAGATGCACGCGAGGGCCGTGGTGGCCGGGCCGGACTGCAGCTTTGGATACAAGGGGGCCGGAAACGCGGAGCTTTTGCGGGAACTCGGGCCGGAATACGGTTTCGAGACCATCATCATCGAAAAAAAGCAGGATGATCACCGTGACATCAGCAGTACTTATGTCCGGGAGGAACTGGACCGTGGCAACATTGAGAAGGCCAACGAGCTTCTGGGCGAGCCCTACGCCATCCATGGCAAGGTTGTGCACGGAAACCACATCGGCGGCACTGTGCTGGGCTTTCCCACCGCCAACATTCTTCCGCCGCCGGAAAAACATCTGCCGCCTTTCGGCGTCTATGTTTCCCGCGTGCTGATAGACGGGAAGTTTTACGGCGGAGTCAGCAACATCGGCAGCAAGCCCACCATTCAGGGAGAAAATCCGATTGGGGTGGAAACCTATGTCATGGGTCTGGAAGAAGATCTGTATGGAAAAGACATCCAGGTCCAGCTCTTAAACTTCGAGCGCCCGGAGCAGAAATTCGATTCCCTGGAGGCGTTAAAAGAGCGGATCGGGAAAGATAAGCAGTATGCGGCGGATTATGTGGAAGCACATCCGGAGCTGTTTGCGGAGAAGGAATAAAACAGAATAGTGAAAATACAAAGCGAGGGCTTACCGTCATCAGAACGGCAGCCCTCGCTGTTTATAAAGTCAGATCAGTGATATAACCGGTTGTTCTCATAAATCGGCTCGGAAGTCAGGTGCAGACCCAGCTTTTTGAAGGTGCTGGTGTCTACGGAGGAGAGCATAACGGAGGTATGCACTTCACATCCGTGCAGCTTCGGAAGCTGCTCTAATGCCAGCTTTGCGTTCGGGTCGGTGGCTGCGCACATGGACAGGGCGATCAGCACCTCATCGGTGTGCAGGCGCGGGTTCCTGCTTCCCAGATATCCGGTTTTTAATCCCTGGATCGGCTCTATGAAAGCCGGGGAGATTAAGTGGATATCATCGGAGATGCCGCCCAGCTGTTTCACTGCGTTTAACAGAACTGCTGCGGAAGCACCCAGCAGGGCAGTGGTCTTTCCGGTTACGATCTTGCCGTCCGGAAGTTCCAGGGCTGCGGTCGGTGCGCCGGTTTCAGCAGCCAGTTTTGCTGCTGCCGGAACAACGCTTCTCATGTCAGTGGTGATCTTAGCCTGTTTCATGAGAAGCTCGATCTTGTAAACCTCATCCTTGCTGCCTTTGTCTTTGGCAAGGCGGTTTAATGACTGATAGTAGCGGCGGATGATCTCCTGGCGGGATGCCTCCCGGCATGCTTCATCATCGATGATGCAGTTTCCCGCCATGTTGACGCCCATGTCGGTCGGGGACTTGTACGGGCAGTAGCCGTAGATGCCCTCGAACATGGCAGCCAGTACCGGGTAGATCTCTACGTCACGGTTGTAGTTGACGGTGGTAACACCGTATGCCTCTAAGTGGAACGGGTCGATCATGTTGACATCGTTTAAGTCTGCGGTAGCAGCCTCGTATGCCAGATTGACCGGATGCTTAAGCGGGATGTTCCAGATCGGGAAGGTCTCGAACTTAGCATAACCGGCCTTGATGCCGCGCTTGTTCTCATGGTAGAGCTGGGAGAGACAGGTAGCCATCTTTCCGCTGCCCGGTCCGGGTGCAGTGATGATGACAAGCGGCTTGGTGGTCTCAATGTAGTCGTTCTTTCCATAACCCTCATCGCTTACGATGTGGGCGATGTTGTTCGGGTATCCCTCAATCGGATAATGGCGGTATACCTTGATGCCAAGATGCTCCAGCTTTGTCTTAAAGACATCTGCGGACGCCTGGCCGGTGTAGCGGGTGATGACCACGCTGCCCACATACAGACCCTTATCGCGGTATTCCTGGATGAGACGCAGAACGTCTGCATCGTAGGTGATGCCAAGGTCGTGGCGGATCTTGTTTTTCTCAATGTCTGCCGCGTTGATGGCAATGACAATCTCGGCCTGGTCGGCTAACTGCAGAAGCATTTTCAGCTTGCTGTCCGGCGCGAAGCCTGGCAGGACCCGGGAAGCATGGTAGTCGTCAAACAGCTTTCCGCCGAACTCCAGGTACAGCTTGTCTCCGAACTGGCTGATCCGTTCGCGGATGTGTTCGGACTGCATCTTTAAGTACTTTTGATTGTCAAATCCAATTTTCATAGTAGTTAATACCCCTTTCCATGCAGACTCGTGACGAAGTCCCTCGCCTGCCTCGCCGTTTGCCATAACCGTGTAAACACGCTTCCGGCTCTCGTTTGCTCGTTGTATTTTATCATATAAAACTCAGTTTTGCACCTGGATTTGTCAAAAAAATATATTATGTGGTATACTCTATAAAAAAACAGATGAGGAACGTGAACTATGGAAGGAAAACGACGCTGGCTTCTGGCCGGACTGTTACTGACTGTTTTTGCGATCACCGGGTGCGGTTTTCTCCACAATGCGGAAAAAATTGCCACGTCTCCGGCTCCTGTAGTGGTAGGGCGCGATGAGGAAACACAGACAGGATCCGATGCGGCAGAGCAGAAGGCCGAAGCAGAAGAACAGCAATTACTCTCAGAAATCCAGATTTCCAACATACCGGAGCGGGATGCAACCCGGGCGAAGGGAATCTACATTTCTGCCTATGTGGCCGGCACTCCGGCCCTGGTGGACAATCTGCTGGCGGAGTTTGACCAGACGGAGGCGAATGCGCTGGTCATTGATTTTAAGGATGACTTTGGACGTGTGGTATGTGAGACGGAGTCTCCATTGATCCGGCAGCTTGGATCCACAAAGGTTTACATTGAAGATATGGCCGGGCTGATGCAGAAATTAAAGGAGCATAACATCTATACCATTGCGCGGATTCCGGCATTTCGGGATACCTGGCTTTCTGAGGCGCAGCCGGACTGGTGCGTGAAGAAAGCGGATGGCACGGTCTTTAAGGACCGGGATGACCACGCCTGGGTGAATCCGTATAAAGAGGAAACCTGGGACTACCTGGCAGAGATTGCCCTGGAAGCGCAGAAACTGGGATTTGATGAGATTCAGTTTGATTACGTGCGTTTCTGTACGGAAAAAGGCATGCAGGATGCGGTCTTTGCGGAGGAGGATACCAAAGGACGCAGCCGAACGGATGTGATCCTGGACTTTATGGAATATGAGTACGAGAAACTGAGCGCAGCCGGACTTTTTGTGTCTGCAGATGTGTTTGGTGCCATCATCAACAGCAATGTGAACGCGGATTCCGTGGGCCAGATCTATGGGGAGATGGCAAAGCATCTGGATTACATCAGCCCCATGATCTATCCGTCCCATTATTCTGACGGGAACTACGGCATTGACCATCCGGATATGAGACCCTATGATACCATTTGTGCGGCTCTGACAGAATCCAGAAAAGAACTGTATTTTGCAGGTCTGGATGGCAGTCATGTGGCAGCGGTGCGTCCGTGGCTTCAGGACTTTACAGCAAGCTGGCTGAAGAACCACATCCCCTACGGCGGGGAGCAGGTGCGCGACCAGGTCCGTGCGGTGTACGACTGCGGGTACGATGAGTGGCTTTTGTGGGACGCGGCCTGCACCTACGACTGGGACGGACTGCTGACACCGGAGGCCGCTGATGCTGAGACAGAGGAGATCGCGGCCTCCCGTGCAATGCTGCCTGAAACAACCTATGCGCCGGAGGAGGAAGGACATGATGCCCTGACTGTGACCGGGGGAGCGCAGACCGGGGACAGTGCCGCAGCTTCCGGCAGGACGGGAACAGACCCGGACGGAAAAAATTTCCCGGCGGCCCAGGCTCTTTCCGAGGCATTGGAAACAGCAGAAGAACCGGGCACCCCGCCGGAAACAGGGACAACATTGCCACCGGCGGTGTAGGAGTAAAACATTTATAAAAGAGACAGGATGAGTGACATGACAGAACGGATCGTAAGACCGGGGGAATTTTACCGGCATTTTAAAAATAAATTGTACCAGATCGTGGCGGTGGCGAGACACTCGGAGACCGGCGAGCCCATGGTGGTTTACCAGGCTCTTTACGGAGACTACGGTGTGTATGTGCGCCCCTACGCTATGTTTACCAGTGAGGTGGATCATGAGAAATACCCGGAGGTGACCCAGAAGTGGCGGTTTGAGCGGGTGGAGCCGGGACAGAGCGTTGCAGGAGCCGGTCAGGCAGCACGACAGGAAGCAGCAGAAAAACAGGGAACCGGATATCAGACAAATTCCGTGTCAGGTCAGGAATCTGGCATGCACAATGATGTCGAATGCAGATCAGCAGATGTGGCTGCGGAGCCAGAGATCCCAGACCGGCATGCGGAGAGAAAACCTTACCAGTACTACGCGGACCGTACCCCGGATCCGGCATTTTTGCAGTTCCTGGACACCGAGAATTTTGAACTCCGCATGGAATGCCTGAAAGTCCTGGAGGACCGCATCACCCAGCAGGAGCTGGACAGCATGTATCTGGTGCTGGATATGAAGCCGGAGCGCGGCTCTTTGCAGGAACAGCTTTACGCAGTACGCCGCTTCCTTGCCATGCAGAAACGCTATGATGGCAGCCGCCTGCGCTGATTCCATTTTGCAGGGCGAAGGCATATCGGCAGCAGACCAGATCAGACCCGCCATCAGGAGGAAACATGTTATTTGATATTGAAGAAGAACTGAAAAAACTTCCGTCCCAGCCAGGCGTGTATCTCATGCACGATGCGAAGGATGAGATCATCTACGTGGGCAAGGCCATCAGCTTAAAGAACCGGGTGCGCCAGTATTTCCAGAGCAGCAGGGGCAAGACGGCCAAGATCCGGCAGATGGTATCCCACATTGCCCGGTTTGAGTATATTGTGACGGACTCGGAGCTGGAGGCGCTGGTACTGGAGTGCAACCTCATCAAGGAGCACCAGCCCCGCTACAATACCATGCTGAAGGATGACAAGGCCTACCCTTACATCCGTGTTACAGTAGGAGAGGATTTTCCGCGGGTGCAGTTTGCCCGCACTATGAAAAAGGACAAGAGCCGGTATTTTGGTCCCTATACCAGTGCGGGAGCAGTCAAGGACACCATTGACCTGATCCACAAGCTTTACAGGGTGCGGACCTGCAGCCGGTTTCTGCCAAGAGATATCGGCAAGGACCGTCCCTGCTTAAACTACCATATTAAACAGTGTGACGCACCCTGCCAGGGTTACATCAGCAAGGAAGAATATGCAGAGCACATCAGACAGGTGCTGGAGTTTTTGAACGGGCACTACGACAATCTGCTCAAGCGGCTGGAAAACCAGATGATGGAAGCCGCGGAAAAGATGGAGTATGAGAAGGCGGCGGAGTATCGGGATCTTCTGGCCAGCGTGAAGAAGGTGGCCCAGAAGCAGAAGATCACCAGCAGCAGTATGGAGGACCGGGACATCATCGCCATGGCCATGAACGATACGGACGCGGTGGTACAGGTCTTCTTTGTACGGGAAGGAAAGCTGATCGGCCGGGAGCATTTCGGCATCCGCATCGGCGCGGAGAAGGAGAGCCGCCAGATCCTCACCAGCTTTGTGAAGCAGTTTTATGCGGGAACCCCGTTTCTGCCCAAGGAGCTGTGGGTGCAGCAGGAGCTGGATGACATGGAGGTCATTGAGCAGTGGCTCAGTACAAGAAAAGGCCAGAAGGTCCGTATTGTCGTGCCGAAGAAGGGCGAAAAGGAGCAGCTGGTGGAGCTGGCCGGGAAGAATGCATCAATGGTGCTGCGGCAGGATCTTGAACGCAATCAGAGAGACGAGATGCGCACCATCGGCGCCATGAATGAGGTGGCATCCTGGCTGGGACTCACCGGCGTGCGCCGGATGGAGGCCTTCGACATTTCCAATATTTCCGGTTATGAGTCGGTGGGGTCCATGGTGGTGTATGAGGACGGCAAGCCGAAGCGCAGCGATTACCGGAAGTTCCGCATCAAAACCGTCATCGGACCGAACGATTATGCTTCCATGCGGGAGGTGCTCATGCGCCGCTTTACCCATGGACTGGAAGAACTGGAGCAGCTAAAGGAGCAGGGGGTGGAACGGAAATTCGGAAGCTTTACCCGCTTTCCGGACATCCTGATGATGGATGGCGGTCGGGGCCAGGTAAACATTGCGGAGGAGGTGCTAACGGAGCTGGGGCTTTCCATTCCGGTCTGCGGGATGGTCAAGGATGACAGCCACCGGACTAGGGGACTTTATTACCGGGATGTGGAAATTCCCATTGATCGGCATTCGGAAGGATTCCGGCTGATCACCAGAATCCAGGATGAAGCCCACCGCTTTGCCATCGAGTACCACCGGAGTCTGCGCAGCAAGAGTCAGGTGCGATCTGTGCTGGATGACATACCGGGGATTGGCGATACCCGGAGAAGGGCACTGATGAAGCACTTCAAATCCATTGAGGCCGTGCAGGCCGCCGGCGAGGAAGAACTCTCCCAGGTGCCGGGCATGAACCGGGCTGCGGCAGAGAGCGTGTACCGCTTTTTCCGGAAGAAGGCATCCGAGGTCCCGGTGCAGGTCACGGAAGAGACCGGAAAAATTTAATCAGGAATCAGGGTGCGTGAAATCCACACGCGGCATAACCTGCCAATGCGGATGACAACCATCTGAATTTATGGTATGATCATATTCTGAGAAGAGATACAGCCTGTTTTTCCAACCAGGCTGAATAAACAAGATAAAGGAGCGGGGTAATATGTACGGTGTAACAATTACAGAACTGATCGAAAAGATGAAAATGAGAAATGTACTTCCGGAAATCGACACAGACAAGGTGGTATTAAGCCACCCGGATGTGAACCGTCCGGCGCTTCAGTTAACCGGTTTCTTTGACCATTTTGACCGGGAGCGTGTCCAGATCATCGGATATGTGGAGCAGGCTTACATCAATACCCTGCCGCGGGAGGTGCGGGTAAAGCGTTACGACAAGCTCCTTTCCAGTGAGATCCCCTGTGTGGTTTACAGCCGCGGCCAGGAGCCGGATGAAGACATGCAGGATCTGTGCCTGCACTATCAGGTACCGTTAATGGTATCCGACAAGAGCACCTCCGATCTGATGGCAGAAGTCATCCGCTGGCTGAAGGTCAAACTGGCTCCGTGCATCAGCATCCACGGCGTGCTGGTAGATGTATTTGGTGAGGGCGTCCTGATCATGGGCGAGAGCGGCATCGGCAAGAGCGAGGCTGCCTTGGAGCTGATCAAGCGCGGACATCGTCTCGTATCCGATGACGTAGTAGAAATCCGCAAGGTCAGCGACGCGACCCTGGTGGGAAGCGCACCGGATATCACCAAGCACTTCATCGAACTGCGCGGTATCGGTATCATTGATGTGAAGTCCCTGTACGGTGTTGAGAGCGTCAAAGATACCCAGAACATCGACATGGTCATCAAGCTGGAAGACTGGGATAAGGACAAAGAGTATGACCGGCTGGGCCTGGAGGACCGCTACACCGAGTTCCTAGGCAACCAGGTAGTCTGCCACAACATCCCGATCCGTCCGGGCAGAAACCTGGCCATCATCGTAGAGTCCGCAGCGGTAAACTACCGTCAGAAAAAGATGGGCTACAATGCGGCTCAGGAGCTGTACAACCGTGTACAGGCCAACCTTGGCAACAAATAAGGATAAAGGCAGAACGAAGAAGTATGAAACAGGCAGCAGAAAGACTGAAACAGGCGGTGAGCGCGGGCGTATTCCTGCTGGAAGAGCCCATGAGCCGCCATACCACCTTCCGCACGGGCGGTCCGGCGGATATTTACATTGAACCATCCTGCCCGGAGGAATTAAAACAGGTGCTGGATATCTGCCGGGAAGAAAACCTGGCGTATACCATCATTGGAAACGGCAGCAACCTTCTGGTGGGAGACAAGGGGTATCGTGGTGTCCTGATTTCCTTTGGAAAACCCTTCGGGCAGGTTGCCGCAGAGGGAAATATTGTCCGGGCCGGTGCCGGTGCCCTGCTTTCCGTTGTGGCAAAGCAGGCGCTTAACGCATCTCTGACCGGCTTTGAGTTTGCTGCCGGCATCCCGGGCACCATCGGCGGTGCCGTGGTCATGAACGCAGGTGCCTACGGCGGAGAACTGTGCCAGGTATTAAAGGAGGCCACGGTCCTGACTCCGGAGGGTGAGGTAAAAACACTTCCGGCATCCGAACTGGAACTGGGATACCGCACCAGCTGCATTCAGAAAAAAGGTTACATCGTGCTGGAAGCAGTGCTGGAGCTGCGGCCGGGAAACGCGGGGGAAATTCGTGCGGTCATGGATGACCTGGCGGCAAAGCGCCGGGAAAAGCAGCCGCTGGAGTATCCGAGCGCGGGAAGTACCTTTAAGCGCCCGGCAGGCCATTTTGCAGGCAGGCTGATCCAGGATGCGGGGCTTCGCGGTTTTGCCGTGGGCGGTGCCCAGGTGTCAGAAAAACACTGTGGCTTTGTCATCAACCGGGATCATGCCACCTCCGCAGACATCCTTTCTCTGTGTAGTCAGGTACAGGAGAAGGTGAAGGCGCAATATGGCGTGGAACTGGAACTGGAAGTGAAGCTTCTCGGCGAATTTTAAGAAACGGAGAAAACAGATGAGACTGGTAATCGTGACAGGAATGTCAGGAGCCGGAAAAACGTCGGCTCTCAAAATGCTGGAGGATCTTGGATTTTACTGTGTGGACAATCTGCCGATTCCCCTGATGGAAGCCTTTGTAGAACTGGTTATGCAGAAGCCGTCAGCCCATGAGGAGGTGGCGCTGGGCATCGATATCCGCAGCGGCGAGGAGCTTCCACAGCTGGAACAGGTTCTGGAAAACTGGAAAACCCAGCAGGTGCCCTACGAGATCCTCTTTCTGGACAGCAGCGACACGACTCTGGTAAAGCGCTACAAGGAAACCCGGCGTTCCCATCCGCTGGCCGGAAAGGGCCGGGTGGACAGCGGCATTCAGCTGGAGCGGGAAAAGCTTGCGTTTATCAAGCAGCAGGCCAATATGATCCTGGATACCAGCAGCCTGTTGACGAGGGAGCTGCGCAGGGAACTGGAAAAGATCTTCGTCCAGGACCGCCGTTATCAGAATCTTTTTATCACCGTGTTGTCCTTCGGCTTTAAGTACGGCATCCCCAATGACGCGGATCTGGTCTTTGATGTGCGTTTCCTGCCCAATCCTTATTATGTAGAGGCACTGCGCAGCCACACGGGACAGGAGGCGGAGGTTCAGGCTTATGTGCGCCAGGGCGGCACGGCAGATAAATTTCTTTCCATGCTTTATGAGATGCTGGACTTCCTGATCCCCAATTATGTGCAGGAAGGAAAGAATCAGCTTGTCATTGCCATTGGCTGTACCGGCGGAAAACATCGCTCTGTCACCGTGGCAAATGCGCTGTACCAGCATCTGAGCGGATTTGAGGAGTATGGACTCAAGATCGAGCACCGCGATATTGAAAAATAGGAGCAGGATATGTCATTTTCTTCTAAGGTAAAGGAAGAACTTTCCAGGCAGCTTTCTCCGGCGAGACACTGTCAGATTGCGGAGATCGCAGCAATCCTAAGCCTTTGCGGCCGTATCCAGATTTCGGAGAACGATCGCTACCGGGTGAAAATCCACACGGAAAATGAGGCAGTTGCAAGAAAGTACTTTACATTATTGAAAAAAACATTTAATATAAAAATTGATGTCTCCATACGGCAGGGTATCGGGAACCACAGGAACAGAACCTGTACCGTTGCAGTGACCCATCACGAGGACGCCATGCGGGTACTTCAGGCGGTCAAACTCATTGATCCCTATGGGGAAATTGAGGAGAATCTGTCCCTGGCCCAGAACGTGGTTCTGATGCAGAGCTGCTGCAAGCGTGCGTTTATCAGAGGCGCATTTCTGGCAGCAGGTTCCATCAGCGATCCGGAAAAGTTTTATCACTTTGAGATTGCCTGCGCAACCGAAGCGAAGGCAAAACAGATCCAGGGGCTCATCCTTTCCATGGGAGTCGAGGCCAAGATCGTGCTGCGGAAGAAATATTTCGTAGTTTACATCAAAGAGGGAAGCCAGATCGTGGATATCTTAAATGTTATGGAAGCACCGGTTGCGCTTATGGAGCTGGAGAACATCCGCATTCTCAAAGAGATGCGCGGAAGTGTGAACCGGCAGGTAAACTGTGAGACAGCCAATATCAACAAAACGGTATCGGCGGCAGTCAAGCAGATGGAAGATATCATATACATCAGGGACAAGGCAGGATTTGACAGTCTGCCGGATAACCTGAGGGAAATCGCAGAGTTAAGGCTGGCCAGACCGGAGGCCACATTGAAGGAGCTTGGAGAGGCTCTGGATCCGCCGGTCGGTAAATCAGGTGTGAACCATCGTCTCAGAAAACTGGGAAACATGGCAGAGCGGTTGAGACAGGAACGGCCTGACACAGAGGCATGACAAAGAGAGAAGAGTGTTTGTTCATGTCCGAAAACGAGGAGGATAATTATGTTAAAGAAAACGATCACCATTGGACTTTCATCCGGACTTGAGGCAAGACCAGTCGCAATGCTGGTGCAAATTGCGAGCCAGTTTGACAGTCAGATCTATGTGGAGAATAATAATGCCCGTGTCAATGCAAAGAGCATTATGGGTATGATGACACTTGGCATGGGCGTTGGTGAGGAAATTACCGTTTCTGCTGATGGAGAAGACGAGAAAGAGGCACTTGATCATATTGAAAAGTACTTAAAGGGAGAGAAATAAGATCATACGGATCATTTCCCCGAAGTTAATCTATACAAAGGATGCTGAAGTGACAGGGTGGAAATAACATTTCCGCCCTGTTTTTATGAACGGGATATAAAAGGAGAAAACAGTGGCATTTACACATTTGCACGTCCATACAGAGTACAGTCTGCTGGACGGTTCCTGTAAGATCAAAGAGCTGGCGGCGCGGGCCAGGGAGCTTGGCATGGACAGCATGGCCATCACCGACCATGGTGTCATGTACGGTGTCATCGACTTTTACCGGGCGGCACGGGAGGTGGGCATCAAGCCCATCATCGGCTGTGAGATCTATGTGGCGCCG
>CAVIRL010000034.1:0-595 GCA_963645005.1 Prevotella sp. P5-108
GGGTGATGAAGGTCACAACCGTTGAAGGCAGATCTTTGTAACGGGTCTGCTTTCCTGCTTTGAGGATCGGTGTATCCAGCAGTCCCTGGTAATAACGGGAACGCTTGCGGACATCATCGTTTTCCGTATCATTTTGCATTTCAGTAGCAAACTGGCGTCTGTCTTTTGACAAAGCCCAGGCATCCAGGCGAATTGCCCTGTTTCCGTTCTTGTTTAAAACAACTTCTTCCACATGTACCTTTTCCAGTTTCAAATGTGGTTCTTCCAGCAAAATGCTGAGAATCAGTTCATGTGCGGTTTGATTTTTCATTACAGAAAGAAATAGAGCGAAATCACTGAGATTGATCTGCAATTCTGCTGCGGATAAATATGCCGCGACTTCGGACTGTGCTGCTGACAGAGATGCATGGTTTGTTAAATTCTGTTGTTCATTCATTTCAATTAATCCTTTCCTGTTTGTACTTCGCAGGAAAGAAAAATCTCCCTGCTTAAATGTTAACGGGTATGTTAAGCAAAGAGTTTTCTGATGCCATAGCAGGCAAAATGAAAGATAAGATAATCAGATAGATGTTTGAAACCTTGCTTACCGTAAAGA
>CAVIRL010000034.1:605-12316 GCA_963645005.1 Prevotella sp. P5-108
GCATATGGCGGGATGAAACACAAGTGGTTCTTTTCGACAAATTATGCCATATTATACGTGTGGAAAAAGCTGCCGTCCCAGCAAATAATTTGCCAGGAGGCAGCCTTGATTGAATATTTACTGTTTTGAAGCCGCCCTCGGCCGCCGAGTGTTCTACGGGATATTCTGAAAGGTGAGCCTAGACACTGGCGATACGCACGGGGCGCATTCCTCCCGGAACCGGTGCAGCGGTTTTATTATAGCGCCGGAAACAGAAAAATGCAATGTTACAGCAGCTTTTTTATGGCATCCATCAAGTAGAAGAACCATGCCAGCATCATGCATCGCCCCGCTTTCTGATAGTATTATATGCAGAAAGCTACGATGGAGAACGGATCCGGCATTACGGGTTTGCGTTTGAAGGAAAACAGGTATTGATCGGATGATGGTCAGTACCTGTTTTTTGAGTTGATTTTTTTTAGATGTAGGAGCAGATATTGAGCGACATGGCCGGTAAAAAATCCGCTGATCATGCCGGAAACCAGTAACACTGGAAGATACCAGATAATCTCAGGTGTTCCGGTGATGATGATTGCGGTGCTGATTTGCCCGATATTATGAAAAACAGCTCCAATCACGCTCAAAAGCCAGAGACGTTTTAATGGGAAGAATGGAAACAGCAGTGCGCAGACAACAAAGCATAAAAGTCCGCCGCTCAGGCTATAAGGGAGCGTCATGATCTGGCCGCTGGCAAATGCTCCCAGGACTACACGGACAAGAAGTACCAGCAAAGCATCCTTTCGCCCGTACAGGTAAAATACAGAAAGTGTGACAATGTTGGCTAGTCCCATTTTGACTCCGGGAACGGAGGTAAGGGGCGGAATGTTGGCCTCAATCACAAAGATAATGAGCGCAACTGTTGTTAAGAGGGACAACTGGGTCAGGCGCGATGTTGTTGCCGCGCTGCGTCCCGTCATCGGCCGGTCACCGCATCGAGTGCCTGGTGACTACCAGTCCCTTCTGCCTGAACTGGCTCAGAAAAGCGGATGCTTAATTTGTGTGGAAGACAGACAATGGGTTCCGGACCGTGAGCGCGGATCCCCTGACGCACGCAGATCTGGTCTTTGCAATCTGCATGAATGACGCTAATCCCATCCGGAGAAATCTGAATTGTATTTTGTGAACCGGTTTTTCCAACCGTAAAAGTTTCGGTTTGTTTTACGGAAGAAAGATCAATGGTTCGGATAATTTCGCCCTGATAAACAATTTGTGCAACACTCTGGCTGCGTCCTTTCTGGCGCATCACGTTCCATACAGCGAGCAGACAGATGCAAAAAAGCAGGAGCAGGCAGAAAGACAGGATTTTTTTACGATATTTCAAGAAATCACCTGAACCTTTCCTCCACTGGTAATCTGGCAGCGGTCTGCAAGACCAGATGTGACAAGAACATCGCCGTTGTCTGTCATCAGAATGGCGTCAAACAGGTTGCGGTGATTCTGCCAGAAAGCGGCAGCTTTCTCCGGTCCCATAATAAACAGCGAGGTAGAGAGGGCATCAGCAAGAGTACCATCCGGACTGATGATGGTTACAGAGATCAGGCCATTATCAGCCGGATATCCGGTTTGCGGGTCGATGATATGGTGATAGTGGATGCCATCCTGCTCGAAATAGCGCTGGTATGCACCGGAGGTGATGACAGCCTCATCGGCAACTTCCACGACTGCGAACATGTCATCCGGATTGACCGGATCCTGAATCCCGACACGCCATAAAGAACCATCGGGCTTTTTGCCGAGGGTCTGTACATTTCCACCGAGGGAGATGATGCCGGATGTCACACCATTTTCAGCAAACACGTTCATGACACGTGCGGAAGTAAATCCTTTTGCGATACCGCCAAGATCCAAGCGTACATTTTCTGGAAGGGTAACATGGTTTCCGGTGAAAGAAATGCAGGAAGCATCAACACGGGAGAGCAGGTTATCCAGTTCCGCTTGTTCCGGAACGCGGTAATCCTGAGTTGTAAATCCCCAGGCTTCCATGACTGGTTCAATGGTACAGTCAAAGATTCCCTCAGTTTCATTGTAATAGTTCAGAGCGCTGGAAAGCAGGGTTAAGGAATCTTCGGAGAGATCTCCTTCTCCATACTGATTCACGCGGTAAATATCACCGCTTTCACTGGAAATGGAAAACAATGTATCCAGACGGGTAATCTCATTTTCTGCCGCAGTCAGGGCGGTCTGCGCGTTCGGTCCGTATGCAGTCAGGGTCATGATCGTATCCATAGCATATAATTCACTGCTCAGACTTTCGGAAGGATCTGTATTCTGAATTGTTTCGGAATTCTCAGCAGTTTCTGTGGAACGTGTATCAGACTGGACGGATTCTGCGGATGCAGGTGTTTCAGAGTCTGAAGATTCAGAAGCAGCGAAGGTGGAAGGCGATGCTGCTTGCTGCGTGTGAGCCGTGGAGCAGCCGTTTATCAAAGCTGCAGTACACAGAACTGCAACAGTAAATCTTGCCTGTATCATGTTTGTATTGACCTCAAATTTTCTGCAATTTTCTGCAAATAGTGTTTTCTTAAAAACAGCAAATAAATGTTAGCATTAACTAACCTTTCTTGTCAAGCGTGGGAAAAGATAGAATTTCCAGAAAGGGGAAAGTGAGAAAAAAAGTCAGATTGCACAAAAGGAAATGATTGACAATTTTGGTTAGCAATTGCTAACATAAAAACGTAATTGTGTTAGCGATTGCTAACAATGAAACGTGAGTAGGATAGAAAAACCATCTGAATTGCGTAGAAAATAAGGAGGTCAACATGAAAAAAGCACTGAAGAAACAGGCAGCACTTGTTGTGCTTTCTGCGGCAGTTGCTGCTCAGACCGGTTTTCCGGGATATGCTGCGGCAACCGTAACAGGAAACTGGGAAAAAGAGAATGGTGCCTGGAAATTCTACAGTCCGGATCAGAAGTCATACACTGGCTGGGTGAAAACAGACAGTGGCTGGTATTATCTGAACCCGGAAGATGGGAAAATGGTAACTGGCTGGCAGAAGATTGGTGGTTTCTGGTATTACTTTGATACGGCAGAAGAAGGAATTGAAGGCCGTATGCATACCGGATGGTACAAAAATTTAGAGAACAAATGGTTTTTCTTTGATAACGGAAGTGGCACGGCAAATGAAGGCCATATGGTAATCGGCTGGCAGTGGATTGATGGTTATTGCTATTATTTTGCAGCAGAATCTTCGGATCAGCCGGGCGTCCACGGTGGCATGTATGCAGGAAAACAAACACCAGATGACTATCCGACCAGTGCAGACGGACAGTGGATGCAGGACGGAAAGCCGGTGTATCGTCCGGGTATTGGTTTTCATACAAAAACAACTGCCTCCGGGAATGCAGGCAGCAGCTCCGGCGGAGAAAGTAGTTCCGGTGAAGAAAGTAGTTCTAACGGAGGAAATAATTCAGGCGATAATTCAAATGATACTCCGAGCACTCCGGATACTCCGAGCACTCCGGATACTCCGAACACCCCGGATACTCCGAGCACTCCGGATACTCCAAACACTCCAGATGCCCCAGAAGAGTACCAGTACCTGCTTATGAACATCCCGTATGCGGAGTTCTATGCAGCAGAGGTTGAAGGCAACAATGCGGATGTCGATGCGGTTACCTCAGCAACCAAGTCCAAACCCAGAACCGGAAATTTGGTAGCCGGCTCCTATCATGTAAGCAGTACTGGAGAGGATATCAGCGGTGTAACCTTCCCGGTTAAGATCAAAAAAGGAACCGACTTAAGCAAGTTCCGCCAGATCACGGACAGCGATTCCATTACCATTACTGTAACCAACCGCGGTCAGAAACAGGAAACAATCTATGAGGGAAAGAATGCACTGTTTGAGAGCGCTGATTATGCGTATTATGTGCTGAGTGAGGTACCGTCTTACTACAAGGAAGTATCTGTGGATGCCGATGGAAACTTTAGTTTCGGCAAAGCACAGGGAATCGAAAAGAAGGTGGATGGCGTTTCCGCAACCATTTCTGCAAACAGCAGCTATGGTGACTACCAGCTTGGCTTCAGCGGCATGCCGGATATCAGCAAGGATACCGTTTTCGGTGTGGTTCTTCACACAACCGAAGGCGAGGATTATGGCCTGCGTCATCTGGAGAATATCTGGCTGAGAACCCAGCTGGCATGGTCTGCCGGATTTACTACCCAGTCCCACAGCAGCCAGCTTTCCTATGAGCACTATCAGGATATGATGGGCAAGCATTTAAGCGGCGTAACCTATTACACCAGTGAAGGCATTCTGGAAGTTCCGTTTACAGAGGATATTTACGTTCCGGTGAAGATTGCAGCATCCCTGAGCATGGAGAACGCAACAGTGGATGGTGGAGAGACCGGTATTGCAGTAACCGGAGCCGAGTTCCCGTCTGATTTTGATGTGGAATATCAGGTGAAGAACGCACTCGGTGAAACGGTTGCAATGAAGTATGACGCAGAGAGCGGCAAGCTGACCTGGGAGGGCAGGCTGACAGCAGGAAGCTACACCCTGACCGTAACCGATAAATCCGGCAAGTATGCTCCGGTATCCGGAACCTTTACCCTGGAAACCGAGGCAGTTCCGGCAGCATTTACCCAGACTGAGGACGGCTGGAAGGTAACGAAGACAGAGGATGCTTCTGATGAAGAATACAAGGCATATCTGGCAGCAATCAGCAGTGTAAAAGTCGATGAGACTGTGTATGCGGCAAGTGGCCGGGGCGCAGTGAAAATCATCGATGCAATGACTGGTGAGATTGACTTTACTGCAAAGTCAGGCAACAAGGAAATTTTTACCATGGGACAGCAGTATACTCTGGAGATTACCGCAACCGGATATAAGAACAACCTGACTGGAACTGTGACCGCAGCAGAGAAGAAACCGGAGACCAGTGCGTTAGAGGGCGAGGCTACGGTTGAAACTACAGACGGTAAGACGGTAGAAGGAAGTTATCAGGCAAAGGTACTGGTAACGGTAGACGCGGATGGAAAAATCGTTTCCATTAAGGATAACGGAACCGAGCCGGGAACTTCCAATGCTACATTCTGGAATAACGCGACCGGTATGTTTGTGAAACTTGCCGGAAAGACCGCAGATGAGATTGATGATGTGGAGGCAGTTTCCAGGGCAACGGTTTCCTCCAATGCAATCAAGCAGGCAGTCAAGAATGCGCTGAAGAAGAGCGATGTTTCTGATGAGTACCAGTACCTGCTCATGAACATCCCGTATGATGAGTTCTATGAGGCAGAGGTAGAAGGAAATGAGTACCCGGTAGATGGCGTTTCTTCTGCAACCAAGATGAAAACCAGAACCGGAAGCCTGGTTGGTGGCTCTTATCACACCGATCCGGAGGGAACAAATATCAAAGGTGTTATTTATCCGGTCAGAGTTGCGAAGGAAATTGATCTGAGTAAGTTCCGCCAGATCACAGATAGTGATTCCGTTACCATTACCGTAACTAACCGCGGCCAGAAAAACGAAACGACCTACGAAGGTAAAAAAGCACTCTTCCAGAGCGCGGATCACTCTTACTATATTCTTTCTGAGGCACCGGAGTATTATAAGGAACTGACTGTTGACGAGAATGGAGCGCTTTCCTTCGGCGCAGTTCAGGCGGAGCGGACAAGTGTTACAAGCGGAGTCAGCGCAACGCTTCAGACAGAGACAAACTACGGTGATTACCAGCTGAATTTTAACGGTATTCCGTCTTTTGTCAGTAAAGCGTCTGAAGTTTACGGCGTGGTTCTTCATACTGAACAGGACGAGGACTATGGCCTGCGTCACCTGGAAAATATCTGGCAGAAGACAAACCTGGCATGGTCCACGGGAATTGTGACAACAACCCATGGCAATACCCTTGCGCCACAGCATTACGAGTCCATGATGGGCAAGACCATTACCGGACTGACCTATTACACCAGCAATGGTGTGATGGATATCACCCTGGATGGGGAACTGTACGTACCGTATAAGTTCAACCACACAGAGTTTGGTGTTGCAGGAACTTCTGCATCGGCAGGACAGACCAGTGTGACCGGCCTGGATGCAGTTCCGTCCGATTTTGAGGCAGAATACACCTTTACAGGTCCAAGCGGTAAGGTAGTAGATAGCTTCTCGGTTTCTGATGAAAGCATCACCTGGAGCGGAATTATGGCAGCAGGTACTTATACCCTGACCGTGAAGGATAAAACCGGGAAATACGCAGATATTTCAGCAAGCTTCGTTCTTTCTATCACTGATATTCCGGCTCAGGCAACTGCAAATAGTCAGGGTGTATGGTCTCTGAAAGCAGCAGATGATGCATCTGAGGAAGAGCTTGCAGCTTATCTGTCTTCCATTACATCGGTTTCTGTAAATGGAACTGCATATGCAGCTAGCGGACGCGGAATGGTGCAGATCATTGACCCGAATACCGGGATCATCAATACCGAGGCAAAGAGTGGAACCGAAGCAATCTTCGTGACAGGCCAGACGTATACGCTTGAGGTAACTGCAACCGGATATGAGAATAAGCTGACCTTTGAGATGGTGGCTGGAGAAACTTCGAAACCGGAAGGTATTGAAGTCGAAGGTTCTGCAACAGTAGAAATGTTTAATTATGAGGCCAAGGTAAAGGTTACTTACAATGCGGAAAGCGGCGAGATTGAAAAGGTTGAGGACAATGGAACTGAGCCGGGCAGTAATGCATCGTACTGGCAGAAAGCACTTGATAAGGTCCTGTCCCGGTTCATTGGAAAGACCAGAAATACGGTAGATACGGTTGATGCGAGATCCGGAGCAACTTATTCTGCGAATGCGATTAAGGAGGCAGTTAAGGGTGCACTGCCAGATGTCAGTGAAGAAAAACCTGATGTACCTAAATTAACCGCCGCTGATTCCAGAACCAGACTGCTCTATGCAGCAACCGATGCAGCAGAACTTTCTGTGGAAGCAGCAGATGGAACTGTTGTGAAATACACCTTGGATGGAAGTGATCCATCTGCAGATGGAAGCATCGCAAAGACAGCAACAGACGGCGTGATTACTGTGGAAGCTGGCACAAATGCAGATACTGTGATTACGGTAAAAGCAGTTGCAGTGAAGAATGGTGTGGCTTCTGAAGTGACAGAAAAAGAACTTCAGTTTATCGCGATTCCGGAGGTACAGAGCGGACTGAAGGTGTATGAGGGAAGTTCAACCGTCAATACTCCATCCGGTATTCCATATACCGCAAAACTGAAAATAACCGTTTCCGACGGAACGATTGTTAAAGTCGAGGACAATGGAACAAAGACCAGCGATAACCGTGATGAAGCATTCTGGAGCCCGTATCTCTTCTCTGAAAATGAAGAAGGTATTTCCACAAAGTTTGCTGGAAAGACTCTGGAGGATATGCTGAATGCTAAGACCGTCCCGAACAGCTCTTCAGATTTGCGTGTAGATGCAATTACCGGAGCAACCGTATCTTCTGATGCAGCGAAATATGCGGTGATTGATGCAATGCGTTCCGAACCGGTCGATGAAAGTGATGAAAGCGTTATGACACCGGAAGTAACCGCTTCCTGGGGATCTCTGGTGACAAAATCCAGTTATGGAGTCAGTCTGGCTGTTTCTGCGGCAGAAAATACAACGGTTTATTATACTACCGATGGTTCTGATCCAACCCAGGATAGTGAGACATTGTCTTATGGTCGTGCAACGATTTATGCGCAGAACAATAAGGCTGGAAAAGTTAAAGCAAAATTTGCCGCATTTGATGAGAATGGAAAACGCAGCAAAATTGTTTCTGTATGGTGCGTATTTACCGATGCGGTTCCGGAAGTATTGTATAAGACAGGAACCTACAAGGGAAGCGTTGGAAATGTTGAGGCAACGGTAACCGTAGAAAGCGGATATGGAAGCAAACCGATCATTTCCAAGATTGAGCTGGATGAGGACTCTGAGAATGAGTACGCAAATTTCCTTCCGGAATTGATCGCGGAAATCACTTATCAGCAGAACACACAGCTTAAACTGCTTGCAGGTTACGATGCAGATATGCAGCAGCAGGTTCTGGATGCGGTTGAGTCAGCTCTGGAGAATGCACTGAGTGCGCAGGTTGTTGTTTCTGTAAATCCGGATAATCAGATTTATAGTGGTTATTATGGAAAATATGAGTTTGATGAGGCTCCGGAAGTAACACTCAGCTGTGCAGTGAAAGATGCAGAGATTTACTATTATGTAACCGATTCCTTCACAACAGAGAATCCGGATACAGAGACCTGGACATTGTATGAAGGCATATTCAAACCGGAGTTCACAAAAGAGGAGGGCGGAACTGTTTATGTTCAGCTTGCGTCTACCAGCGATGGCGGCGAAACCTGGCTGGATACCAGACAGATTTCCATTACCTATAAGGAAAAACCAGATTCGAATACCGTTATGATCGGAGATACCGGCTATACCAGTCTGGTAAAGGCACTGGCTGAGGTACAGGATGGAGATGTGATCGTTTTGAACAAGGATATTTCCCTGGAAGGAACGGTGATCATGCCGGAGGTATCTTTTGAAATCACTTCTGCGGAGGGTGAATGCTATACTGTAGAATCCAAGAAACCGTTAGAACTGAACGGAGATCTGGAAATTTCCAATGTAGACTGGCGTGCGGAAACTTACATGAATGGTCATGATTTCACTGCAGGTGAAGATATTGCCCAGAGTGCGTGGAGATTCAGCTATACAAAACTGTATGCAGGATCCAAAAAAGACAGCGTTGAGGCAAATCCGACTATCAGCATTTCTTCTGGTCAGTTTGAAGTTTATGGCTGCGCAGAGAATGCAGAGTTGAATGGAGATGTTACAATCTCTGTTGCTGGAACTGCAATGGTGAAGATCATTGGTGCGGCATCCGGAAGTGAACTGAACGGAAACATTGATGTTACGATTAATGGTGATGACGGAGCAATGCTTTATTCCTTCATCGGACGACAGAGCAGTGCAACGGTTAGCGGCGACCTGACCCTGAGTCTTGAGGGCTCTGTCCAGTTTACTACCTGGGGCGGAACCTATCAGGCAATCGAGTACAGTGAGGATACCTGGGGAACCCTGGATCTGACTAATGCAGATATTTCAGAGGAGGAGGCAAATCGTTTCAGCGGATTCGAGACTGTTCTTGAAAACGAAGAAGAGGTTGCTGAAAAGATTACTTCAGCGGAAGAAGAGTCCAAGAAGGATGAGAAAATCTCTGCAAGTGATGACATCTTAGATGAAGATGTGGTTTCTGATGATAAGAAGTCTGATGAGAGCAACGACGAATCTTCCAGAGATGAGAAATCTGACGAAAACAGCGGCGATGTTTCAGATGAAGAGAAGTCTGAGGAGAACAACGACGAAACATCAGATGAAGAGAAGTCTGAGGAGAACGACGGCGAAGTTTCAGATGAAGAAAAATCTGAGGAGAACAATGGCGAAGTTTCTGATGATGAGAAGCCGGAAGAAGATGACAGCAAAGCATCTGCTGATGAGAAGTCCGATGATGAAGAAAAGTCTGAGGAGAGTGTTAATGAAGACTCTTATGAACAGTAGGCGAAACACTGTGGTATAAGAATTGAAAAAATCCATGGAAAGTAGTTTGTGATTCTGCTTTCCATGGATTTTTCCTTTGTTGTGACAGAATTCCTTTCGTGACAGAATAAAGCATAAATGCTATAATGTAACGAGTGCAAGAGAGCCGAAAGCGTGCTGGCACGGTTGCGGCGAACGACGAGGCAACCGAGTGACGCAAGTCACGAGAAACGAGTGCAAGAGAGCCGAAAGCGTGCTGGCACGGTTGCGGCGAACGACGAGGCAACCGAGTGACGCAAGTCACGAGAAAAATGAGTCCGGTCTGGGAATTGCGGACAGAAAGAAGAGGAGACAAGCAGCATGATTCGTTTACACAATGATTATAACCGCGGTGCCTGCGGAAAAATTTTAGAGAAGCTGGCAGAGACCAATGCAGAAAGCTATGATGGATACGGAGAGGATACCTGGTGCGAGAAGGCAGCGGAGCTGATCCGGAAAAAATGCAAGGCACCGGAGGCAGCCGTTCATTTCTTCCCGGGGGCAACTCAGGCAAACTTTATTGTCCATACGGCAGCGTTAAGCCCGATCCAGAGTGTCATCTGTCCGGATTCCGGCCATGTGTATGCCCATGAAGCCGGTTCCATTGAAAACACCGGTCATAAGCTGGTGCCGCTTCCCTCTGCGGACGGAACCATTACGGCAGAGCAGATCCGGAAGGCGGTCAAATCCTATTATGACGATGGAGAACCGAATTACATCTGTGAGCCGAAGATGGTTTACATCTCCTTCCCGACCGAGTGGGGCACCCTCTATTCCGAGCAGGATCTGAAGGACATCCGCAAGGTCTGTGATGAGTATGGCATGTATCTGTTCGTGGACGGCGCGCGCCTGGGCTACGGACTTGGTTCCGTGAAGAATGATGTGACTCTGGAAAAACTGGCAGAGCTGACGGATGTATTTTATATCGGCGGAACGAAATGCGGCGCACTCTTTGGCGAAGCTCTGGTTATCACCAACGCCGGACTTACACGGAAATTCCGCACTTACATGAAGCAGAATGGCGCAGTTCTGGCAAAGGGATGGCTTCTGGGCCTGCAGTTCTGCGCACTTCTGGAGGATGACACCTACGAGAAGATGACCGCCCGAGCCGATGCCTACGCCATGGAAATCAAGGCGGCATTCAAGGAAAAAGGCATCCCGGAGTTCGTGGACAGCTATACCAACCAGCAGTTCGTGATCGTGACAGACGAACAGGCAGAGAAGCTGGCAAAAGAGTATACCTTCGAGCAGGAGCGGGTACTGGAAGATGGGCGGAAAGTCGTGCGGTTCTGCACCAGCTGGGCTACCACGGAAGCGGAGAAGAATCAGTTAATTGGGGACATCCGGGCATTATAGGATTCCCTGGATTTGGGAATCATGCTATCATGTAACGAGCGCAAGAGAGTCAGAAGCGTGCTTGCACGGTTATGTCGAACGGCGAGGCAATCGAGTGACGCGAGTCACGAGAACAGTATAAGAATAAGCTTGAATGAAAGGAAAAGGCAGGTGAGCATATGAATCAGAAAATCAGCATCGGAAGCCAGAATTTCGCTTTTTTGCGGGAGCAGAACTGTTTTCTGGTGGATAAGACCGGTTTTATCAAAAGCTGGTGGGAATCCGGGGATGCAGTTACGCTGATTACCCGTCCGCGCTGTTTTGGAAAAACACTGAATATGAGTATGCTGAACTGCTTCTTTTCTCTGCAGTACCAAAACCGGGGAGACCTGTTTGAAGGGCTTTCCGTCTGGTCTGATCCGGAATACCGGATCATTCAGGGAACTTATCCGGTTATTTATTTAAGCTTTGTGGATGTGAAGCAGGACTGCTATGCGGATACAGTACAGAAGATCCGGCATATCATGGGCGATGCTTATCGGCATCACCGTTATCTTCTGAATGACGCAGACCAGCTATAACCGTTTTGTAAAAGCATTGCTGCAGGGCGATGTGGATGCCATGAATTATTACATGAATGAGGTATCCCTTGCGACATTCAGCTTTTTTGACACAGGAAAAGAAGGCGGGCAGCAGAGCGAGTCAGAACGTTTTTACCATGGTTTTATGCTGGGGCTTCTTGCAGACCAGGCGGAACAGTATGAGATTGCTTTTGACGCTGCTGGCTGC
>CAVIRL010000034.1:12326-13781 GCA_963645005.1 Prevotella sp. P5-108
AAACGGTGCAGACCGCATTGGAGCAGATTGAGACAAAACAGTATGACGCGGAATTGCTTGCGCGGGAAATTGAAAAAGAACGGATCCGGCATTACGGGTTCGCATTTGAAGGAAAACAGGTACTGATCGGATGATGGTCAGTACCTGTTTTTGGTTTGGTGGGTATGTTGGAATCGCTTTTGACGCTGCTGGCTGCGGAAAATTTATATCTCCCGTCCGAATTTATTCCGGTACTTCAACGGTGACATTCCGTAGCTTAACCGGAACTGTTCGATAAAGTGGCTGATCTGGTTATACCCTACATCGGCGCTGATGTCGGAGATGGATTTGTCGGTGCGGAGGATCATGTTTTTGGCGGTGTAGAGGCGGTACTCGTTTAAATATTTAATGGGGGACATGTTGGTGTATTTTTTGAAGAGGGCGGTGCAGCGGTTTTTATTCAAAATCGCAGAATCCGCGATGTCCTTCACGGAGAGCGGCTGGGCGAAATTGGCGTGGACGAAGCCAAGCATTTCGTGGAACAGCCGTGTTTCTTCCCGGTCCGGGGTTTCTGCATCTTCCTCAAATTCTTTTAAAATATTTTCGAACACCTGGGATAAAAAGTTCATGACAGAAAAGTATCCCAGGGGATCCTGTTTCCAGTTCTGGAATTTCTTCAACATGGTTATCTGATATGGTTTTAGCCGCAGCAGGGAGTAGGCAAAGGCGTGGCTGTCCAGCATGGGCTGGATGTATTTTTTTAAAATCAGGGGATGGAAAATCTCCGGGGTAAAGTTGATGCACAGGGTTTTTACATCGCTGGTGGTGGTGTGGGAGCTGTGGAGCTGGTGGCTCTGGACCAGCAGAAGCTTATCGCTTCCCAGCCGGAATTTGTCTCCGTTGATGCAGTATTCCAGCTCCCCCTCGGAAATCCAGGTAATCTGCAGCTCATCGTGCCAGTGGAAGGGGATGGAATCCGATGCTGCGTGGATGAAATTTTGTGTATACATGGCAATGGGAAATTCTTCCGAGAGGAACATGCTTTCCTCTCGGAGCTCCTCGTTGGTAGAAATGACAAATTCAATTCCGGCCTGGTTGCACTTTGGAAATGACGCGCTCATAAACAGAGTCTCCTTTCTTTGGTACACGAACATTGCTTTTATGATATTTTATAGCACAAAACTGATAAAAAAGATAGTAATTGAAAAAAGATTGGTACAAATCTGATAAAAGTGATGGGGATATTGATAGAATCCGGGGACGGGGACTGCTATACTGAGGTCACAAGGACAAAGAAAACATCAAAGCCTCAGAAACTGAAAAGTGATAAAACACATGCGGAGGCAGAGAAACTTTGAAACGACAATGTACAGGAGGAACGGATTATGTTATCAGTGAATGGAGCGAGATTACTGGAGAGAATCAATGAGCTGGGAGCAATTGGCAAGGACAAAGAGGGCAGAAGAACCCGTCTTG
>CAVIRL010000034.1:13828-20736 GCA_963645005.1 Prevotella sp. P5-108
CCGAGAAGCAGGGCAGAGACAAGGTGGTCAGCTGGATGAAAGAAGCAGGCCTGAAGGTGGTTGTAGACCGCATCGGCAACATCTTCGGAATCTGGGAAACCGAGGAGAACAAGGACAAAAAGCCGCTGATGATCGGCTCCCACATCGATACCGTCATCAACGCAGGCCAGTACGATGGCTGCCTGGGTGTGATTGGCGGCATTGAAGTCATCAAGACCTTAAAGGATGCCGGATGTAAGAGCGAGAGACCAATCGTGGTCGGCGCTTTCACCAATGAGGAGGGTGTGCGCTATTCACCGGATATGATGGGTTCCCTGGTTTACGCAGGCGGACTTCCGGTGGATGAGGTATTAAAGACCGTCGGCACCGACGGAACCATTCTGGGGGAGGAGTTAAAGCGCATTGGTTACGAGGGAACCGTGGAGCCGGGATTTTTACAGCCGGAGGCCTTTGTGGAGCTGCACATTGAACAGGGACCGATCATGGATGTAGAGGGCGTGAAGATCGGCGCGGTTGAGAACCTGCAGGGCATTCACTGGCAGCGCGTCACCATCGAGGGTGTTGCAAACCACGCAGGAACCACCCCGACCAACTTAAGAGTCGATGCTGGTCTGGCAGCCGCAAAAATCAACGTATTCTTAAGAGAACTGGTGAAGAAATCCGGCGGAGTGGCAACGGTAGGCTGCATTGAGCATGAGCCGAACGCCATCAATGTTATTCCGTCCAAGGCCATTATGACGGTGGACTTAAGAAATCCGAACAAAGAGAAGCTGGATGCAGATGAGAAGACCCTTGCCGCTTACTTCAAAGAGCTGGAGGAGACCGATCATGTGAAGATCAGCAGTGAGCGTCTGACGGAGTTTGATCCGGTTCCCTTTGACGAGGGTATCGTAAAGAAAATTGAGACAGCCGCAGCAGCAAGAGGACTGAATACCCGCCGCATGACTTCCGGCGCAGGCCAGGATGCCCAGATGATGGCACGCATCTGCCCGACCGCTATGATCTTTGTGCCGAGCATCAAGGGCATCAGCCACAATCCGAAGGAGTACACACCGGATGAGGACTGCGTGGCAGGCGCAAATGTGTTCCTGGATGTGGTAAGTGAGATGGCAGGAGTTCAGCAGTAATGAAACACTGACCGGGTGGTGCAGGCAAAAACTGTGGCTGAGGCACCCGGCAGTGTTCAGCAACAAAAGAAAAGCGGGGATTTACAAACGGATTTTGAAATCATCCGGAGTAGTCTCGGAAACTCAATAAACAATTGAGATAATTTCAGACCTGGTAAAGAAAGGTGACAGTTAAATCATTTGAGATAAGCATACGATTAAATCTGTGGCACTGATATTCTGAAAAACTGGTATTTCATTTAAAGAAAAAGCAATGATTTGCGGATTGAAAGAAATCTGCGGGTCATTGCTTTTTTGTGTTATGAAATTTTAGAGAGGAAAAGTGCGTAAAGCTGCAAAAATCCTTTCTAAAATGTGTACTATTGTTATTTACTTCTGCTCCTGCAGCTGCGGCCTCAGTCTCTCTTCAAAGAACCCGCTCCAGTTCTGCTGAGAGTAACGTGCGGCTTCTCCTTCCTGGCCGTTTTCGATGGCTTTGATGATGGCATCGTGCTCATCGATGGAGACTTCCTTGTCTACGCCATCCCGGAAATAGAGCAGCTCGTAGCGGGTAGCGTGGGGCAGGATCTGGTTCCAGCTCTGGGCGATGTAGGGGTTGTCGGCCATTTTCAGAAGATAATCATGGAAGGCCGAATCGGTTTCCATGGTGCGGCTGTGGTCGGAAGCGGAGACAGCTGCGGCAAAGGCCTGGTTCAGCTTTTTTAACTGAGCAATGTCCTCAGCCGTGTGCTTGCGGGCCGCCAGTCTGGCAATCTCTGCGGAAAAGCAGGAGATGGCTTCGTAGACAAAGGAAGCGGCTTCCTTGCTGGTCTCCGTAACCTTGGTGCCTTTGGATGGCATGATCTTTACAAAGTCCTGCTGGGACAATAACAGGATTGCCTCGCGGACCGGGGTGCGGCTCACGGAAAAATATTTGGCAATCTCAGAATCAGATATAAATTCACCAGGCGTGAGGGTGCCGTCTACAATCCACTCTTTTAAGGTATTGTAGATCTGCTGCGCCGCGCTGGTACGGTCAAAGCCGGAATCGGCAGATGGAATTGGCATAAGATAAAACCTCCAGTATATTGCATATCAGTTTGTGACTGAGGTTAAGTGTATCATGTTATGGAAAAGTCTGCAACAGAGCGGAGCTGGATTATTGCAGTTTTCAGGCAGGAAAAGCTGTCAGCATAAAATTTGGTTCGGGTGTCAAAACACCCGAACTTTTGGTTACACGAATTGTTCCGTGCTTCGCACTCCCACAATTCTACTTCAATTCGGATTCTCGCGGGGCTTTCGCCCCACTACATCCTCATTGAAGTGCGTGTCATAAAGTCATTCCTCCACCGACATGCAAGCATGTCGTGGACTCAGACTTTTGACACTGTAACCAAATTTGCGGGACGGATATTGACATTGAATGACAGTCATGATATCATCACGATATGCAATATATCGGATATCGCATATCGGAAGGAGCGAACATCATGAGTGTAAAAATGACGGTATTTCCATCAGACAAAAAGCAGGGACCGTGTGACCAGGTCTTTGCGGTAGAGGAAGCAAAGAAGGCATTGAATTTCCATCAGGGCTTAGACGGCTACAAGCCGACCCCGCTGTGCAGTCTGACTGCACTGGCAGAAAAGCTTGGCATTGCCGGCCTGTATGTAAAAGATGAGAGCAAGCGTTTTGGCCTGAACGCGTTCAAGGGCCTTGGCGGAAGTTATGCTCTGGGCCGTGTCATTGCGGACAAGCTTGGCAAGGATGTGAGTGAGGTCGGTGAGATTCCGGCTGGCAGCTTCACCTTTGTAACCGCAACCGATGGCAACCATGGCCGCGGTGTTGCCTGGGCTGCAAAGAACTTAAAGCAGAAGGCAGTTGTGTACATGCCGAAGGGATCTTCTAAAGAGCGTCTGGAGAACATACGTAAGCTGGGCGCAGAAGCAGAGATCACCGAGTTCAATTACGATGACACCGTCCGCTTTGCCAAATCCCAGGCAGAGAAAAATGGATGGACGCTGGTGCAGGATACCGCGTGGGAAGGATATGAGACGATTCCGTCCTGGATCATGCAGGGCTACACGACCATGGGTCTGGAGGCTGCAACCCAGTTAAACGGCGTAGTTCCGACCCATATCTTTTTACAGGCCGGCGTTGGCGCCATGGCCGGAGCCATTACCGGATTCTTCAGCAACTATTTCGGAGCGAATATGCCGAAGCTGATCATCGCTGAGCCGGACAAAGCAGACTGCCTGTATAAGACCGCAACCGCCAATGACGGAAAACTTCATATCGTGGAAGGCGATTTAAATTCCATCATGGCTGGCTTATGCTGCGGCGAAGTCTGCACCGTAGGCTGGAAGGTGCTGGAGCATCACGCAGATTATTTCTTCTCCTGCCCGGATTATGTGGCAGCAGACGGCATGCGCGTGCTGGGCAATCCGCTTCCGGGGGATGCGGCTGTCATCTCTGGTGAGAGCGGTGCAGTTACTTCCGGTCTGGTGTATAACCTGCTGACCGATGAATCCTTAAAGGAGTTCCGTGATACCATTGGACTGGATGAGCATTCCGTGGTACTCTGTATTAGTACAGAGGGAGACACCGACCGTGAGAATTACCGCCATGTCGTATGGGATGGCTGGTATAAGAATCCGGCAGCTGCCCATTAAAAATGCTGGCGGCTGACGAAATAAATCTATTAATAATGAAGGAAAGGAAGTATTATCATGAACGTAATCGATACCAAGAAAGCACCAGGCGCAATCGGACCATATTCCCAGGCATTTGAGGTAAACGGAGTTGTTTACACCTCCGGCCAGATCCCGGTAAACCCGGCAGACGGCACCGTACCGGAGACCATCGAGGTTCAGGCAAAGCAGAGCTGTGAGAACGTAAAGGCAATTCTGGAAGAAGCTGGAAGCGGCATGGACAAAGTATTCAAGACCACCTGCTTTTTAGCAGACATGGCAGATTTCGCAGCATTCAACGGAGTGTATGCAGATTACTTCACCTCCAAACCGGCAAGAAGCTGCGTAGCAGTAAAGGACCTGCCGAAGGGCGTGCTGTGCGAGATTGAGGCAATTGCAGTGAAATAAAAATATAGGGACGAAGTTAATAAAGGTCCGGAAATGAAAGAGGCCGCCTTCCTTTATTTTCACATATCGTTGTTTGCTTGCTCTCACAACACGCGTTCGCCTGCATCGGACTACATCCGCTGCATTCGGACACGTGTGATCGAGAGGCAAACAACCTGATATGCTGAAAATACCGGAAGGCGGCCTCATTCATTTCCTGCTGTATTGGCTCCGCTACGAGATGTATAAAAAGCAGCCAAATTGTTATTACAGAAAGTAATTCTGCTTTCCTTCCGCAAAGAAATACTTTCTGTGCATCCAGACAGACAGCAGCAGCGTCACAAACTCGGCCACCGGAACGGCCATCCACGCTCCATTCACTCCGAAGAACCGGGGCAGCACCAGCAGGGAACTCACGGTGAAGAGCAGGGTGCGGCAGAAGGAGATGATGGCGGATACTTTTCCGTTGGACAGGGCGGTGAAGAAGCCAGATGAGGTGATGTTAAATCCGCTAAACAAAAAGCTGAAAGCAAAAATTCCAAATCCAGTCACGGCCAGTGCGTAGGTCTCCGGGTCTTTGGTGAAGATGGTTACAAGGCCGGTGGAGAGGCAGACAGCCGCAGTAGTCATGACCACAGAGGAGATGGCGGCAAACACGAAAGAAATCCGGTAGATACTTTTGAGCTCTTTCCGGTTTCCGGCTCCATACTGATATCCTACCACTGGGCTGATGCCGATGGCAAAGCCCAGGTAAAAGGCCTGGAACAGGAACTGTCCGTACAGCAGGATCGTGATGGCAGCCACACCGTGAGGTCCGGCCAGACGCATCAGAATCACGTTGAACAAAAAGGTAACGACGGCGTTAGAAAGCTGGGTGACCATCTCGGAGGAGCCGTTGTAGCAGGCCTGGATCAGCTCTTTGGTGTGCATGGTGAAGCGGGCCAGATGAAGGTCATGCTTCTTGTTCAGGAAAAAGACCAGTCCGGCCAGGGCCGGGATCATCTGTCCAAGGCCGGTGGCCAGAGCGGCACCGGCAATGCCCAGGTCAAACCAGACGATCAGCACATAGTCCATGACGGCGTTGATGACACCGGCGATCATAGTGAGGAAAAGTCCCAGGTGCGGGGCACCGGCGGTTACCAGATAAGACTGAAACAGCGTCTGCAGCATGCAGGCCGGGGCGAAGGCCATGAGGACGGTTAGATAGGTGCGGCAGTCTGCCATCAGCAGGTCATTGGCACCCAGAGCCCGGCTGATAAAATCCGGGAACAGTAGGGCAAGAAGGGCAGCCAGGATGCTTAACAGAAAGCCGGCAGCAAGAAACAGGGAAAGGCATTCTCTGGCAAGCTGCGTTTTGCCCTCACCCAGATAGCGGCTGATGACTGCATTGCCGCCGGTAGCCAGCATGGTACCTATGGCAATGACGACACTGGCTACCGGGTAGACGATGTTTAAGGAAGATAGTGCATTGCTGCCGATGAAGCGGGATACGAAGATGCCGTCCACGATGGTATAGAGGGACATGAACATCATCATAATAATAGAAGGAAATGCGAATTTCAGCAGACTCAATGGAGTGAAGTGCTGACTGATGGATGTATTCATGATAAGAAACTCCTTTTTTTAGATTGCAAACAGCTTGAAAAAAGCTTCGCCATTTGAGAGAATAAGCGATAGGGTTACCGATAGTCAAGAGCTGTTTGATTAAAAAAACTGTATACATACTGGTCACGCAACGCATGAACAGTAACACGTACTGAACCCTGGGAACCCGGGAAAGGAGAATGGGCATGGAGCAGTACCGGAAGCAGCATGAAATCCGGACGGAAGAAGTCTATATAGAACGAGATCTTGTGGATCAGCTGTCTGCACAGCATCCGGAGGAGTATGTGACAGAGCTTTCTGTCCGTCTGGAGGTATAACATAAACTGGACTGGTTTAAAATAATGAAACTGGATATTTGAAACAATCCAGATAAGGAATATAATCTCCATCAAGATATCCAAAGCGGTCCGGAACGCAAATTCTGTTGCCGTCATGCAGCGCATGAACAGCAGCAAAAAGGCTTCTGTTTGCACCAAATGTAAACAGCGGCACAATACGTTTACGCAAAGGAGAATAGATGGAATGAAAAGGAATACAAACACAGAGAGATACGAATTGAATAAACAACTGGCACAGATGTTAAAGGGTGGCGTGATCATGGACGTTACCACCCCGGAACAGGCAAGAATCGCGGAAGAGGCAGGCGCATGCGCAGTCATGGCGCTGGAGCGCATTCCGGCCGATATTCGCGCGGCAGGCGGTGTTTCCCGCATGAGCGATCCGAAGATGATCAAGGGCATTCAGGAGGCGGTCTCTATTCCGGTTATGGCAAAATGCCGCATCGGCCATTTTGTGGAGGCTCAGATCCTCGAGGCTATCGAGATCGACTACATCGATGAGAGTGAGGTGCTTTCCCCTGCAGATGATGTGTTCCATATTGACAAGCGCAAATTCCAGGTTCCGTTTGTCTGCGGTGCAAAGGATTTAGGCGAGGCGCTTCGCCGCATCAACGAAGGCGCTTCCATGATCCGTACCAAGGGTGAACCGGGAACCGGTGATGTGGTCCAGGCTGTCCGCCATATGCGCATGATGAACCA
The DNA here is from genome assembly GCA_963645005.1 of Prevotella sp. P5-108. Taxonomy (GTDB): domain Bacteria; phylum Bacillota; class Clostridia; order Lachnospirales; family Lachnospiraceae; genus Brotaphodocola. The sequence continues at coordinate 20,654 of CAVIRL010000034.1, forward strand.
GGAAATCGCAAAAATCACCTCTATGCGCGAGGATGAGCTGTTTGAGGAGGCAAAGCTTCTTCGGGTTCCGTATGATCTGGTGC
>CAVIRL010000035.1:0-20729 GCA_963645005.1 Prevotella sp. P5-108
GGTCCCATGTTCTCTAAGGTGTGCAGGAAACGATAGTCGGTCTTGGTTACCATAGAACGGCCATCCACGCCGATACCGCCAACCTCCAGGGTAGCCCATACCGGGTCACCGGAGAACAGCTGGTTGTAGGACGGGATTCTTGCGAACTTAACCATACGGAATTTCATTACCAGATGGTCAATCAGCTCCTGTGCCTCAGCCTCGGTAAGGGTACCGTTCTCAAGGTCACGCTCAATGTAAATATCAAGGAAGGTGGAAATACGGCCAACGCTCATTGCAGCACCGTTCTGGGTCTTAACTGCGGACAGATATCCGAAGTACAGCCACTGAACAGCCTCTTTTGCAGTCTTAGCCGGCTGGGAAATATCGTAGCCGTAGGACTGAGCCATAACCTTCATATCCTTCAGAGCCTTGATCTGCATGGACAGCTCTTCTCTCTGACGGATGACCTCGTCAACCATGGTTCCGTCACCGCAGTTAGCAAAATCATTCTGCTTCTCCTGGATCAGGAAATCAATACCATACAGAGCAACACGGCGGTAGTCACCTACGATACGGCCGCGGCCATAGGTATCCGGAAGTCCGGTGATGATCTTGTTGTGACGAGCCTTCTTCATCTCAGGAGTGTAAGCATCAAATACGCCCTGATTGTGGGTACGGCAGTACTCGGTGAAGATCTTGTGAAGCTCCGGATCCGGCTCATAGCCGTAGTTCTGGCAAGCCTGCTCTGCCATCTTGATGCCGCCGTACGGCATAAAAGCTCTCTTTAACGGCTTGTCGGTCTGAAGGCCAACGATCTGCTCTAAGTCCTTATCAGCCTCGCTGATGTAGCCCGGGCCGTGGGAAGTGATACCGGAAACGATGTGGGTATCCATATCCAGAACGCCGCCCTTCGCGCGCTCCTCCTTCTGCAGACCCTGCAGGATTCCCCACAGCTTGTCGGTAGCCTCAGTCGGGCCAGCCAGGAAAGACTGATCGCCGTCATACGGCTTGTAGTTGTGCTGGATAAAGTCACGGGTGTTTACTTCCTCTTTCCAGAGGCGGCCTTCAAATCCATCCCACTGATCAAAGTTAGTCATTTGGTGTTTTCCTCCTTGAAATAATTGTACTGTGTTCGCAACCGTGAATCTATTTTCACAATTGCCTATGTTTTGCATACTGTATACATAATTGTCAGAAAAAAATATAACCTCTCAAACTTTTTGCCATCTGATTAGTTACATTGTCTGTCCGTCATCCGCCGCTGTCTGTTTAGGAGATCTGCAGCCTCTGTGTATACATAAATACCGTCATGCTTTGTTAAAATCATAACGATTCATTCTATAGCAGGCCATTCATCTGACCTGCATATAGAATATCATAATTTTCTTAAATTGCAAGCGGTATATCTGCGTTTTTTTCTCAATATGGTTTAAGTATCTGTTTTTGTACAATCAGCCTTCTTGTCAGTTTTTATAACTATTTTTCAGTGTTTTTTTCTTCGTTTAAGGAATGGTTTAAAGAATATCCTTTAGGCCACAGCTTCCCTCAGCATTTTCGCGGCCTGGATCACCAGAGTCGGTACGAACGCACAAACCAGTACCGTCACCAGCTGACGCGCACTTAAGTCCGCCACGGCAAACAGCACCTGCAGCCCCGGCAGAAACAATACCGCTGCCAGAAGCAGCGTTCCTGTCTCAAAGGCCATCACGCTCCACATGTTGCTTCCGGGTCCCAGACTCAGAACGGATCTGCTGCTCCTGCAGTTAAATCCGTGAAACAGCCGTGCCAGCGTCAGAGTGGAAAACGCCATGGTACTGGCAGTTCCGACTCCACCGGTTGCCATTTCTCCGCCGGTTGCCATTCCCCCGCCGGTTGCCATTCCTCCACCGGTTGCCATTCCCACATGGTATGCTGTCATGGTACAGACCGCGATCAGCATTCCCTGCAGCAGCAGCCGGAGCAGAAAAGAGGCCGTTAAGATCCCCTCCTTCGGATCCCGCGGAGGCTGGTCCAGAAGTCCCTTTTCCTGGGGTTCCATGCCAATGGCAATGGCCGGCAGTGAATCCGTCAGCAGATTGATGAATAACAGATGTACCGACGCAAAGGGCATTGGAAGTGCCAGAACGGATGTATACAGCACACACAGGATCCCCGCCATATTTCCCGACAGCAGGAACTGCACCGCATTGCGGATATTCCGGTAGACATTCCGGCCATTCGCCACTGCCTTGATCATAGTAGCAAAATTGTCATCTGTCAGGATCATGGAGGCTGCATCCTTGGATACCTCGGTTCCCATAATTCCCATGGCTACACCGATATCCGCCTTTTTCAGCGCCGGAGCATCATTTACGCCATCTCCGGTCATGGCAACGATCCGCCCCTGCCGCTGCCACGCTTCCACAATCCGGAGCTTGTGTTCCGGTGATACCCGGGCATAAACGGAAATGGAAGGAAGCTTCCGCTCCAGCTCCCCGTCACTCATCTGCTCCAGTTCCTGTCCCGTCACAGCCAGATCCCCGGTCCCCAGAATCCCAATCTTTTCTGCCACTGCCAGCGCCGTAACCGGGTGATCTCCCGTAATCATGACCGGGCGGATCCCTGCCTTTTTTGCCGTCAGTACCGCCGGCCTGGACTCCGGTCTCGGCGGATCCAGCATGGCTGCCATCCCCAGGAAAACGCAGGAATCTTCCAGCTCCGGACTGCAGGCCTGCATCTGTTCCAGAGGACGATACGCCACCGCCAGCACCCGAAGTCCCCTGGCCGCCCAGTTCTCATTCTGCTGCCGGAGCTGTTTTCTCCGCTCCGGCGTCATAGGCTTTATCCCACGTTTTGTCAGGGTCCGGTCTGTCCGTTCCAGAAGGACATCCGGCGCACCTTTCGTGAACAGGACACAGTTTCCGTCACAGCAATGCAGTGTGCTCATCCGCTTTCTGCCAGAATCAAAGGGCAGCTCCCCCAGTCTCGGCATCTCCCTGCGCACTGCCTCCGGCGATACCTCTGCCCGCAATGTCATTGCCAGAAGTGCCGCTTCGGTTGGATCGCCCGTGCAGATACCATCCTGCAGGACCGCATCATTATCCAAAATCGCTCCATATAAAAAATACCGGTGAACCGGATCGTACAGCTTTAACTGCCCCGGCGGCAAGATCAAGCCATCCACCAGTACCTGTTCCACCGTCATGCGGTTCTGGGTCAGGGTTCCGGTCTTATCCGAACAGATCACCGACACACAGCCCAGGCTCTCTACCGCCTTTAAATCCTTGATGATGGCGTGCTCCCGGGCCATCTGCTGCGTCCCCATGGCCTGCACAATGGTCACAATAGATCCAAGGGCTTCCGGAATCGCCGCCACGGCCAGGGCTACCGCAAACATCAGGGATTCCAGCACACTGGTGCCCCGGTACAGACTCAGCCCGAACACCAGCCCGCAGATTCCAAGGATCAGCGCCGCCAGATGTGTGCTGAACTGATCCAGGCTGACCTGCAGCGGCGTTTTCTTCTCCTTTGCCGTGTTCATGAGACCGGCAATCTTTCCAAGCTCCGTCTCCATGCCAATTGCTGTCACTACGAATACGCCGCGGCCTCCCGTTACCAGAGAACCAGAAAATACCATGTTGGACCGGTCTCCCAGAGGAAGATCTGATTCTGACCAGAGCGCCTCTGCCTGCTTCTCCACCGGCAATGACTCTCCCGTCAGCGAGCTCTCATTTACCTGCAGATTGTGGCATTCCAGAAGGCGGCCATCCGCTGCCACCAGGCTTCCCGCATCCAGCAGCACAATATCTCCCGGAACCACCCGCGCCGCCGGAATCTCCTGCGGATGTCCATCCCGCAGCACCTGTGCGATTGGCGCGGACAGTTTTTTCAGACTTTCCAGAGATTTCCTGGCTTTTTCCTGCTGGACTGTTCCCAGAACCGCATTCATGGTGATGACTGCAAAAATGACTGCCGCGCTCTCCCCGCTGCCGGAAAGAATGGAAATAGCCGCTGCAGCGATCAGAATCAGTACCAGAAGATCCTGGAACTGTTCCAGAAAGATCTGCCAGGTCTTTTTGCCGGCATGCTCCCGCAGCACATTTTCTCCAAACTGACTGCATCGCTTTTCAGCCTGACCGGATGAAAGCCCCCTGCGGCAGCTCTCCGTCCCGCGCAGAGCTTCCTCTGCCGTCATCCGATACCATGTTTTCATTCTGCCACCGCACTCCCGGAGATTTTCCAAATTCCGCACATTCTCTCAACCCCCGTCCGAAACCACTCTTATTTATAATATGATACCAGGGTCAAAAGGTCAGAAATTCGACGCAAGCTTGCTTGCAGGAGAAGTTGTGACCTTGGGACCCGCCAAAAACATGAGTAAGTAGCCATTTTTCGAAGAAAAATGAGCGAATTACGAATGTTTTTGAAGATTGCGAGAGCACATTGTGCGAAGCAATCTGGTATCAGAGGGATCAAAAGACCTTTTGACCCCAACATCATAATATGTGGCAGACAGGCTGTTCAGCACCTGAAAAATCTTCCCGTGAAACCTTCCTCACCTCCTGTTTCGAAACCAGTCCCGCAATTTCCGCCAAATCCACAACAATGCCAGTACCAGAAGTCCGCCCAAAAAGAAAAGGACTCCGATTCCTACCGTAACAAGGAGGATTCTGGTTATCTTTTCCAGAAGCTCCTGCAGTTTCGACTTTCTGGGTTCCACCTTCTGTTCGGCTTCTTCCACCTGTACAGTCTCTGCCTCCGTTTCCGGTTCCAGTGCTTCTGTTTCCTCCGGATCAGTTTCTTCTGCCTGCTGTTCAGACTCCTCCACTTTCCGGATGCCGCCACGCCGCAATTCCTTCCACCGTTCCGGATCCACAAACCCTTCATAGACCACGCGGTAATCCCGAAGCAGGCGTCTGCCATGTCCTGCTGCATCCCGGCACAAAATACCATCCGCATTCTCATAGGGCGATCCCACCCAGACAAGGTCTGTTACTTCATATTCCTCTGGCGAAAGCCCCATGTTCTCAAGCAATTCTTCTCCATACTGCTCTGCCAGAACCGATAATTCCTCTGTTTCCAGCATCATGTCTCCCAACTGGTATCTCGACGCCCCATATTCATAAAACGTCAGCGGAAAAGAGAAATCCTCCTTCCAGTAAGCGGCTTCTTCCACCCTTTCCACAGCCTGACACGCCACCAGTTCCTCGTCATTTTCTGCCAGGACGGAAACCGTAATCTGATCCGGAAGATCTGCTTCTTCCTCAACTGCTTCATACGTCACTTCCCGGCGCACTGTTTCTGCACGCACCTCCAGGGCACCGACTACTGTCATCTGCACCAGAACCAGGGCAGCCCAGAGTGCCGTCTGCATCACTTTTACATATTTTTTTGTCACACAATCCCCCCTCAAATCCTGTTTTCCCACTGCCTTTACAAATGAAAAATTGTTGTTACTGGAATCCCCTGCCGCGAACGGGCCGGGTGTGTCTGCACATGCCGGAACCGGCGAATTGTGCTGAATCATTCTTAGCTCTTATGTAACTGTTCAGTACCTTCACAGTCTTTATCATACTTTGGGCCGGAATACACGTCAAGCGCATTCCGGCCCATTCATTTTTTCTCTGCCGCACGATTCGACAGCCCATGTTTTCGCAGGATCAGCGCAGGAAATGCGCTGACCTGCTGAACAGTTACTCGACAGCTATATTTTCCGTTTTCCGCAGTCAGCGCCATCCACACACAGGTCTGCAAAGTCATTCTTATCATCCGTTTTCATATACCATATGGTACAGCCGCTTCAGTTCCTGGTACGGAGCCAGGTCCCGCAGCTCCTGCAATCCGTCCAGAATTCCCTCCAGATACCAGCGATGAGATTCCCGGTTTTTCTCATTAAAGCGCTGCCAGATTTCATCTCCAATCACCATGTAATCCCGCGCGGTGCTGCGCATATTGCTGAGCTTGTCCCCCAGGGCGACCATCTTGATCTCACGGGATGCCTGCTTTAAATGGGCAATCGTACTGGCCTTCCGCTCCCGCCAGGTACGGGTTTTATCTTCACTTTCCGCCTGTACAAATGACAAAACCCGGCTTCCAAATTGCTGCTCCAGTTCCTCCGGCGTCACCTTCGTATCCTCCAGCACATCGTGAAGATACGCTGCCGCGATAACCTCCGGATCATCTGTCATCTGTGCTACGATCAGCGCCACCTCCATAGGATGGTAAATATAAGGGATCCGGCTTCCCTTCCGTATCATGCCCTCGTGAGCCTTCGCTGCAAATACCGCTGCTTTGTGAATCATCTGTTTATCCCCATTCATAGACCGATTTCCTCTTCTGCACCGGATGTGCCTGTTTATGCGTTGTGCAAACAGTCATCCTCAAATATCTATTTTGATTGTAGCACACTCCCGGACTCTCTGAAAGGGGCAAACTCATGGAATCGTAAGAAAAGTTGTCTTGTAAATCAGCCGTTTTTCTGTTATGCTAATGGACAGATCATCGGGCATTTTGCCTTGCGATAAAAGGAGTTTTTTATGGAACAGAATCAACAGTCTGCATCCCGCCGTGACCATCGGTACCGCAGAAAAAAACAGAGTGAATGGCCTCACATTCTCTTATTTTACGTGCTCCCATTCATTGTATTCAACAGCATTTTATTCTTCTGCCTCACCGCAAAGCCCAAGCTCAGTGTTGTGGTGGAAGACACCAACGACTACCTTTCCACCAACGTTGTCCTGACTGTAAAGTCCTTCTTCCCGACCAAATCCGTCAGCATGACCCTGGACGGGGAACCACTGGAGCTGGAGAAAGGCAAGCACCGTACATACACCGCAACCGTTAACAAGAACGGCTCCATCGAATCTTCCGTTGTCAACTTAAACGGCATGTCGGCCACCGTATTTGAACATGTCAATGTATTAGATGACAATCCGCCTGAGTTTTCCAGCACAGATATTCAGGACGGGGTCGTTACCATCACCGTAGCAGACAGCCAGTCCGGCATCAACTTCGATTCCATCTATGCACTGAATTCCGCCGGCGAGCGCGTAGAGCCACTGAATGCTGACCGTGCCAGCAATACCCTCTCCTTTGAGATGGATCCGGCAGGTCTTCACATTTACGCCCGCGACAAAGCAGACAATGAAGTACAGGGTACCTTCACTTCCCACAAGGAAGGCAGTGTCGAAACCCTGGAGGGCGGTGCTGTAGATCCGGAGGACGCAGACGGCAGCACACAGCTTCCAGACGCAGAATCTGATGCTGCATCCGGAACCACAGCGGTTTCTCTTCAGCAGTAAAACACAATCCATATAAGACCTGTTACAAAATCAGCAGAGGAGCCATCGGCACCTCTTCGATATGCAAAACAGCAAAAACGCACAGACTGCGGAGCCTTGTTCCACAACCTGTGCGTTTTTTTGTTTCTATTTCTATACTTTTTTCACACGGCCATAGGTCTCTGCCATCTCCCGGCACTTTGCCAGAAGCTCCGGGGTCAGATCATCTTTTTTCATACGCCAGCGCCAGTTTTTTCCCAGGGTAGACGGTTCATTGGTGCGCGCCCAGTCTCCCAGTCCCAGATAATCCTGAACAGGAACCACTGCCAGCTTTGCCACACTGGCCAGCGCCAGACGGATATAATCCCAGTGGATCTCGCCTTCCGGTGTATAAGAATTGCCCAGATATCTGACCGCAAATGCCTTCGCATCCGGATCCAGACTGCGGTACCAGCCCTGCAGGGTCATATTATCGTGAGTGCCCGTGTATACAACACAGTTTTTCGAATAACGGTGCGGCAGATAGCTGCTATCGCCGCTGGCATCAAAAGCGAATTCCAGAACCTTCATGCCCGGAAAACCGGTTTTCTTCACCAACTCCAGAACCGAAGGAGTCAGAAAACCAAGATCCTCGGCAATGATCGGAAGCCTGCCAAACCGTTTCTTCATCGCCTTAAACAGCTCATATCCAGGGCCTTCCTCCCAGTGGCCAAACTCCGCCGTCTTATCCTGTGCCGGAATGGAATAGTATTCATCAAATCCCCGGAAATGGTCTACGCGCACGACATCATACAGCCGGAAGCTGTACTCCATGCGGGACAGCCACCAGACATAACCGGTCTCCTTATGGTGTTTCCAGCGGTACAGCGGATTGCCCCAAAACTGTCCGGTAACCGAAAAGGCATCCGGCGGGCAGCCTGCAACCGCCTCCGGCTGTCCATCCTCATCAAACTGAAACAGCTCCGGATGCGCCCAGCTGTCCGCGCTGTCCATGGCAACATAGATCGGAATATCGCCAATGATCTTCACGCCATGCTCATTTGCATATCGTTTTAGCTTCGCCCACTGCTCCTGGAACTCATACTGCAAGAATTCATAGAACAGGATCTCCTCCTGGCAGGTTTTCCGGTAAGCTTTTACCGCTTCCGGCTTTCTGCTGCGGATATCCTCATCCCATAACAAAAAGCTCTTGCCGTCAAAATGGTTTTTCACTGCCATGAAAAAGCAGTATTCCCTGGTATCAGCCGCGAGAGCATCCTCAAAAAGCTCCCGCAGTTTTTTGTCACTGCGGCCCTTTTCCTTCTGCTGCGCCCGCCATCTTCCAAAGGCCTTTTTCAGCAGCGGAAAACGCTGAAAGTACTGCTTCTCATAATCGATATCCTGCGGATTCGTTCCCAGATCCGCCGCATCACATTCCGCCTTCGTCAAAAGTCCCCGCGCGATCAGATCCTCCAGGTCAATGAAATATGGATTTCCCGCAAACGCACTGAAGGACTGATAGGGCGAATCCCCGTATCCGGTTGGCCCCAGCGGCAGGATCTGCCAGTAACGCTGCCCCGCCTCTGCCAGCTGATCCACAAACGCATACGCTTCTTTTGAAAATGCACCGATTCCATACTCCGACGGCAGGCTTGCCACCGGAAGCAGCATACCACATGCCCGTTTCATACTCTGCTCCTCCTTATCATACCTGACGCACCCGCGTCGAAAATCCCTTAAACCTCCATACAAACACAACCAGACGGAAGATCCAGTCTATAAACATGGCGTACCAGATACCCAGAACGCTCATGTGGAGTCCCTTTACAAATACATATCCCAGTCCAATGCGGAATGTCCACATGGAAAATACGGAAATCAGCATGGTGAACTTCGCATCCAGGCCTGCGCGCAGCGTATTGGGCAGCGCAAATGCCAGCGGCCAGAGCACCATACCACAGGAATGCGCCAGCAAAAGCTTCTGTGCCAGATCAGATGCTTCCGGGGACAGATTATAAATTCCCACCACCGAACTCCGGAAAAATGCCATGAAGGTACAGATCACAATCAGCAGTCCATAGTTCACTGCAATAACTTTTTTCGTATATGCCTTTGCCTGTTCCGGCTCTCCGGCACCAACACACTGGCCTACAATGGTGATCAGGCCAAGGCCAAGAGCCACACCCGGAAGATACTGGAAGGTTGCCAGATTTGTCGCCACTGCGTAACCCGCAATGGATGCCGTGCCCAGCGTGGAAACCAGGCTCTGCAGCGCGATCTTTCCGAACTGGAACATGCCATTTTCCAGACCACTCGGGATTCCCACCGCAAGGATCTTTTTGATCATATCCGGCTGAGGAACCAGCTGTGACAACCGGTTGACCCGGATGCTGTTTTTCGGGCTGCGAACCAGGATCACCATCATCACCGCCGCAAATGCACGCGAGACCAGTGTGGGGATTGCCACGCCTTCTACGCCCATGTGGAGGACAAATACACAAAGCGCATTTCCGACCACATTGATGGCATTCATCGCCAGAGAGATCTTCATGGAAACCTTGGAATTTCCCATGGACCGAAACAACGCCGCACCGGAATTGTAAATTGCCAGAAATGGATATGACATGGCAGTATACCAGAAATACGTTGCGGAATTGTCCATAACTGCCGTCTCAACCGAACCAAAGATCAACCGCAGCAAATGACGGTTTCCGATAAATGCTGCCGACGCAATGAAAAGTGAAAGCGCCGCTGTGATCAACACCAGCTGCCCGGCCGCCCGGCACGCCTGATCCTGCCTTTTCTTTCCTATATATTGAGAGCAGACAACTGCACCTCCGGTAGCCATGGCCGACAACACCTGAATGACCAGCACACTGATGGAATCCACCAGAGCCACACCGGACACCGCCGTCTCTCCGACGGCCGCCACCATCACAACATCCGCCATGCCTACCAGCACGGCCAGCAGCTGCTCAACCAGAAGCGGTCCGAACAGCCGGATCAGATCTTTTCGTGAAAACATACTCATTTTCTTATCCTCTGCCTCTATCTGTACATCATGCAAACGCTTATTTTACAATAAGTTTATGATACCTATTTTACCGCAAATTTACAAGTATTACTTTTCATGGAAGTCATTCTGGGATATACTAGAAATGTTGGCTGTTCGTCAAATAAAAAATCCGATATAAGAAAGTGAGATACCATGGTCAACCCAATGAAATTAATGAAGTTAAAAAATGCATGGTCCAGCTTCGCGGCGCACCATCCAAAATTCCCGCTCTTTTTAAATGCGGTCGTAAGAAGAGGCATCCAGGAGGGCACTGTCTTTGAATTTAAAGTCACCTCTCCGGACGGCCACGAACTGGTCACCAACATGAAGCTCAGTTCCGAGGATATCGAACTCTGGAAGGAACTCTCGGAAGCCATGCGCTAAACTGCACAGCATGCTTCATCCGGCGTTCCTTCTTTCCAGAATATCCAGCGCCGCATAAAAGGCCGCCACAAGTCCGGCCTGATGCCCCGTTTCCTCCAGAAGCTCCCGCCCGACTGCTACCTCCGGTTTCTCCGGAAGCTCCCGCCCGGCTGCTGCCTCCGGTTTCTCCGGAAGCTCCCGCCCGACTGCTGCCTCCGGTTTCTCTGCGCTTTTGTCTGTTACAGCGAATGCTCCTGAATCGCCGCCACAATCACGTTGCGCTGATACCTCACAGTAACCCGGCAATTGATCTGCATCCGCTTCGGCACCGGACTTTCGTCCCGTGCCTTCACCCCAATCAGCGGCTTATGAAGTTCATTTGCCATGTCGATCACAAGATCGATCCACCCCTGATACGTTCCGTACATCTCCGCAAAAAGCACCACACAATTGCACGCTTCCATCCTGCGCCGCAATAGCAGTTTGCGCCGTTTCAGATCCACCCCCTCCAGTTCGTCATTGTAAGTCACCGAATCATCTGTCCATTTGAAATAATTTGTCGTATTCAGCCATTCGCATACAGTCTCATAAATCTCACGATAATCCCTTGAACGGCTAATCACAAGATGTCTGTCTTTCAGTGCCGGCATACCCATTCCCCCCTATTATTGAAAAAAGACAGCCGTTACCGTTCACGAAATACGCAAACTGTAACGAAACTGTCTTCTCGTAATGTGATACCCTTATTCTACTGTACTTTTCTGAAGAGCAACACCCTGCTGTCAACTTTTCCTGTTATTTGTCACCTTTTGCTTTGATGTTGCACCAAAACACCGTTTTACCAGCCGGCTTCCATGCGCTGCGCAACCTTTTCCCGGTATTTCGGGCTGATGCGGAACAGCTTGCCGTTCTTCATGTGAATGGTCTGGCTCTTCACAGACTCTACATACTTCAGATTCGCCAGATAGCTGACCTGCACACGTACAAAATTATAATCCTGCAGGAGCTTCTCGATATCATCCATCTTTCCGCGGATCAGCGGCTTGTTGCCATTCGCCATATACACATCGATATAATGGTTCCGGCTGACCAGATACATGATCTCATTAACATCCCAGACATGATACTTTGCGCCCTCCTGCACGATAACCTGCGTAGCGGAAATCTTTCTCTTATATGAAATGATCGCCTGTTCCAGATCTTCTTCCAGATTTGTTTTGCGTACAAAGTAAAGAGGATTTGTGTCAAAGGAAGCAAACACCTTGTCATCGTATGCGGATACAAACACTACTTCCTCGAAGCGTCCGGAATTCTTCCATTTTCTTGTAATATTGATTCCGTCCTGCCCCGGCAGCACAATGTCCATGAACGCCAGCTGGTACGTTTTATCACAGGCTTCCAGCTGAGCCAGACTGTTCATGCGATCCACCTCAAACTCCAGATCGTACTTTCGAAACAGCGCCTCCACCTTCATCTGTATAAGCTCTGACAAAATCTTATTATCATCCAAAATCAACGCATTTCTCATACTTTTCCCCTAATCTCCCCAGCGAAGTCCACGTCCATTATTAATTAAACGAACTCATTATACTAAAGGGAAATCCCTTTGTAAAATGAATTTAGAAGATTCAGAAGTTCGCACAAAGGAACAGGGGATATCAAGGCCGAAGATGGGGAAAATTGACATATAAAATTGACATATTTTGGATCAGACATTCGTTTTATCCTTACTCACGACTTTTGTACAGAATTCTTCAACCTTACTATGATCATTTAAAAATCATAAAACCTATATGTATTTGCTACAAAGCACTTAGTTGATACGCCCATGCCAGCATCGTCTCCTGATACACAGCCCGCCCATACTGCCGGATCAGATCTGCTATTTTCACCAGCTCTGCAGCTTTCAGCTTATCCAGCTTTTTCATGCGCTCCGACGAGATAGTGCTCTCCGGCGAAACGGCTTCCTCCAACGAAATACCGCTCTCCGACGAAACAGTGCCCTCCGGCAAAACAGCTCCCTCCGGCAAAACAGCTCCCTCCCGGAGATTTTCCGCAGCTCCGGCCCGAAGATAATACTCCGGCTTATATTCCCATAATTCCAGTCTGCTGCCATACCGGTCCTTCAGTCTCTGTGCAATGCCTAATCCCTCCGGATCATAATCCCCCGCATAATGCAGCCTGCTCTCCCGGCTCAGAAGATCCAGAAGGATCAATGCCGACAGCCTGAGCTGTCCATTGGTACAGACAAATGCTTTTTCCGGATATCGGCTGACAAGCGCAGCAAAAACCGCCGGATTCTCTACCACGTACACATCCTCCCCGCCGGAAATCCGGTCCAGGCGATACAGGGTTTGCAGCGTGCACTGCAGCGGCTCCCGGATCTGGTAAAATCCATCCAGTCCGATATGTCTTGTCCCATCCTGCAGAAATGCCTGAAGCCCGTAAATCAGCACGGTATTCGACAGGTCATCCTTCAAAATACCGGCACGATATAGAATCCGCGCTTTCCATTCCGTATCCGAATAAGATGGCTGCCTTTTCATTCCATAGCGTTCCTGGATAAACAGCCTCAGGAACCGAACCACGGTGGTTCCTTCATCAAAATAATGCGGATCTCCGCTGATTTCCGCAGCAAAAACCGGCAATGCCTGCACAAGCCCGCGTTCTGCAGGCAGATTGTCGCAGGCACGGATCAGCATGCGAAGACGCTGCCCGAGCAGCTCCCGGTCTGTCCGATACTGTGTATACAACAAACTGCGCCCCTCACACGCTCCGCTTAACATTTCTGCCAGGAATCTGGCTCCTGCCGTTCCTTCTGAATTCGCATACTGCGCAAAAAAAGTATTCCGGTCCTTCTCTGCCTGTTCCTTCTGTTCTTTTTTCCCTATCAAAGGGGTGCCGAAATACACAGTCAGAATCTCATCCCAGGAAAGCTCCGCAAACCGGCTGTCCGCCAAGGCGCGCTCCATAAGCACCACCGAAACAGCAGCCTGCTTTTTTCCATGAAAATTTTTTCCGAAAAAACCCTCCAGCTGCTCCCGTTCCGATTCTGACCGGATAGAAACACTTACCTTTCCTCCGATATGGCCAAGGCTTACTGCCTTTTCCCATAGCTGCCGGAGAACACGGTCCAGCACCGGCCTCGCCCGCAGATAATCAACACACTCTTCCAGAAGTCTTTCCCTATTCTGCATCTGTCCGAAGCACACGCTCCTTTCCGTTCCATTGATAAGGAATCACCGAAACAAATTTTGCGTTTTCCGGACGCACCAGCTGATAGATCGCAAGCTGCGGAACCGTCTCATAATCTCCCCACAGGATCTGGGAATTGATGATAAAATCAAACTCAAAATCTACCATGAGACGGAACATATCGCGAATATTCGTCTCATCCACACCTGCAAAGGCCTCATCAAGTGAAATGATCCTCGGTGCATCCTCTCTCGCACCCTTATACTTTGCCACAGCAGCCGAAAACAGCGGCACATACATCGACATGGCTTTTTCACCGCCGCTGAAGGTAAAGAACGCCCGATCTGTCAGTTCCTTTTTCACTTCCCCGGTCTTCTGATATTCCAGCCTGAATTCAAACCATTTGCGGTAGTCCAGAATATCCCGCATCACCGCATGGAACGAAAGGGCCGAATCCCCCTGCTCCGCCTGTCTGCGCGCTTCTTCGATCTTGGAGCGGAAATGCCGGGACAACTGCTCCACTTCCTCCTCCCGCATGATCTCGGCATCCTTCTGAAGCAGCGCCACCAGGTCTCTGGTATCCAGCTGATCTTCATTTCCCGCACGAAGACTCTTCCATTTCAGACTGAGCTTCAGACCGCTGGACGTCTTCATCTGTCCCATCAGCAGATTCATGCGCTCAACCCACGCATTGCTTTCATGAATCCTGGATCGGATCTTTTTACTGATGGTATTTGCCAGAATGTCCTCGAAAAGCTCCCGGTCCTTATCACTCAACAGCCGCGCCTGCTCTTCGGCCTCTGTTTCCAGTTTGCCGATGAGATCCGGGAATTTCATCTCAACACCGCGGTAGCGTCCCGTCAGATCAATGCGCTTTGGCGATGGGATGCCGGCTTTTTCCTCACGGTCAAGGATAGGCTTCATCTGTAACGCATAATCCAGAAGATAGCCTCTGTTTTCGTGATATTTTTCCTGGAGTGCGCTGTGGCAGTCTGAAAGGCTCCGAAGCGAAGCGCTTCCCTCGATCTGCCGAAGCACCTTCTGTGCCTGATCTGCCAGATCCTCTGCTGCCGCAAACTGACACGGAACGTAGCCGAGCTCATATTCCCCGCGAAAATCCAGTTCAAGAATTTTCACGCGTTCCAGACTCTCCGACAGTCTCACGTCATTTTCCCGGGATTCATTCTGCTTCTGCGTGATCCGGGCCCTCAGCGTTGCCTGACTGCTGACCGCATTCTCTTTCTCAGCAGGGATCTGGCTTAACCGCAGCACACAGTGATCCAGGGTTTCGCGTATCTCTTCATAGTCTGTCATCTGAAGCTGGCTGCGGACACGCTCAAGGCGTTCCCTCAGTCCTGAAAGCTTTCTGTGGATATCTGACAGATCATAACGGATATCATCCAGATCCGCATCCACTTCGTCCAGGGAGGTCTGCTGGGTTCTGAGGGCTGCACAGCCATTCCGATAGGTATGATAACTGATCTGGATCCTGCCGAGCAGATCCCGGTACTGCACGAGGCTCTCCCCGGCCTCCCGAAACAGATCCAGCCTCGGGGCCAGATACGCCTTTTCACAGATTTCCACCACCCGGATTTTTACCTCATTTAACTGTTTTCCGGCCTCCTCCAGACCCGCGCGGGCCTGTTTCACCAGCTCTTCCATTCGGGAGGCCAGCAGCACAGCCCTTCCGAACGCCCTTGCCGTCTCCTTCAGAGCCGTCCCGTCAGGAAAGGCTTCCATTTCCTGCTTCAGCTTTTCCAGCCGCGATTCCTGATCCTTTACCCGTTCATCCGCCTGTTCCTTCATTTCCGCCAGAGCCTCACACTCCTGCTCTAAGCTCTGAATACGCTGCTGCCGGTAGCGCTCCCGGGTACCGGCACCGATATAGCGTGCCTCCTGCTGCCCGGAGATGGTACCCTCCAGTGCACCAATCCGGTAATGTCCGTCTGCTTCCACCCAGGTGTCTGCACTGCTCATCCGGCAGCCGATCCGCTCCAATACCGGTGCGATCTGCTGATACAGCAGAATATCCTGCTCTGGATTGTCCACCGAAAAGCAGGAAAGAATATTTTCACCGATCTTCTGTCCATCACCAAACAGATACCGATCACACATTCCGGGATCCGCGCTCAGAACCTGCTCCCGATATTCTTCCGGTACGATCAGCGCATCCAGAATCCCCATCTGCTCCAGTGCTTCTTCCAGATGTGCACAGGTCTGCGCATCCATGCCCGGATCAAAATCTACCGCCTCATAGAACGGATAACATGGAATCCCCAGCTTTTTCAGCCGTTCCCGGTTTGCTTCCACCGCAGAGCTTCTCTCCGGTTCCAGCGCCTTCTGCTCCCGGACCTGTTCCAGCTCCTCCAGCTTTCCCTGCAGAAGCTGTTGTGCTTCCGCCTGCCTCTGTCTCTCTGCCTGCAGCACTTCTCGAATCTGATCCTCCCGGGCGTGCGCTTCCCGGCGCACCACCTCCCGGAGCTCGCCGTAATCAGAATCCTCCTGAAACTGATGGAGCATCCGGGTCAGTGACTGAAGCACTCCATCTGTCAGGGAAAGCTCCGCATTGTCCCGGCTCCAGCCGTAATACTGCTCCGTCAGTTCACTTTTCTTCTGTTCCAGAAGCTGCTCTGCCTGAATCCGATCCCGCTCAGCCCGGTCGCGTTCCTCACGGCTGCGATCCACCTCCGCAAGACGCTGGTCATAATGCTCCTGACACTCTTTTTCCTCCTGCAGGATTTTGATACCCTCATCCACTCTTTTCCGATATCCCTCCAGCAGCTTCCGGTGGCCTTCAAAATCATACTCCCGCTCCGGATCCTCCCGCAGCTCCCGGGCCATGAAGGAGGCCTCATCGAAGGGCATATCTTCCATAAGCTCTTCCGTCTCTGTCAGCAGCTCCTGCATCTGATCCAGCTCCTGCTCGTTCTTGCCGGAAAGCTCCTTTAATCCATAATCAAGCTCCTGCCAGCGTGCTTTCTTTTCTTCCTCCTGCTTAAGCTTCTTCTGTTCCTGTGTCTGCCCCTCCGAAATCCGGGTGATCAGCTCCGTTTCCTGTTCTTTTAAACGCACAGCATCACTGTCATTCAGAGAATCCTGCTGTTCCCGCAAAATACGTTCCTCTTCGGTCAGAGACGCATGCCGTTCCTTCTGGTTTTCGCACTCCCGCTCCATCTCATGAATCTCTTTTTCACAGGATTCCGCCAGAGCCTTGTAATCCTTTTGCTTCTGCAATTCCGTCACATAGCCCTTTGCTTTCTGACACAGCATTGCCTGATTGTACTGATCATAAACCCGCCGGATCTGCCCGGCTGCCTTCAGACTTTCCCGCAGATGATCCAGGTTGGTTTTCAGCGCATCCATATTTTCAATTGCCTCAGACATGGGGCGCAGATCTTCCTCGGACAGCATCAAAAGAGAATTGCTCAGAATATCATTGAGGACAGACGGCTTAAAATCCTTCGAAAGCTTCGGTGAGCGCAGCTGAATCAGCAGATCTGTCATTTCCTTATATTTCTCTGTCGATTCAAATCCAAATACCAGGCGGTTTACCGCGTCCATATATTCGGCCTGGCTGTCCATGACACGGCCGCCCTCACCGATCCGGTTGCGCAGCTCCAGACGGGTACACGCAATCTTCTGATCCACATCTTTATACAGAAACAGATCTTTTCCGATCCGTCTTCCGTCGCTGACATAGAAATACCAGGTGTCCAGCTTTTTCCCCCGGCGGGCACGCAGTCCAACTCCTATGGTCAGGTAATTATTCCCTTCCTTTCGTTTCAGCTCCAGATACAGGTACGCCGTCCGTTCCTCCCGGTCATCTCCCTCCTCCAACAGATAATTTTCCATCCTTCTTGCCCTGGAACCAAACGGATCCAGACGCTCCGGGCGCATATTTCCATCCAGGATCAGCGGAATAAAGCTCTGCATGGTAACCGATTTTCCGGAACCATTGGAACCGCGCAGCAGCATTCTTCCGTCTGCAAAAGAAAATTCCTCTTCATCATAATACCAGAAATCAATCAGACCTATCCGGTTCATCTGCCATCTGCTGTTCATTTCTCTGTCTCCTCTTCGCCATTATAATCCACAGGATACTGCCCTGATACTTTCCCGACCACAGGAAAAATCTGCACCAGATCCCGTTCCCGGCCGGTCTGCGGGCGCGTCATGGGAAGCTCTGCGACATCCCAGGCAATAAAATCCAGCTCCTCCAGATAATCCTGGACCGCCTCGCAGAACTCTCCCGGTGTCATATCCCGGTACGTCTTCACAAAGCCTGCCCCATACCGGCGCCGGCACTCTTCTAAAAGCCCTGTGAACTCCGTGTGTGATATCAGAATACTTTCGTCTGCCTCAATCGTCCAAATCCCGTTTTCCACCTTCTCACGGATCAAAGCACAGCACAAAAGCACAATATCTCCCACCGTTTTCTCTTCCGGAAAGCAATTTCCCAGATTTGCGCCCTCGCCTTCAATCAGGTAAGCGCTTCCCCGGTGGACCTGCAGCTCACAGCCCAGAAGCTCCTCCAGTTCGTCCGATATTCTCCCCTGATAATTTCGGATATAATTAAAATCCTCATCTGTCTCCGATGTCCGGTAAACTCCCATATTCATCAGCAGTCTGCGGTATACACGCTGTCTTCGCGCCACACCCCGGTCCGTGTTAACATCGATCCATTCCTCGGTTTCAAAATCCTCAATCCCGCGATATTCCATGATATCCCGGGTGAAATTCCTCATAAAATAACGGCTTGCTCCTGTATTCCGGTAAAGAACCTCTCCGGTTTCACTGCGCATAAAGCTATCCTCTGATCCGTCATCAACCTCCAGCATACCCTCACCGACACAAAACTTCAGGACACGAATCAGATGACGCCTGTGCGTATACGAGGTCCAGTCAATCTGCACCTCTCGGCACTGGGCCTGCACAAAATCCGTCAGCTGTGACAAAACAAACTGATCTCCGGCCTCCCGCACCTCCAGAAAGCTTAAGATCAGACACAAAAACACATATTGAAGCGGATCCTGGAACTGGCGGATCCCCATCCACGGCCTGGCCTTGGCCGGAATCTTATCTACACGGATCAGATACGGATTCACGATCACCTGATATCCCACCTTCTCCGTCAGAAATTTTTTCACGCTGTCCAGCTCATCCCGAACCTGATAATAAAGCTCCCGATCCCGCGACTTCAGGATCCATCGCCGGTTCAGCAGGGTTTCTAATACATTCATGGCTTCTGCTCCTCAAATACGATTGTAAACGCCGGCATGGAAAAGGCTCCGTCCGTGCACTGCAATACACAGCGCTTCCCTGGAGCCCGCTCCTCCACGCTATAATGCCGTCCATCCTCCGTCTTTGCCGTCCGTGACTTATTCTCCAGCGCTTTGGACAGCCACAGTAAAAACACATCCCTCACATACGGTTCCAGAACCGGAAGCTCTGCAAAATCAAGACATCCGTCCCTGATATACTCCTGCAGCAGATCCCGGTTCTTTTGTTCCCTCTGCAGGACCGCAGCCCTGGCCTCCATTTTTTCTTTTGAACGGTCTGCAATCACACCGCGCTTCGCTTTTTCCTTATAATTCCGCACCCGCGGCGCAATGGTCACACAAAGCGGTTTTTCCTCATAAACGCCGCTGTTAATACTGTCCGTCTCTCTCTTAAAATTTCCTTTCAGATGAACGGGCTTTTCTATTCCAAACACCATAGCAGACAAACAATGCGCCTCCCGGATATCCCGGCATTTTCCAAACATAGATGCCAGCTTCTGATACTCCTCCCTCCGGTTAGCTCCCCCGTTTCCGGCCTCACTGATCCGAGCGGCATATCGGGTAATTTTCCGGATGATCTCATTGGTGGTGTCAAACACCTTCGCCGCCTCCGACTCTTCCCCGGCACTTCCCGCAAACCAGCTGCGAATACTCTGAAACCTGCCTTCCATACGTTCGCGGATCTGATCCTCATTCACCTCCGCATCCAATCTCGGAATAGAAAGCTCAAACTGCGTCACCTTATCCAGGATACCGGCAATCACCTTCGGATCCGCCTTCTTCAAATGCTCTTCGATCTTCCCAACGTTCATCTGCAGGCTCCGCACAAAGCTGCGCAGATAATCGATCAGCCGGTCCTTAAAGATCAGAAACTCCTGCGTCCGCATCAGTTCTTCCGCCCGGACACTGTTCAGCTCCCTCATGTAATCCTGATAATTCTGGTTCAGCCGCATAAAATCATGGTTCAGATCATTCCACCAGACATGTACCCGGTCAGCCTCCAATACAGCAGTCTCCTCCATTTTCCCGATCTGGATCCGCAGCCGGTCCAGGAGCGCCGGCTCCAGCGAAGCCCCCTCAATCAGCAGATTCTCCAGCCGGACCACCATACGTTCAATCTCTACCGAATACTCTGTCATCTGATAGCGGAAATTTTTATTCTTAAACGCCTCAATACTCTTAACATTTCTGGTATCCTGCAGCGTAGATAAATTTCTCCAGCCCACCAGGGCATTTAAATCCTGCCGGCACTGCTCCGCTGTATAATCCGCAAAGTAAGGCTCCGCCTTCAGCTCCTCAAAAACCTCCTCCTGATAAAGCCAGTAGCGCATTTTCTCATAATGCAAATAAAAAAGCCGCATGATTGAACGATACCTGTCCGCGTTTTCTGCGCTCAGGTACCGTGATTCAATCAGCGGCGTAATAACTTTTTCTGTAATATTCATCTTAATATTTTCCCCAGTGTATAATCCATTATTCATAGATAGCGTTTGGGTTAATTATAGCGAGACGTGGATAAGGACGCAAGCCATTTTGGAGATTTTTTTAATTTTATATGATTTTTTGTTACTATACACGGGTAGACTTGCGTACAACCACTTGAACAATTAAAATAAA
>CAVIRL010000036.1:0-14207 GCA_963645005.1 Prevotella sp. P5-108
GCTCCCTGCTTTTCATCTGTTTTCGTGTTTTTTATGTATTTTTTTACAAAATCCCCCAGGACTCTTGACGCTTGCATTTTTTAAGGATATAAATAGGATGGACTATAATGAAATTTTCTACCTGAAGGAGTATGTACCAATGGCTAACAACTATGTGTTTAATGACATTTTACCGGTGGCGCCGTTAAAGCTCGCTGCCCTGGAAAGCTGTAAGGATCTGGCAACCAAGGTAAACGACCACATTGTTACCTTCCGCCGGAATGATACTGAGGAACTGCTTCGCCGCCAGCAGGATTTAAACTACCGCGGCTACGATGTAGATTCCTATCTTCTGGACTGTAAATGTCCGCGTTTCGGTTCCGGTGAGGCGAAGGCTGTCATCAATGAATCCGTCCGCGGTGCAGATCTGTTCGCAATGGTGGATGTGACCAACTACAGCATTCCCTACAACGTATGCGGCTACACCAACCACATGTCCCCGGATGACCATTTTCAGGATCTGAAACGTATCATCGGTGCTTCCGTTGCTACCGCACACCGTGTCAACGTTGTTATGCCTTTCTTATATGAAGGACGTCAGCACAAGCGTACCAAACGTGAGTCCCTGGACTGCGCAATGGCACTGGAGGAGCTGATTTCCATGGGCGTTTCCAATATCATCACCTTTGACGCCCACGACCCGCGGGTACAGAACGCCATTCCGTTAAGCGGTTTCGATAACTTCATGCCGACCTACCAGTTTGTCAAGGCTCTGTTCACCCACGACACTTCCTTAAAGATCGACAAAGACCATTTGATGATCATCAGCCCGGATGAGGGTGCCATGAACCGTGCCGTATACCTGGCCAACAACCTGGGTGTTGACATGGGTATGTTCTACAAGCGCCGTGACTACTCCAGAGTCATTGACGGACGCAACCCGATCGTGGCTCATGAGTTCCTGGGCACTTCCGTAGAAGGAAAGACTGTCCTCATCATCGACGACATGATCGCATCCGGCGAGAGCATGCTGGATACCGCAAGAGAATTAAAGGACCGCAAGGCAGCCAAGGTTATCATCTGCTGCACCTTCGGCCTGTTCACCAGCGGCCTGGAGAAATTTGACCAGTACTATCAGAACGGCTACATTGACTATGTCATCACCACCAACTTAAACTACCGCCCGAAGGCACTGTTAGAGCGTGAGTGGTATCTGGAAGCCGACATGAGCAAGTACCTGGCAGCCATCATCAACTCCTTCAACCACGATGTCTCCATCGGCGCTGCCCTGTCTCCGACCGAGAAGATCCAGAAGCTGGTAAAACGCTATCAGGCAGACGGATACGATTATTATCAGACCATCCGGTAAATTTTAAAAGGATCCGGCACGTTTATCTTTTTCTATGTAAGAGCACAAAAGAACGCCGCAGACGGACTTTCCTATAAGTTGAAAAGAGCTTCGCACAGCACATCTCAAGCTGCTGTGTGAAGCTCTTTTTGCCTGTCCCTAAATCCCGCTTTTCAGCGCCAGGAACGCCGCCAGATTCCCCCGCTCCGTTCCCATGATCCGGTGGGAAAAGAGATGTTCCGGGTTGCACCGGGTACAGATGTCCGTTGTGTGGATCTGGTTTTCCGGAATTCCCGCTTCCCGGAGCACAATCTGATTTGCTCTCCACAGATCCACCTGATACTTTCCATTGGACTTCCGGTAAAACAATTCCTTATGATACTGCTCCGCAAAGCTATCCGCGAATTCCGCAGCCACCTCCGGTCCTACCTCAAAGCAATCCTGGCAGATGCTCGGCCCGATGCAGGCAATGACATCTGCCGGATCCGTGCCGTATTCCCGGTTCATGGCTTCCAATGTCGCTTTTCCCATGCGGTGGACCGTACCTCTCCAGCCAGAGTGGGACAGACCGATGGCCTTATGGACCGAATCCACAAAATACAGCGGCACGCAGTCCGCATAAAAGGTCACCAGCGTAATGCCCGGAATATTGGTGATCAGGCCGTCTACATCCTGATATTCCCTTTCCTTTACAATGCCCTTTCCCGCATCCTCTGCTGTCACTGTGCGGACATTGGTGGTATGGGTCTGGTAGGAAAGCACCATCTTTTCTGCATCAGTTCCCAGTACAGCTGCCATGCGGCGGTAATTCTCCAGAACGTGGGCCGGATTGTCATTGCGGGTAAAACTGAAATTCATGGTGGAGAACACACCTTCGCTGACGCCGCCGTGACGGGTGGAAAAAGCATGGCTTACCAGACCGGTGGTATCCAGCGCCGGAAAGGCCAGATAGGTGACACCGTGCTTCTCACGGATTTCGATTTCCTGTCTTGCAGAAATTTTCGTTCCCGTCTGATTTTCTGCCGTCACATTGCTTCGTTTGCGGATCCAAGCTTTCTGTTCCATCTGTACTCTCTCCTTTTCCTTTACAATCCATCTCCGGTTCGCATTTCCATGCGTATCCACACAAATGACTGCACCTTGTTCAAATGACCAGCTGATCTCTATCCTGCTTTCTGTTTCATCTATTTCAGCTGAATGCATCCCGGATCCAGGTAATCTGGTCTCCAAGAATGCTCACCACGTCAAATCTGCACGGCATGTCTTCCTGATAATGACGACTGTAGAGATAAAACTGCGCTGTATAGCGGATCCGCTGCTGCTTCACATAACCAACCGCCTCTGCAGGCATGCCATTCCGGTCTGTTTTCCGATATTTTACCTCGAAAAACACCAAATAGCACCCATCCCGCCCGATCAGGTCCATCTCCCCCTGACGGCAGCGGAAATTCCGTTCCAGAATTTTCACGCCCCGGCGGGTCAGAAATTCTGCCGCCAGTTCTTCTTTCCTGGTTCCGGTCTCACGTTTATTTTGTTTATTGTCCATTCACACCTGTGCTTTCTTTCTGTTTGCACACTGCTTTCTGTTCCAAAATCCTGCTTCGTTCGTATTTCTGTTTCCAATCTGCCTTTACACAAAGTTTTTGATAAAGCTTCTGCGGTGAATTGGAGTCGGCCCAAATTCTTTCAGCGCCGCAATATGGGCTGCGGTTCCATATCCTTTATGCTTCGCGAAGCCATATTCCGGGAACAGGGTATCGTACTCAATCATCATGTGATCCCTGGTCACCTTGGCTAAAATACTAGCTGCCGCGATGGAAACGCTCTTGGCATCGCCCTTGATGATCGGCACCTGGTTGATTGCCACCCCCGGAATGGTTACTGCATCATTCAGCAGTAAATCCGGCTGCACGGAAAGTCCGGCAATGGCCTGCCGCATGGCTTCATAGGTAGCCTGTAAAATGTTGATCTCGTCAATCACATCCGACCCCACAATGCCCACACTCCAGGCAACCGCCTTTTCCTTGATCTCTGCAAACAGCGCTTCCCTGCGCTTCTCAGAAAGCTTCTTGGAATCATTTAAAAACAGAATCTCACAATCCACCGGCAGAATCGCTGCTCCGGCTACCACCGGACCTGCCAGCGGGCCCCGGCCCGCCTCATCAATGCCGCAGATGGCAGTGCAGGCTGCATAGGTGTCCTCATACTCCCGCATCACAGCCAGACGGGCACGCTCCGCTTCCAGTTTTTCTCCGGTTAAGGTTCTCAGTGCCATAGCTTACGCCTCCCCGCTTTCGCTGCTCTGGTTTGCAGCAGATTTCTGACCTGCCGGAGACTCTTTCTGATCTACAGCACCTGATTCCTGTGCGGAATCCACTTTGTCCCCATCGTTTTTCTTCACCGGCGGGAACTCCAGCGTAATCCGGCCCAGCTTGCCGCTGCGGTAATCATCGATCACCAGGGCTGCCGCACGGCTGTAATCCGGCTCGCCGCCCTTTGCCAGGCATCCCCGTACCTTTGCCACCTGGATCAGCAGGTTTTCATCGGAAATCTCATCAATCTTATAGCGCTCTTTTAACACATCCGGGTAATGCTCCTGCAGCAGTTTCAGAAGTTCCAGAGCCAGCTCATCCTTATTTAAGATCTCATCGTTGATGGAACCGATGAAAGCCAGCAGCAGTCCCACTCTCTGATCCTCAAATTTCGGCCAGAGGATACCCGGGGTATCCAGAAGCTCCAGGGTCTTATTCAAACGAATCCACTGGTTGCCCTTGGTCACGCCCGGCTTATTTCCAGTCTTGGCGCAGGCTTTTCCGGCGAAGGAATTGATAAAGGTGGATTTTCCGACATTCGGAATTCCCACTACCATAGCGCGTACCGGGCGGTTCATGATGCCTCTGCGGCGGTCACGCTCAATCTTCTCCTTGCAGGCCTCCTGCACCACACCGTTGATCTGTTTGATGCCGGCACCGCTGCGGGAATTGATCTTTACAACAAAATATCCTTTTTCCTTAAACCAGTTCGTCCAAGCTTCATTGTAGTACTCACTGGACAGATCCGACTTATTTAAAAGGATCAGTCTCGCCTTGCCCTTTCCCAGCTCATCAATATCCGGGTTACGGCTTGCTAACGGCACACGGGCGTCTACTACTTCAATAATCAGATCGATCAGTTTGATGTCTTCTTTCATGGCACGTTTCGCTTTGGTCATGTGCCCTGGATACCACTGTATATTCACGGATGTTCCTCCTATGTTTTCTATTTTATACTCTGTAAGTTTCTTTTTCGTTTCATTTTCGTCAGGACCGGATCAAACTGATGTGGATCAGCGGGAACAGGCGAAGCCACACCTTTCCGATAATCTGGTCCTCCCGCACATTGCCAATATTGGCAAAGCGGCTGTCCTCACTGCTGTCCGGGTTGTCCCCCAGCAGAAAATATTCTTTGTCTTCTAATTTAATCGGATTCTCCGCCAGTCCGGAAAGAGAAATCTTCCGGTCCCCCGGCAAGGAAACCTGCTCCTGGTTCACATACAATTCCCCATCTATAATCTGAACTACATCTCCGGGAACAGCCACAACACGCTTCACATTGGTTTTCTGGTCCTCCCGCTCAAATACCACCACATCCATGCGGTCCGGCTTGCCGATCTCATAGGTCAGCCGGTTCATCAGCACAATGTCGCCGGAACTCAAAAGCGGATACATGGACTGTCCGTTCACTGTGATCTGCGTGCCAAAAAACACCAGGCAGAACCAGGCAAAGGCCAGCGCCACCACCACATCCACAATCCAGCTGCACAATTTACGGATCAGGTTCTGTTCTTCATTCTGATAAAAATCCACTGAAATGCATCTCTCCTATATTCTAAAAAAGGGGAGTTGCAAGCAACTTCCCTCGTTTCCGTTACGCGCAAAAAGCCGAGTGCCGAAGCTCTTCTCAGCTTTTTTGCGTATAATACGCAGAAAGGGACAATTTTCATTGTCCCCTGTTCCACGCAAAATTATTTTACTAACTCTTTAACCTTAGCAGCTTTACCTACTCTGTCTCTTAAGTAGTTCAGTTTTGCACGTCTTACTTTACCTCTTCTAACAACCTCGATGTTGTCTACGAACGGGGAATGAACCGGCCAGGTCTTCTCTACGCCGATGCCGTTGGAGTTCTTACGAACGGTAAAGGTCTCTCTTGCGCCGCCGTTCTGTCTCTTGATTACGGTACCCTCGAATACCTGGATTCTCTCACGGTTACCCTCTTTGATCTTGTTGTAGACCTTAACGGTATCGCCTACGGAAAACTCCGGTACGGAAGCCTTTAACTGTGCTGCTTCAATGTTCTTAATAATTTCGTTCATTTGTGTGATCCTCCTTCATATGTTTGATGTTCTTTAATGCTTCTTCCGCAACAGAGGAACATCTCTTTTTCTAGTCACAACGGTACAATGTTATCATAAGGGAAGATAAATTGCAAGCACTATTTTTGCAATTCAAT
The DNA here is from genome assembly GCA_963645005.1 of Prevotella sp. P5-108. Lineage (GTDB taxonomy): Bacteria > Bacillota > Clostridia > Lachnospirales > Lachnospiraceae > Brotaphodocola. The sequence continues at coordinate 5,816 of CAVIRL010000036.1, forward strand.
CGCTTTGCAAAATCACATTATTAATGATATATTTGCTCTCGTCAGATATATCCTCATACGCATCAATAATGCCATCTGGCGTAATCGAATTTCTAATTTTTTTGCAAACAGGTCCATATTTCCAGCCCTCAAACTCCCCTTTAAAAAGCGGTTTATTCGTAATGGCCAGTGACTCTCTCTGCGCAAAATAAAGTAATTTATGGAGCTTCATCTCATCGATTACTTCGCCCGTTACCCTTTTGTATTGATCATATACATACTGCGCAACATTAATTACCTGATCCATTCGCTCACACCCTTTCTTTACATATCTACCTTTGTAATTCTGATTTTATTATACGCATATATTATTGTCAATATATACCTTTTCTACTCTTCCGTCTCTTTCTCCGCCATCAGCTCCGCCAGATACTGCCGCTCTTTCTTCGACAGATTCGCCTCTTGCAGAAGATCCGGGCGTCGTTCCAGGGTTCGTTTGATGGACTGCTGTCTTCTCCAGGTCTCGATGTTTTTGTGGTGCCCGGAAAGAAGCACCTCCGGCACGCGCATGCCCTGGTAGACCTCCGGGCGGGTGTACTGGGGATACTCCAGAAGATTGTCGTGGAAGGACTCGATCTCTGCGGAGACATCGTTGTTTAAAACCCCCGGTACCAGGCGGGAAATGCAGTCGATCATGACCATGGCCGGAAGCTCGCCGCCGGTCAGGACATAATCACCCACAGAAAGATAATCGGTTACGATGAGTTCCAGGGCCCGCTCATCGATGCCCTCGTAGTGTCCGCAAAGGAACACCAGGTCTTCCTCCCGGGCCAGTTCCTCGGCAATCTTCTGGTTGAAGGTCTGACCCTGGGGTGTCATGTAAAGGACGCGGGGGCGCTTGCCGATGCGCTCACACAGTGCCTCGTAGGCATCGCACACCGGAGCGGCCTGCATCACCATGCCGGCACCGCCTCCGTAGGGCGTATCATCTACATGACCGTGCTTTTCTTTGGTGTAATCCCGAATATTAACTGCCTCAATGGAAAGCAGTCCCTTTCCGGCTGCCCGGCCGATGATGCTGGTGTTTAAGCCATCTAATACCATTTCCGGGAACAGAGTTAAAATGTGATAATTCATAAGTTCACATCCTCCAGTCACTTAAAGAAATTTCCTGCCCTGGGCTTACAGATCCAGAAGGCCGTCCAGAATATGGACGGTCACGGTCTGGTTCTCCAGGTTTACATCCAGAATGCACTGGGGGATGGCCGGGAACAGATACTCCTTACCCTCGAGGCTTTCCATGACGTAAACATCGTTGGCGCCGGTCTGCAGAACATCGGTTAAAGTGCCAAACTCCTTTCCCTCATCGGTCACAACTCTCAGACCGATCAGATCGGTAATGAAGTTCTCGTTCGGAGCCAGCTTCACCGCCTGGTCCCGGCGGATCAGCAGATCTTTGCCTTTGTATTTCTCAATGTCGTTGATATTATTAAGCTCCTTGAACTTCAGGATGACCATGTTCTTGAAGAACTTAACGTTCTCGATGGTCAGGGGCATCTGCTCTCTGCCTGTATCAAGAATGACGGTTTTCAGTTTTTTAAAACGATTCGCATCATCGGTGGTTGGATATACTTTGACCTCACCGCGTACACCGTGGGTGGATGAGATCACACCGACTCTTAAGGTATCCTCCATCATTTTGTTCCTCCGAAATATCGCGTGTTATGCGTTTCTCATACTATCTGCTGCATATCAGAAAACGCAGGCACGCGTTTTTAAACATTTCTGCAAAAAGAAAAACTGCCGCAGGAAATTCCGACGACAGTTTCTGATGGTTACTGTATATCTACAACAACCTTTTTTTCTTCTTTGGAAGCGGCTGCCTTGACAACGGAGCGAATTGCTTTTGCGATACGTCCCTGCTTGCCAATCACCTTTCCCATATCAGATGGGGCAACCTTTAACTCAATAAAAGTGCCGCTTTCCTTTTCGGTCTCGGTAACAACCACCTCGTCCGGATTGTCAACTAATGCCTTAGCAATAACCTCAACCAGTTCTTTCATAGCGATCACCTCTCAGATTACTGAATGCCAGCGGTCTTCAGAAGCTTTGCTACACGGTCGGTCGGCTGTGCGCCGTTTGCTAACCACTCCTTGGTAGCCTCCTCGTCAAACTTGATAACGCTCGGCTCCTGGTTCGGATCGTAAGTACCAACCTCAGCGATGAATCTGCCATCTCTCGGGGATCTGGAATCTGCAACAATGACTCTATAGAAAGGTTTCTTCTTAGCACCCATTCTTCTTAATCTCATCTTTACTGCCATGTCAATTTCACCTCCTTAAAATTATACTGATAATGTATCAACAAATACAGAATGCTCTGTACTGTCACCATGTAAGCTGCCCTAGAAAGGCATTTTCAGCTTTCCGAGCATACCGCCCAGTCCGCCGCGTCCACGCTTTCCGCCCATCATGCCCGGAAGCTGTTTCATCATTTTCTTCATCTGATCAAACTGCTTGGCAATGCGGTTTACCTCACTGATATCCACTCCTGCGCCCTTTGCGATACGCTGTTTGCGGGAAGGATTCAGAAGCCCCGGATTGGCGCGTTCTTCTTTTGTCATGGACAGGATGATGGCCTCCACACGGTCCATGGATTTTTCATCCACCTCCGGGATTCCGCCCTTCATCTGTGACATGCCCGGCATCATGCTCATGATACTGGTCAATCCGCCCATTTTTTTAATCTGATGCATCTGGTCCAGGAAATCGTTGTAGTCAAACTCTGCTTTGCGCAGCTTCTGGCTCATCTCCTTCGCCTTTTCCTCATCGACTTCCATCTCGGCTTTCTCGATCAGGGTGAGGATGTCTCCCATGCCCAGAATTCGGGATGCCATACGGTCCGGGTAAAACTGTTCCAGATCGGAAAGCTTCTCTCCCATACCAATATATAAGATCGGTTTGCCGGTCACAGCCCGGATGGAAAGAGCTGCACCGCCTCGGGTATCACCATCCAGTTTGGTAAGGATGACACCGTCGATTCCGACTTTATCCTGGAAATTGGATGCTACGTTGACTGCGTCCTGACCGGTCATGGCGTCTACCACCAGAATGGTCTGGTCTACATGCACAGTCGCTTTGATGTTCTCGAGTTCTTCCATCATGCCTTCATCTACATGAAGGCGTCCGGCGGTGTCGAGGATCACCACGTTGTAGCCATTCTTTGCCGCATGCTCCATAGCGGCCTTCGCAATGTTAACCGGGTTCTGATTCTCTCCCATGGAAAAGACCGGAACACCTTGTTTGTCTCCGTTGATCTGGAGCTGCTGGATTGCTGCAGGACGGTATACGTCACAGGCAACCAGAACCGGCTTGCGGCCCTTTGCCTTCAGCTTTCCTGCGATCTTCGCTGTCGTTGTCGTCTTACCTGCACCCTGAAGACCTGCCATCATGATGACAGTGATCTCGTTGGCAGGCTTTAACGCGATTTCCGTGGTGTCGGAGCCCATCAGGCGGATCAGTTCTTCGTTAACGATCTTGATCACCATCTGGCCCGGCTGCAAGGAACCAAGCACTTCTTCACCAACGGCGCGTTCCTGAACGGAGCTTATGAACTGTTTTACAACCTTGAAGCTTACATCTGCTTCCAGAAGAGCCATTTTGACTTCCTTGAGGGCAGCCTTGACATCCGCTTCGCTTAAACGGCCCTTGCCGCGCAGGTTTTTAAACACGTTCTGCAGTTTATCGGATAAGCTTTCAAACGCCATAGTAAACCTCCTGTTCAGAACCGATCACGGCATACGCCGAAATCAAAGTTCCATGATGTCGTTGGAAATCTGCTCAATCTCGTCGATCAGACTTTCATCTTTTGTTTCTTTGAAAATCCTGGTCTTTTTATGGATTTCCTCTACCATGCGGCGTGTGGTCTGGAACTTGCTGATCAGGTGCAGCTTGTCCTCGTAGGCGCTTAAGGTTTTGTCGCAGCGCTTGATGAGGTCGTGAACACCCTGACGGCTGATCCCGTTCTCTTCCGCAATCTCGCTTAAGGACATGTCATTGTAGACCACATCCTCATAGATGCTGCGCTGATGCTCTGTGAGCAGTTCTCCATAAAAATCATAAAGCAAACTCTGTTTTACAATGCTTTCCATAACATCACCTTGGCTATCATACACGAAAGGTGTGTTGCTGTCAAGTATTTTTTCTTGACACTTGCAGAAATTTTTATTTTTCTTTTTATACACCGACTTTCGGACAGATATCCTCCAGGCAGCACCGGTCACAGTAAGGCTTTGTTCGAGCCGTGCAGACTTCTCTTCCATGCCATACCAGGCGGTGACAGAAATCACTGCCCTCCTCCGGCGGCACCAGCTTCCAGAGCTCCAGCTCCACCTTCTTCGGCTCCCTGATGCCGTCCACCAGTCCCATGCGGTTCACCAGGCGGATGCAGTGGGTATCGGTGACAATGGCCGGCTTTCCAAACACATCTCCCATGATCAGGTTGGCGCTCTTTCTTCCCACACCAGGAAGCTTCAGCAGGGCATCAAAATCCTCCGGCACCCTGCTGCCGTACTCATCCCGCAGCATTTTCATGCAGGCACTGATATCCCTTGCCTTGCTCTTTCCCAGACCGCAAGGCTTGACAATCTCTTCAATTTCTTCCACCGGAGCCTCCGCGAGGGCATTTACATCCGGGAACTTCTCGTAGAGAGCCGGAACCACCTTGTTGACCCGTTCATCGGTACACTGGGCCGCCAGGCGCACGCTCACCAGAAGCTTCCAGGCCTCCTCGTAATCCAGGGTGCAGTCCGCGTCCGGATAAGCCTTCTTCAGCCTCCGGATGATCTCCAGAGTTTTTTGTTTCTTTGTCATAGTTTCATCCTCATAAATTGTCACAACGGGCTGTTGCGAAACAGGTTACTCATTAGACTTACGGTTAATAAATTCCGTCCGGGTCTTGGAGTACACAAATTTCTGGCTGTGATACAGTCCGTAATATCCCGACAGAGTAAAGCAGACTGCCACCGCGATGGAATAATACGGCATCGCCGAAAATCCGAACAGTTCAAAGGCCATGAACATGGTGGATACCGGGCAGTTGGTCACACTGACAAACAGGCACGCCATGCCGGCAGATGCACAGAGCCCCACCGGAAGTCCGCTTACCAGAGCCACCACATAGCCAAAGGCTGCGCCCACAGTCAGGGTCGGTACGATCTCGCCGCCCTTAAAGCCTGCGCCCAATGCCACGCCGGTAAACAGAATCTTTAACAGGAAGGCATATACCGGAATCGCCTCGCCCTCAAAGACCTGCTCAATGATCTGGGCGCCGCTGCCGTTGTACAGGTGGGACGGGAACAGCAGGGTCAGGCCAATAAAGATCACGGCACCTGCCACCACCCGCAGATACGGATTCGGGAAATATTTGCGGTAGAAATGCCCGCACTGGTGCAGGCTGACACATAAAAAAATTCCCACACAGGCACACAACATTCCAAGAAGCACTGCAAATACTGCGCCGGAAAGAGTAAATTCCGGCACCGCACCAATGTCGTAATGCTCCGGCACCAGTCCTAAATGGCCGGAAATGGCCGCGCCCAGAAACGAAGCAAACAGGCACGGAACCAACGCCGCGTAATACATGACGCCAATGCTGATGACCTCCATGGCAAACACGCCTGCCGCCAGCGGCGTTCCAAACAAAGCCGCAAATCCGGCGCTCATGCCGCACATGATGGCAATCTTCCGGTCTTTCTCATCGAGACGGATCACCTTGCCGATGACATTTCCCAGGCTTCCGCCAAGCTGCAGAGCCGCACCCTCTCTTCCTGCGGAAGCAGATACGGCATGGCTTAACAGGGTGGATAGAAAGATCAGGGGCGCAGTGGCCGCCGTCACATCTTCTCCCGCAGAAATGGACTCAATGACCATATCGGTTCCCTTGTTTTTCTCCTCATGGGATACCCGGTACAGCCACACAATAGCCAGACCTGCAAAGGGCGCCAGAAACAGCGTCCAGCCATGCCCCCTCCAGAAGGAAGTGGCAAGCTGGATGCCGTGGCCGAACAGCGTTCCAACGAGACCGACAACGGTGCCGGTCACCAGAGAGATCAGCGTCCATTTCAGAAAGTAATGGAGGTTCTGACGCAGTGGTTTCAATTTTTCATCTGTTGTTATGCTATTCATACTTCATTCCCGCCCCGGATCAGTCGCTGTAGGTTCCTTTGGACTTCACCAGCTTCGGACGGTAACCTGCATCGTTCAATGCCTGTACGATGCGGTTCTTGTGATCGGTTCCCTCTGCCTCCAGGGTAATGCGGAGCTCTACAGCTGCGTTGCGGTTGATGCTGATAAACTGGTTATGCTCCAGCTTGATAACATTGCCGCGCTGCTCTGCCAACAGTGTAGAAACCTTTGCCAGCTCGCCCGGCTTATCCGGAAGCAGGACAGACACGGTAAAGATACGGTCTCTCTGGATCAGGCCATGCTGTACCACGGAAGACATGGTGATGACATCCATGTTGCCGCCGCTTAAGATGGAAACGATCTTCTTTTTCTGAACGTTTAAGTGCTTCAATGCTGCCACAGTTAACAGACCGGAGTTCTCTACGATCATCTTGTGGTTCTCTACCATATCCAGGAATGCTACGATCAGCTCGGAATCCTCTACGGTAATGATGTCATCCACATTTTTCTGGATGTACGGGAACAGCTTCTCGCCCGGGCGTTTTACTGCGGTACCGTCTGCAATGGTATTAACGGTCGGAAGGGTCAGCACATGACCGGCCTTCAGGGACTCCTGCATGCAGTTTGCACCAGCCGGCTCTACGCCGATGACTTTGATCTTCGGATTTAACAGTTTTGCCAGAGTGGAAACACCGGTGCAGAGTCCGCCGCCGCCGATCGGAACCAGGATATAATCTACGGTTGGCAGTTCCTTAATGATCTCCATAGCGATGGTTCCCTGTCCGGTTGCCACATCCATGTCGTTGAAGGGATGGACAAAGGTATAGCCATGCTCTGCTGCCAGCTCGTAAGCGTGGTCACATGCCTCATCGAACACATCTCCGTACAGCACCACCTCTGCGCCGTAGCTTCTGGTACGGTTTACCTTCATGAGCGGAGTGGTAGTCGGCATTACGATGGTTGCCGGAATGCCGGCCAGCTTTGCAGCATATGCAACGCCCTGAGCATGGTTTCCTGCGGATGCGGTGATCAGACCACGCTGTTTCTCTTCCTCTGTCAGGGTGCTGATCTTGTAGTAAGCGCCGCGTACCTTGTAAGCACCGGTATACTGCATATTTTCCGGCTTAAAGTATACCTTATTGCCGGTTGCAGCGGAAAAATACTCACTGTAAACCAGTTTGGTCTCCTGGGTTACTTTCTTGACTTCCTCGGAAGCCTCCTCAAATTTTTCGAGGGTTAAGCCCTCTTCTTTCTCTTCTAATACCTGCTCGTTTTCCATCGTCTGTCTCTCCTTATTTTGCTTATTCATCTTTCTTTACATCAAACAGGGCTGTCACGAAATCCTCAGAATTAAACTTCTGGAGATCGTCGATTTTCTCGCCCACGCCCACATATTTGACCGGAATGCCAAGTTCGGACTGAATTGCCACGGCAATGCCGCCCTTCGCGGTTCCATCGAGCTTTGTCAGGATGATGCCGGTGATATCAGCAACCTCCATAAACTGCTTCGCCTGAGCCATGGCATTCTGACCGGTGGTGCCATCCAGAACCACCAGGGTCTCACGGTACGCATCCGGGTACTCCTTGTCAATGATGCGGTTAATCTTCTTCAGCTCTTCCATCAGGTTCTTCTTGTTGTGCAGACGGCCTGCAGTATCGCAGATCAGCACATCAGCCTGGCGGGATTTGGCTGCTGCAACCGCGTCATAAATAACGGCTGCCGGGTCAGAGCCCTCCTGCTGTGCGATGATTTCCACGCCTGCGCGATTCGCCCACTCCGTCAGCTGCTCGATGGCTGCTGCACGGAAGGTATCTGCTGCAGCCAGAATAACCTTCTTGCCCTCATCCTTCAACTGACCTGCCAGCTTGCCCACAGAAGTGGTCTTGCCAACACCGTTGACACCGATCACCAGAACCACGGATCTGCGGTTTTCAAACTCATAGGCATTCTCGCCAAGATCCATCTGTTCCCGGATGGAATCGATCAGGAGCTGTTTGCACTCAGACGGCTCCTTGATGTGCTGCTCCTTTACTTTTTTCCGTAAATCCTCCAGCACAGACATGGTGGTCTGAATGCCCAGATCCCCCATGATCAGGGTCTCCTCCAGTTCCTCATAGAAATCCTCGTCAATGGCGGAAAAGCCACTGAAAATGGAATCCATGCCGGAGACAATGTTTTCTCTCGTTTTGTTTAAACCCTCAACCAGACGGCTGAAAAAGCCTTTCTT
>CAVIRL010000036.1:14403-20325 GCA_963645005.1 Prevotella sp. P5-108
CCCTTTTCCTGCATGGTGATACCATACAGACGGTCTGCCGCCACCATGGTGCCGCGCCGGTGAGTGATGACGATAAACTGCGTATTTTTCGTCAGCTTATGCAGATATCCCGCATAGCGGTCTACATTGGAATCATCCAGGGCCGCCTCGATCTCATCCAGCAGACAGAAGGGGGACGGTTTTAAGTTCTGGATGGCAAACAGCAGTGAAATGGCTGTCAGCGCCTTTTCACCGCCGGAAAGCTGCATCATATTCTGCAGCTTCTTGCCCGGCGGCTGGGCAATGATCTGAATGCCCGCCTCCAGAATGTCCTCATCCTCCTGTAAGGACAAGGTGCCATGTCCGCCTCCGAAGAGTTCCTTGAATACCCGGTCAAATTCTTTTCGGATCTCCTGGAATTTTTCTTCAAACTGGCGCCGCATGCCGGTATCCAGCTCCTCAATGATGCCCTGCAGGGTAGCTTCCGCCTCCACCAGGTCATCGTGCTGGGTCTTCATGAATTCATACCGCTCGGAAATCTCTTTGTAATCCTCAATCGCATTGACATTGACACTTCCCAGGGCGCGGATGGAACTCTTTAACTCCTCGATCCGTTTTTTTACCTCGGAGAGGGAAAGTTCTTCTGTGCCTCGAAGCTCTTTTGCCGCCCCAGGAGTCAGTTCGTATTCATTCCACAGATAAGTGATCTGGCTTTCCCGCCGCTCCTCCAGCTTTTCCCGCTGGCTCTGCAGACGGAACAAATCCTTGTCCAGGCGGCCGATGCGGCCGGATAAGTCTTCCCGTTTTCCGAAAAAGGACTTCTGCTGACCGGACTTTTCCTCCTTCAAAGCCGCCTGACTCTCAATCTCTGCGGCAATTTTCTGTTTTTCTTCCTCCGCATGAAGGATCAGATCCTGCAGGTTCGCAATCTCCCGGTTTTTCTCCTCAATGACCGAGCCGGAATCCGTACCGTGGCTCTGAAGCTCATCCTGCTCTTCTTTTAATGTCTGGATTTCCTGCTCCACACGGTAAATATTCTCCTGTACGAAGTCAACCCGCTGTTTTAAGTTTGCAGCCTCCAGACGGATTGTTTCCAGAGCTTTCGCCTTTTCTTCCCGGACTTTTTTCTGGGTTTCCAGTTCGCCGGACACGCGTTCCATCCGTGTCTGTTCCTGGTCACTGTCTTTCTTTAAGAGATCCCGTTCCAGAGCCAGCTTCTTTCTTCCTGTCTCAATCTCGCTGATCTGGCTCTCCAACTGGCTGTTCTCCAGCGCAAGATCCTGATAGGAATCCCGGATTTCTTCCCGCTTGTCCTCCAGCTGGCTGACGCTCATCTGCAGGGTGTTGGCCTGCAGGGATACCTGATGATGTTCCTCCTTCAGGCTTTCCAGTTCTTCCTTCTTCTGCTGGGACAGGCCCTCATTCATGGTCAGTTCTTCCTGCAGACGGTCCGAAGCCTTCAATGCCTTCTGGCATGCTGCCTCCAGCTCTTCCAGTTCCCGCTTCCGGCCAAGAAGATTGCTAGAGTTCTTGAAGGCACCACCGGTCATAGAACCGCCTGCGCTTAAGAGTTCGCCCTCCAGCGTAACAATTCGCAGGGAATATTTGAATTTTCTCGCCAGGGCAATAGCATGATCAATGGTATCTGCCACAACCACGCGCCCCAGCAGGTATTTTGCAAGAACCTGATATTCCGGTTCCACATGAACCAGATCACTGGCCAGACCAATCACTCCCGGCTCCCTCAGGGCCTCCGGTTTGGAGAATCCGCCGCCCTGCCCGATACTGGTAAGAGGCAGAAAGGTCACACGGCCATACCGGTTCTTCTTTAAATACTCAATGAGCTGCTTGGCGGTCTGCTCGGAATCCGTCACCACATTCTGGATGCTGCCGCCCAGAGCCGTCTCAATGGCAGTCTCATACTTTTTCTCGGTAGTAACCAGATCTGCCACCACGCCCCGAATGCCCCGCACCCGGTCCCGCACTTCCATGACACGGCGGATACTGCCGCCGTAGCCCTCATAACGCTCAGCCAGATTCTTTAAGGATTCCAGCTTCGTGTAGGCGGTACGGTATTCCTGCTGTTTTTCATTTAAGGAACGGGTAATCCGGCGCACTTCCTCTTCGTACTGGGTTACCTGTCCCTCGCACTCCGTCTGGGCCAGTTCCAGTGCTTCCAGGCGGGCCGTTGTCTCCGCCAGCCGTTTGCGCTCGGCATCCAGCTGTTCATCCTGCACCGATTCATCACTCTTAAATTTCAGAAGCTTCTGGCATACCTCAGAACGGCGCACCTGTACCTGCTCCAGCATAGCCTCAAAACGCTGGTCCTGGGCGTGGATGGAGGCACTCTCATTCATGCCGTTCATCATTCTGGTTCTGGCATCCTCAATCTGCTGCTCCATGAGCATCAGCTTTTCATCCAGAGCCATCAGTTCTGCCTCGGCTGCCTCCTGGCTGCTCCTGCTGGCCGTCTCAGACTCGGTAATACCGGCATTATCCTCCTGGTACTGCCGGATCTGCCCCTGTTTTTCTTCCAGGGAACGGGCAATGGACTCAATGCGGGAGCGGATATGCTCCGCGTTCATCTTCTCGGTATTGATCTGCTCTTTTAATACATTGATCTGGCCCTCCAGATTTCCCTTGAGCATTTCAGCCTGGTTCATCCGGTTCCGCTTTTCCGTCAACTGACCGTCCAGTTCCGCAACTTCCTGTTCCAGCGTTTCGTAAGCTTCTTTCAGATGCTCCGATTCCGCATTTGCGTCCTGCAGATCTCCGGAAACAATGGACTCCCTCCTGCTGATTTCCTGCAGCTGCTTTCCGTTTTCTTCAGATTCCATCAAAAACAGGTTCACATCACAGGTTTTCAATTCTTCCCGCAGAGCCAGATATTTCTTTGCAGTCTCAGACTGTCTGGCCAGAGGTCCCACCTGTTTTTCCAGTTCGGAAAGGATGTCACTTACACGGACCAGATTCTGCTTCTCATCTTCCAGCTTTTTCTGGGCAATGGCTTTGCGGCGCTTGAATTTTACGATTCCGGCCGCTTCATCAAAAAGTTCCCGGCGTTCCTCCGGCTTGCCGCTTAGAATCTTGTCGATCTGACCCTGTCCGATGATGGAGTAGCCTTCCTTACCGATACCGGTATCGTAAAACAGCTCACTGATGTCTTTTAGGCGGCAGGTGCTTCCATTGATCTTGTACTCACTCTCACCGGAGCGGTACAGACGCCGGGAGACCGTCACTTCATCGTAATCAATGGCAAGCTGATGATCGGAGTTATCCAGGGTAATGGCCACATAGGCAAAGCCCTGGGGCTTCCGGATCTCGGTTCCCGCAAAGATGACATCCTGCATGGAGCCACCTCTTAGCTGCTTAGCCCGCTGCTCACCGAGCACCCAGCGCACCGCATCGGCGACATTGCTCTTGCCGCTGCCGTTCGGTCCCACAATGCCGGTAATGCCGTTGTGGAACTCAAACAGGATCTTGTTGGCAAAGGATTTGAACCCCTGTATCTCAATGCTCTTTAAATACATTCTTTCCCTCTCAGTTTCAAAATGCCGTGGTAAGCGGCCACAGCCTCCGCTGCCTTCTTGGTTCCGCCGGTTCCGCGTCCCAGCTCCTCGCCGCCGGACAGTGCGCGCACCTCAAAGATCTTGTGATGGTCCGGGCCCTCTTCCCGCAGGATCTCATATTCCAGATGTGCGCCTGCAGTGGCCTGGATCATCTCCTGTAAAATAGTCTTGCTATCGTAAAAGAGCTGCTTATGCTCCATATCATTCAGGATAAACCGGTGAATGAACTCTTTTGCATTAGCAAAACCACCATCCAGATAGATGGAACCGATCAGTGCCTCCATGGCATCGGAAACCACGGAATTGCGCTCTCTTCCACCGGTGGCCTCCTCACCCTTTCCCAGGAGCAGATAACTTCCCAGCTCCAGATCTGCCGCACAGTAAGCCAGAGTCGGCTCGCACACCAGGCTGGCACGGATTTTGGAAAGCTCTCCCTCCGGCTTCTCCGGGTATTTGTGATACAGGAAATCGCTGGAAACCACTTCCAGAACGGCATCTCCCAGAAACTCCAGACGTTCATTGCAGACCACCTTGTCCTTTTTGTGCTCATTGGCATAGGAACTGTGGGTCAGGGCACGGCAGAACAGATTTTTGTCCTTAAAGGTATAACCGCACCTTTGTTCCAGTTCGTTTAAATCACGATTCATGTACATTAACTCCTTATCATTCTTCATTTGTGTGCCCTCAGAAGCTCCGCACACAGATTATGGGAAAGGGGCGCGCAAGGAATGCACAGCCCCTTTTATATCTTTGTAACTGTCCAGTATCTTCACAGCCACATTTCTTTCATCCTGTTTTCATCCGGCTGTTCCAGCCCCAACTTAGTTCAGTGCGTTTTTGATCTGCTCAATGGCATCGGAAACGCTTACGATCTGCTCAGCAACCTCAGTCGGGATCTCGATATCAAACTCTTCCTCAATACCCATGATGATCTGGAAGATATCCAGGGAATCTGCGCCAAGATCCTCTACGAAGGTGGTCTCCATGGTGATCTCATCCGGCTCAATGTTTAATACCTCTGCGATGATGTTCTGTAACTTCTCAAATTCCATAACTTTCCTCTCCTAACTTTTCTTTCTTATTTTGTAACTGCCCGAAGCCCGGACTGTTTACTTACGGATTCAAATACGATCCGGCAACGAGTACCGGAATCCACTTGCTGCGCAAGCTGCAGCACATATCATGCCTCTGCTTTCTGCTCTTTCTGTACCTGGCTGTCCAGACATTCTTTGATCTTTTCGTTGATCTTCTGTTCTTTGAAGGTCACACACTGGATGATGGAATTGCAGACCTCGGTGGACTTGGAGCTTCCATGGGTCTTGACCACAAGCCCCTTCAGGCCCAGCATCGGTGCGCCGCCGTACTGACTGGCATCGAATGTCTTCAAGGTCTCCTTCAGAGCCGGTTTTACAAGCAATGCTCCGATCTTACTGCGCAGGGAGCTCATCATACCCTTCTTAACCATGGAAATCAGTGCTGCGCCGGTTCCCTCGTAAAGCTTTAAGATGACATTGCCCGTAAAGGCTTCACAGACGATAACATCGGCCCCGCCGTGGGGAATCTCTCTTGCCTCGATGCTCCCGGTGAAATTGATGTCGGTACACTGTTTTAAGAGCGGAAAGGTCTCTTTGACCAGGGCATTGCCCTTCTCCTCCTCTGCGCCGATGATTCACGATCCCGACTCTCGGATTCTTAATTCCTATTACATGTTCCATATAAATAGAACCCATGCGTGCGAACTGAACCAGATGAGATGGGCGGGAATCCACGTTGGCACCGCAGTCAAGCAGCAGGGATACGCCCTTTTCCGTCGGGATCAGTGCGCCAAAAGGCGGCCGCTCCACACCTTTGATGCGTCCCACCAGCACCTGACCGCCTACCAGAACCGCTCCCGAACTGCCTGCCGACACAAAAGCGTCCGCCTCACCGTTCTTTACCAGATTCATTCCTACTACGATGGAGGAATCCTTCTTTCTGCGGATTGCATTCACCGGCGGTTCTTCCGTCTCGATCACCTCGGAAGCCTGTACCAGCGTGATCTGTTCCTTCGGATAAGTATAGGAAGAAAGCTCTTTCTTTACCACTTCTTCCTGTCCGACTAACAGCACATGGATATCGCTCCGTTTGTTCACGGCCTCAACCGCGCCCTTTACAATCTCGCCCGGGGCGTTGTCACCACCCATTGCGTCAACAGCTACATTAATCATAGAGTATCTCCTTTTCGGCCTGTGCCGTAAAATCCATTTCGTAATTTAATATACTAGATTCCATTCTATAAATCAATATGATTTTTGCTGCAGTTCGTACTACCAAAAGCATAAACCATTGAATAGGTGACATGATTAGTCCCTCCATACCTTTTCTTTCATCATAC
>CAVIRL010000037.1:0-20284 GCA_963645005.1 Prevotella sp. P5-108
ACGTTCAGCCCTTCCGTGTGGCCGTTCTGGGAGGCAATGCACAATGCTTCGATGATGTTTAAGCGGACCTCATCTCCGAGGGCGATAAACAGCGGCATACAGCTGTGAAACAGTTCCTGTAGTTCTTTGGAGTCCGCCATAAAAACCTCCTTTGGTTTAAAAAATTGAACTAAGTTCATTCTATCACGATTGATTGTTCATGTCAACCAAAAGAGAATGGATGAAAATAACAATTTTCGTCAAAATGTCCTAAGCGATGGCAAAAAAATACCGCCTGGTTTTTAGAACAGGCGGCATTGTGCGGTGCGCAGCAAAGTTGGTTTATCTGTCAAAATCCGTCTCAAAGACACCCTCTGGGGTACGCATGGTGAGAACCCCCAGATTGAACTCCTCATCGGAGATGGTGATGTGGTATTCAAAAACCACATCCTCCTCAAATTTGGAGAGGACCACATAATCTCCGTTTTCCTTTCCTTCAATCTGGTCGCATATGTCATTGTAGACAGCTTCACCGGAAATTTCCCGCGGATAGCCGGATGCTTTGATCTTTGCCTCAATGGCTTCATATAATTCGTTCATGGTGATGGCACTCCTTTTCTTGATTCCGATGGTTTCAGTATAGCATTTTCATGATGGGATGTCCAATGATTTAAAGGGTACTTCCAGGGTTCAGAGAGTCGAACCTTGTCACTTTATGCCGGATCCCTGCATTGACGGAAAGCCTGAACTCCGGTATGATAGGTCCACGATCAACGCATCTGTCAGATGCGGAGTCCGGCAGCGCCTGTTTCTCTATGGCGGCGTCGGCCGGATATCAAACGTATTTTGTAACTGTTCAGTACCTTCACAGTCACGGGCAAAAATCCATTGAAAATTGCCTACGGCAATGGGATTTTTGCCTGCCAGCCCATGTTTTCTTACGGTCAGCGCAGCAAGTGCGCAGACCTGCTGAACAGTTACCGTATTTTCTTTGCCGCTTCGGCAGAACTTTCATGATGTATGTTACAGCAGGGTACAGCCGTGTGTCTGATGGAGGCATGTACCGGAAAAGGTGGTGGTATCTCGTAGAATATGGGACAGAACATCTGATATTATGCGCAGGCATGGCAGTTTGTGCATGGACAGATCTGAAGTATGGAAAAGTGTGGAACGGCTGGCTTCTGTTTTTGACAGTTGCAGGTGTGGCGCAGAAAGGCCCTGCTTTTTTCACTGGCGCGGTGGTGTTTCTGGCTGCTGGAATGTGCCTGTTCCGCTTTCGCGTTATGGGGGCCGGGGATGGCAAGATGATGGCTGTGATTGGAGGTTTTCTGGGTCTCTCCGCAGGATTTTATGCGATAGCACTGGGATTTCTGACAGGAGCTGTCTGGAGCCTTTGGAGAATGAGACGTGGTGGTGTGGCGGCAGAACGGTTCCTCTATCTGAAACACTATGTGGAGACAACCATGGCCAGCAAAACGATTCAGCCATATGATACCCTCGGTCAGCCGCATGCGGTTCACCATATACCATTCGCAGTCTGTCTGGCAGCAGGAGTGCTGGTCTATCTGTTCCTTTTCAGGCAAGGGTTTCTGTAAGTTTGCGGAAAGAGCACGGGCTTTTATCAGATGAAATGGAAAAGAAGGAAGGGGGAAGAACATGAAAAAGATCATGGCAGTCTACGATGTGGACTACCGTTATGCAGACCGCCTGGCGGAATTCGCAAACCAGAAGGATCAGGTTCCGTTCCGGGTGGTAGCGTTTACCAGTCCGGACAAGCTGAGAGAGTTTGCACAGAAAGAAACGATCGATCTTCTGCTGATTGGCGACGGAGTAAACGAAGAGCAGCTTGCCGGGATCCAGGCGGTACAGACTGTACGGCTCAGCGAGAATGGAGTGGCTGAGGAAGGCGAGGCAGTGGTCTATAAGTATCAGGCATCGGATAGTCTTTTGCGGGAAGTGATGTCCTGGTATCAGCCGCAGGAAATTCCAACGCTCATGACTGTGACCGGCAGGCGAAGCCGGATCACGGGAGTGTATTCTCCGATAGGACGGTGCGGAAAGACCGGTTTTGCACTGACTTTGGGACAGGTGCTGGCCCGGGAGGAAAAGGTCCTTTACATCACGCTGGAGGAATTTTCCGGACTTTCGGCGCTGACCGGAACCGTGTATACAGGCGGTCTTTCGGATCTGCTTTACTATTACACTCAGCGGGAGTACAGTCCGGTGCGTCTGGGGAGTGTCACTTATAACTGGGGCGAGCTGGATTACATTCCTCCGGTTACTTATGCAGAGGATAAGAATGGAATCCGTCAGGACGTGTTTGCCGGGCTGATCCGCCGGATCGCATCGGATGGGACTTACGAGGAACTGATCCTGGATGTCGGAACATTCTGCGGAGGTTCCGAAGAGATCCTTACGATCTGTGATGTGGTGTATGTACCGGTAAAAGAGGATGTGGTATCTGCGGCGAAGCTGGAAGAATGGAAAACGTATCTGAAGCGGTCCGGGCGCAGTGAGATTTGGGAAAAACTGAGATTTTTAAAACTGCCGGAACCGGGGCCGTTACCGGCCCGGGAAAACTATCTGGAGCAGCTTCTGTGGAGTGAACTGGGAGATTTTGTCCGGGAGCTGCGCTAGATGGGAGCTGTGCCGGATGATGTGATGCGAAACGGGAGCTGCGGCACAGAGAGGAAAGAAGGAGATGATGGAACTGGTGGAGAATACAGAGGAAGCGGTCCGTGAAAAGAATCTGCTGGACCAGCTTCGCAGAGAAGTGCGGCAGACGCTTGCCGGTTTTGACCAGATCGGGGATGATGAACTGTATGACTGCATCGATCAGGCGGTTGCCGGGGCGGCAGAGCAGCAGTATCTGCCGCTGGGACAGAGGATAGAACTGAAAAACAAGCTTTTTGACAGCTTTCGGCGTCTGGATATTCTGCAGGAACTGGTGGATGATCCGGAGGTGACTGAGATCATGGTGAACGGAAAAGATCACATTTTTGTGGAACGGAGCGGTCGTCTGGAACGCTGGGATCATGGCTTTGAACAGGTGGAGCAGCTGGAGGATATGATTCAGCAGATTGTCAGCAAGATCAACCGTGTGGTAAATGTGAGCAGACCGATCGCAGATGCGCGTCTGGTGGAAGATGGTTCACGTGTACATATTGTTCTGCCGCCGATTGCGTTGGATGGACCGGTTGTAACGATCCGAAAATTCCCGGAACCG
Organism: Prevotella sp. P5-108; assembly: GCA_963645005.1. Lineage (GTDB taxonomy): Bacteria > Bacillota > Clostridia > Lachnospirales > Lachnospiraceae > Brotaphodocola. Next base: position 3,206 of record CAVIRL010000037.1, read on the forward strand.
ATTACCATAGACCGTCTGATCAGTTATGGTTCCCTGACCAGGGAAGCCGCTGATTTTCTGGGAAAGCTGGTCCGGTCCGGGTATAACATTTTTATCAGCGGAGGAACCGGATCAGGCAAGACTACATTTTTGAATGCATTGTCAGCGTATATTCCTGAAACAGAGCGTGTCATTACGATAGAAGATTCTGCGGAACTGCAGATCACCCAGATTCCCAATCTGGTGCGTCTGGAGACCCGCGGTGCCAATGCAGAAGGTGAAGGAGCCGTGGAGATCAGCGACCTGATCCGCGCATCGCTGCGTATGAGACCGAATTATCTGATTGTCGGGGAAGTGCGGGGAAAGGAGTGTCTGGATATGCTGCAGGCACTGAACACCGGACATTTTGGATTGTCTACCGGGCATGGAAACAGTGCCCGGGATATGCTTTCGCGCCTGGAAACCATGACACTCATGGCAGCGGATATTCCCCTGACTGCGGTGCGGGGCCAGATTGCCTCTGCGATCGATGTTTTGGTGCATCTTGGAAGACTGAGGGATCGAAGCCGCCGGGTACTGGAAATTACGGAAGTAACCGGATATGAGGAGGGGGAGATACGGCTGAATCCGCTGTACCGGTTTGAGGAAAGGGGAGATGCGGATGAGACCAGAAGGCCGGGCAGTGCAAAGCAGCGTGTCCATGGCAGCCTCACAGCGGTCGGAATGCTTCAAAAACAGGAAAAACTCCGGGCAGCAGGCTACAGCCTGTAAACAGCAGATTGACTATGACAGCTATCAGTTGTCGTTTCAGGAAATACTGCAGGCACTGGGGAAAGGTGTTGCGGTGGGGGCGCTGTTTGCCTATATTTTCTATCGCAGTATGCTGGCGTTTGGTGTGATGCTTCCATTCTGCTGCGGCATCCTGCTGTGGCGGGAACGCAGTCAGCGGTTAAAACGGCGAAAGCGTATGCTGGCGCAGCAGTTTAAAGAAGCAATGGTTATCCTGGCAGCATCCTTAAGCGCAGGCTACGCTATAGAAAATGCCATGGCAGCAAGTCTGGAGGAATTGCGTCTGCTTTACGGGGAACAGGGTCTGATCGTACGGGAATTTTCCGGCATGGTGCAGCAGATCCGCACAAACCGGAATGTAGAGCAGGTACTTATGGAGTTTGCGGAGCGAAGCGGTCTGGAAGATGTGCAGAATCTGGCGGAGGTGCTCGGTATTGGAAAACGGACCGGAGGTGATCTTGGAAGCATCATGCGCCATACGGCTGAAGTGATTCGTGACAAGATGCAGGTAAAAGAAGAAATTATCACATTGACTACATCCCGCCAGTTTGAGCAGAAGATTATGAACATGATCCCATTTTTTATCGTCTTTTATGTGGAAGGAACTTCACCGGGGTTTTTTGACCAGATGTATTGTACGGGAATGGGCCGGGGGCTGATGACGATGTGCCTGGTGCTGTATCTGACTGCCTTCTGGCTCTCGGAGCGGATTCTGGATATTGAGGTATGAGTATGAACTTGAGAGAACGTGTGAATTTCGGAGCGGAAAAGAAGAAGGCACCGGGAAATTACCGCAGCCGGGCACCATCCGGGGCGGCAGAGACACAGAAAAAAAGCCGGGTTCTGGCAGCAGCCTGCGTGGGAGTGAGCCTGATACTGTGGGGATATTTAAGCTGGTTTCGGCCTGATCAGGACATGCAGCTGTCGGGAGGTCTGGTGGAGCGGGAGGGCTACGGAGGAACCCAGAGGGAACAGGAACTGATCGTGAGCGGCCTCGGTGAAGAAGATCAGGCTGTGACCGTGAAGGTAAGTCCGCGAGTGTATACCGAAGAGGAAGCGGATGCTGTTTTTTATGAGGTAATGGACCAGCTTGGAGAGCAGATTCTGGGAGAGAACGAAAGTCTTGATGCGGTGACGCAGAATCTTGTGCTCCCATCCTATCTGCGTGAAAGCGGCGTGCGGGTTCGCTGGCATTCTTCGGAGCCGGAACTATTATCTTCTTCCGGAACGATTGAGGGAGAGGTGCTGAAAAAGCAGGAAGTATTGCTGCAGGCAGAACTTCAGACCGGAGATTTTCGGGCGGATTTTGAAATACCGGTTACATTGCTGCCGAAATCACAGAGTCCGCAGGAACAGCGGCTGCGGGCGTTTTCAGAGGAACTTGCCAGAATAGATGAAGAACAGAAAAATGGAGAATATTTAAAGCTTCCCACGGAGTATCAGGGAAGGAAGATTTCTTACCGGTCGGCGGAAAAGCAAAATTACGGAGTTATTCCGCTGCTGGGAATTCTGCTGGCAGCACTTCTCTTTTTGCGTGATGATTCGGAGCGGAAGGAAAAAGAGAAAAAACGGGAACAGATGCTGCTTCTGGATTATGCGGAGGTGGTTTCTAAGCTGCAGGTGCTTGTGGGCGCCGGGATGACGGTGCGCAATGCATGGGGCCGCATGGTACACGATTATGAGATAGCCGGTTTCAGGAAGGCGCGTCCCACGTACGAAGAAATGCGACAGACCTATTACCAGATGGAAAACGGGACATCGGAAGGTGCGGCTTACCGTGAATTTGGCAGGAGGTGCCGTCTGCAGCCATATTTAAAGCTGAGCAGTATTCTGGAACAGAACCGGAAAACGGGAACCAAGAATCTGCGGGAACTTTTACGTATAGAGGTAGAAGACGCCTTTGAGATGCGGAAAAATCTTGCCCGGAGAATGGGAGAAGAAGCTGGGACGAAGCTTTTGATGCCGCTGTTTCTGCTTTTGCTGATTGTCATGATCTTTGTTATGGTGCCGGCCATGATGACAATGGGATAAGAATCGTTTTCATGTAACTCTATTAGATAGACCATTAAAATGTAAAAGGAGGAAACGTGTATGGAACAGATGAAAAACTGGAAAGAGCATGAAATTGCAGATGGATTTGCTGATGAATGGGTGTCCTTCTGGGCGGAAGAGGATGGTGTCGGCGTGATTGAGGTGGTGCTGATCCTTGTGGTTCTCATCGGTCTTGTTATTATTTTCAAGACACAGATCCGGAAATTGCTGGAAACTATTTTCAAACAGATTGAAAACCAGTCAAAAGAAGTGTATTAAGTATGGCTGGAAAACGGGGACTGGACGGACAGGTTACCGTGTTTGTCAGCATGATCCTGATGATTCTCTTTGCGTTCCTGTGCGTGCTTCTGGAATCGGCACGCACAGCCGGCGCAAGATGGTATCTGCAGATGGCAGCGTCTTCCGCGATGGATTCGGTATTCAGCCAGTATCATAGAGAACTTTGGGAGAAATATCGCCTGCTGTTTGCAGAATATGAGACCGGGGAAGAAATCGAGGCAGATTTTTCTGGCTTTCTGACCCCATATCTGGAGACAGATAACTGGTATCCTATGGCGCTGGAACAGACGCAGGCAGAGGAGATCGTGCGGGTTACGGACGGGCACGGAAAATATCTGGAAAAAGAAATTCTGGATTACATGAAGTATGGAATCTGGAATCCGGATTTTCGTGGAGATGAAGTGGAACAGCTGTGGGATCAGGACCAGGAGGCGGAGGCTGTGACCGAGATGGCAGAGACCTACCGGAAGCGGACCAAGGATATGTGGAAGCTGGAAAAGATCCTGGAATCCATCAGCGAAAATCTGGAGAGTGAGAAGAACAGCCAGAATGAGGGTTTAAGAGCACTTTCTTCTTATGACGGAGATGGTTTCCGGCGTGCGGCAAATCAGATGATCCGGGAGCTGAAGAAGATGCCGGGCCTGGTAGAAAAATATGAAAAGGAGGCAGATAAGCTGGCGGAAACGCTTGCATCTGACCGGAAAGATCAGGAGGAACGGGAGGATCGCCTGAGCACGGAAACTGCAGATGCCCTGGACGAGGAAATCAGCGAATATGAAGCTTATGTGGCGGAGGATGGAAAACGACGCCAGGAGGTCCGGAATCTTGATCCGTGGTCGGAAGAGACGATCCAGACACTGGAAAATCTGATCGAAGAGTCCTATGAGGTGGAACGCGAAATCGAGGAGTGGGAGGACGACGATGACGATGAGGACGGTGACAGCGAACCGGATTATGAGAGCCTGTGGAGACCGGTGCGGAACGGACTGCAAAGCATTAAGATCCCTGCACTGTCATTTACCCATGGAGTCAAGGATAAAGAAACGGAAAGCCTGTTAAAGCAGGTAGAACAGCTTTATCAGGAAGGACTCCTGAATCTTCTGGTACCGGAAGGGCGGACTGTATCGAAAAAAACAGTTGAGACTTCGTCTCTGCCATCGGTGGCAGAAGGTTATGACGAAGAAAGCGGAAGCGGTGGAATGGCAGAACACATCCTGATCAATGAATACTGCGGGAGATTTTTCAGACAGTTCTGTACGGAAGAAGCTGCAGATGGGCAGGATGATGATTCGAAGCAGGACGCAGAAGCTGCACAAGTGACATTGGATACAGGAGCAATACAGTCCGAACAGGCAGCAGGAGATGGACAGAATACCGCTTCTCAGAAAGAAAAAACGTCCGGGCATGCGTTGGATTATGAGGTGGAGTATCTGATCTGCGGAAATTCAAGTGATCCGGATAATCTGAGCGGTGTGGTACACCGGCTGCTGGCTGTGCGGGCCGGGCTGAATCTTATTCATATTCTCAGAAACAAGAATATGAGGGAACAGGCGAGAATGCTGGCAAGCGTGATCACGGGAGTCGCGTCCATTACACCACTGGTTCTGGCAACCACTTTTTTTGTCATGTCTGTATGGTCGCTGGGGGAAGCCCTGATGGATGTGAAGGGACTGCTGGCAGGGAAAAAAGTCAAGTTGGTTAAGAAAAAGGATGACTGGACACTTACCATAGAAAATCTTATCACCATGGCTAAAAATAAAAAGCTGGATTCGGGAGGCGGTGACAGCGGTCTTTCTTATCTTTCCTGGCTGAAAATTCTGCTGTTTGTGACGCCGGCGGTTCGTCAGGACTACCGGATTATGGATGTGATCGAGCTGAATCTGGCTCAGGGGAAAAGTGGATTTCGCATGCGAAATGCGGTATATCAGGTGCAGATATCCGGGGATATCTGTGGAAAACATCTCTTCTTCTCACCGGCTATTGTGGAAAATCTGACTGGAAACCATGATAACAGTATGATGATGACAGTAAAAGCAGAACGTCGGTACTGATGCGTATTCCGGATCATTCTGCAGGTTTATGTTATAGAAGCACTTTCTGGAAAGGAGGTGAAAAGGAATGCTTTGCTGGAAGGAACACGGCAGTGAGGAACAGACAGAGCAAAAAAATAAAACAAATGTACCTCTCCAAGTACGAAGCCCCTTTTATGTAAGAAAAAGAAGTTTGCTCCACAAAACGAAATGTGGACCGGTCAGCAGGGCATTCCCTTTCACCTCCCGGAAACAGAAAAATTCCGGAAAAAAGAGATGGCTGGGAGCTTCTCTGACACTGGAAGCGGCATTTGTCCTGTCACTTCTGATTTTTGCGTCTGTCAGCCTGATGCTTCCCGCAAAAATCATGATAACAGAGCGGAAAATGCAGGCAGGACTGGAGTCGGCGGGGGAAGAACTCAGCCAGTTTGCCTATCTTCTGGACAGTCTGAAGGACGGAAAGCAGGAAAATGCTTCCGGTGCGGGAGAAACTGATAAAAAGTTCAGTCTCAATGCGGAGCAGGTGGCAGCTCCGCTTTATGCCTATACAAAGGTGATGTCTTACTGTGATACAGAGCAGGTGTCCCATGTCAACATGCTGAAATCTTCGGTAAGAAAGGAAGACGAAATTCTGGATCTGGTGATGGAATATGAAATATCTATGCCGTTTCCGGTACTGGGCCTCTCCTCTCTGCACCGGACTATACGTTGCAGGCGCAGATGCTGGACCGGACGAGAAGGACGCTATGGTGAGAGTGATTCTGAGGCGGGAGAGGATGACCAGATTGTTTATGTCGGGAAGAACAGTACGCGCTACCACCCGGACCGCAGCTGTCATTATCTTTCCAACCGTCTGACCGCGGTGTCATGGGAAAATGTTGCGGATAAACGCAATACAAATGGCGGAAAATATTATCCATGTGCCTCCTGCGGCAAAGAGGCCGGAAAGGGCAGTACGGTTTATATTATGTCAAGCGGCAGCCGTTATCACAGCAGACAGGACTGTAAGTCGATCACGGCTTATGTGAGGGCAGTAAAATTAAAGGATGTAAAGTATCTGGGCGCGTGTTCGTACTGCGGAGGCAAATAGGCACAAACAGGTTATCGCCTATGTAGTGGATGACCGGGCAAAAGGGAGGTATGTGATTCAAGATGGGATTTTTGGAGATGGCGGTTCCGGTGATGCGCTTTGGAATTTTCATGCTGTTTCTTTTGACAGCGTCCTGGCAGGACTGGAAAATGAGGCAGGTGAGTGTGCGGACTTTTCAGATATTTGGTGTGGCAGGACTGGGAATCTGTTTTGCGTCAGGAATCGGCGTGGCAGCGGATGTACTGGCAGAGGCACAGTCGAGGATGCTGCTGCCGGAACTCTGGGTGGAAGTATTCCGGCCGTTTCTGTTTGGAATGCTGCCGGGACTGGCATTGTTTCTTTTTTTCAAATGCGGCGGAGAAATTGGAGAAGGAGACTGCTTCTTTTTTCTGATATGCGGCTGGTATCTTGGAATGTGGGATACGGTCTTTCTTCTTGGCGGGGCTGTTTTTTTATGCGGACTTGCAGGTCTTGGATATTATGTGAGCGGATGCATACGGGGAAGCCAGACCGGCCGGATGCGGGGGAAAACGCAGTGGCCGTTTCTGCCGTTTGCCGCAGTGCCCGGAATCTGGACTGCGGCAGTCCGCCTGAAAGCAGTCATCCAGCTGGTGTCGGTGATAGACCGGCTTCGACCATGAAGGCGCCCGCGGAGAAGTTTGCTGCCGGGAGAGAAAAATGCCTGCGAGCCAGCATTACGGTTGAGGCAGCTGGGGTTATGTCGATTGTGCTGCTCACGATTATGGTGCTGATGGGGCAGGCCATGCGCTGGAATTCCCGGGCAGCCGGGATGTTCGCGCTGCATGAGACAGTAGAGCGGGAACGTCATCAGATTGAACATGCGGAGGAAAGAACGATAAAGCGGCAGGCAGAAGGAAAAGGATGGAACCTGGAAATTTCAGCGCCGGTATTCCGGCCGGAAAAAGCCTTGAGAATGTGGAGTTTGGTGGAGGATATAAAAGAATGAACATCAGTTATCAGAGAGAAATGAAGCGGAATTATCTGATCGTGGAGGCAGAGAGGCGGGACGAGATCCCATTTGAGCAGAACATGCTGGAACAGAACCAGATTGATGGAATTCTCCGCTTTCAGGTGAGGGAAAAAGATACCGATGTCCGTTTCTTTTACGAGATCACGTCAAAGCAGCCGCTTTCCCGACTTCTGGAAGGGCAGTCAGTACAGGCTGCCCAGATCCGGACGCTGGTGTGGGGAATCGCTCATGCGCTGGATCACATGGAGCAGTATTTACTGAGTGAAAACAGTGTGCTGCTCACCCCGGAGTATTTATATGTAGAACCGGAAAGCTTGAAGGTCTGGCTGTGCCTGGTTCCGGGGCTGGAGCGGGATTTTCCGGAGGATTACAGCCGTTTTCTGGAGTATCTGCTGGGGAAAGTGGATCACAAGGATAAAGAGTCCGTTGTGCTGGCTTATGGGCTGTATCAGGAAACCAGAAAAGAAAATTACGGAATGGGAGATATTCTCCGTCTTGCGCAGCAGAAATTTGACGGAAACAGCGCAGTGGGAGAAGCAGATATGGAGCACATGCGGGATTTTGGAATGCAGCCGGGATGTTCGGAATGGGAAAACGCCGGAATCACCGAAGACAGAAGTGGACCGGAACAGCGGCGTACAGCCAGCCGGGATAGGAATACAGCCCGGGCAGAGACAGAGTGGAAGCCGGGAATGGTGCGAGCCAGACAGATTCAGACAGATACCGTAAAGGAATCTTCCGGGCTGTTTGGCAGATGGAAGCAGCGCAGGAAGGAACGGAAAGAAGAGAAACAGCGGGAGCAGGAACGGGAAATGCAGATGCCGTGGGAAATGATGTATGTGGGCGAAGCACAGTCGGAATATGGAGTGCCTGCTTATCGCCCGGATGAAATCGGGGGAATGCGGGGAAATGCGGTGTTTCCAGGTGACAGTGCATCACCTGTGTCATTTCCACAGCAGAGCAGTGGGACCGTGCTTTTGAACCCGGGAAGTGATGAGAGAGGGATTGGCCTTCGAAGTCTCAGGGCACTGGATGCTGGGGAAGCGGATATTGTCATAGCATATTATCCGTTTATCATCGGCAAGCAGGAAAATCTGGTAGATTATGTTCTGGACCGTGAAACCGTCAGCCGCCTGCACCTTCGCATTGATCAGAAAGACGGGCATTATTACGTGCAGGACCTGAATTCCACAAACGGAACTATGGTCGATGGCCGCATGCTGGAAAACAATGAGACCATCGAAATCTGGGAAGGAACCGACCTGAGCATAGCAGGAATCCGGTATCAGTTCCGGTAGCGGCGGGAGAAGGAATGTTTTGAAACTTGAGAAAAAAGAGGTGGGATGTTAAAATGAAACTGGAAGAACGGTACGAAAAATATAAGGACATTTTAAGAAGATTTACGATCATGGATGATATATTCATGCGGAATGTTTTGAAAAAGAAGGAATGTACAGAGTATATTCTGCAGGTAATTATGGATCAAAAGGATCTGTATGTGGCAGAACAGGTGATTCAGAGAGATTACAAAAATTTACAGGGGCGTTCCGCAATTCTGGATTGTGTGGTCAGAGATTCTGCAGATCGGCAGATCAATGTGGAAATACAGCAGGATAATGAGGGCGCTTCTCCAAAACGAGCCAGATATCATAGTGCATTAATGGATATGAATATACTGGAAGCAGGACAGGGGTTTGAAAAGCTGCCGCAAAGTTATGTGATCTTTATTACAAGAGATGATATACTTGGTTGCGGACTTCCAATTTACCATATAGAGAATGTGGTAGAAGAGACTGCTGAAAGGTTTAATGATGGATCCTATATAATTTATGTAAATTCAAAGCGGCAGGATGATACGGAACTCGGACGGCTGATGCATGATCTTCATTGTGCGGATGCTGACAAAATGTATAACAGCATTTTAGCAGACCGGGTGCGGGAACTGAAGCATACGCAGAAAGGAGTGGAACGAATGTGCAGGGAGATGGATCAGATTTATAGTGAAGGTGAGAAGCGGGGAATGGAACTTGGCGCACTGGAAAAAGCCAAAGAAACCGCGATTTCTCTTGCTGGAATGGGTTTACCGGCAGATAAGATTGCTGAGGCTGTGAAAATCAGTGAAGATGTTGTGAAAGAATGGCTGGATAAAGCGGTATAACGGTGAAAAGCGAAATAGAATGAGGCCGATAAGGCGAGGGATATCTGTTTTTAATAACAATGATATCCCTTGTTTTATTAGCACCCACTATCAATTTTCAGTACACCTTTTGCCTGTCTGGCAGACAGTTCTTTATACTTTTTGGGTGTGATTTTCTTTGCTTTGCGGAAGCAGTCGGTGAAATAGCTCTGGCTGCAGAAGCCGACGGCACCGGCAATCTCCGCGATGCTCATATCGGTATCGCGCAGCAGGTCGATGCTTTTGTTGATCCGGTATGAGGTCAGGTATTCGAACATGGAACTGCCGGTCTGTTTTTTAAAGAAACGACTGCATTCGGCGCGGCTTAGGGATATCTGGGCGGCAATGTCATCCAGTGAGATTTTTTCGCTGTAATGCTGGCGGAAATACAGGAAAATGGTTTTCAGCCGGTCATTGTTGTAAAATGTGGTGCGGGACATGCTTCTGGTATGTTTTTGAAGCTTCAGCCAGGTTTCTTTCCACATGGACATAACGAGGATGCGGATATCAATCTCAATCAGCGCTTCTTCGCTTTGCAGGAGTTTCTGGATGGACAAAATGGAATCCAGAATACCGGAGTTGCCCGGTGTGTGTCGGGAAAGAATCATGACAGCGGGAACGGGCTGGTCCATGATTGGTTTTAAGTAACGTTGAAAAATACGACTGTGTTCGTCATAGGAAATAAAAGATGGAGGGACATCCAGGCAGATATAGCTGGATGTCTCTTTTTCGTTGTGGGCCTTGATCATATGGAGCTGCTGGTAGTTGATAAAAATACCGCTTCCGGCACTGACGGCGTAGGTGTGTTCCGGAATGACGAAGTCTACGGTTCCCTCCATAACGATACAGTACTGGAATGCTTCATGCCAGTGCCAGTTGATGCCGGTGTAGGTATCCGGGCTGAAAACGGAGGCAAACAGGGAAATGGGCAGGCCAGGAAGAATAGGCTTGATTAGTTCTTTCTGATCCGGGTCAAAAGAAATCTTTTTTGAAATCATGCGATATACCTCAATTTTTTTATAAAAATTGCAATATGCTTTATATATTTATCAATTATAACACGATATATTGATAATATCAAATGCGTGGCACGAAAATGATACAGAAAAGAGAAAATGCTTTGAAATGAGAAGGAGGAGTTTTACATGGAGAAAGAGAAAAGGAGTCCTGGATTTGGTTATGCAGCACTGGTTATGGGATTGTGTTTTGCGTTCATTATGATTCCGGCTGCGGTACTGGGCGTCAAGATTCATGTGATGTTCATGCTGTCATGGCTGATCGCAATTCCGCTTTGCATGTACCTTGGATACAGCTATCAGGAACTTCAGTCCGGCATGATCGGTTTTATACCGAAATGTATTGTACCGGTTTTACTGATTCTGATCATAGGAGGCCTGATCGGTTCCTGGTGTGCCAGCGGAACGATCGCCTATATCACTTCAATTGGCTTACAGGTTATTAACCCGAAACATTTTATGGCAACCGCATTTATTGTTACCCTGATCTGTGCATGCTTTACCGGAACCAGTTTTGGTACATGCGGAACCATCGGTGTGGCCCTGATGGGTGTGGCAACCGGAATGGGCATCAATCCGTACCTTGCAGCAAGCGCAATCCTCTGCGCAGCTGTAATCGGTGATGGTTTATCCCCGCTTTCCGATACCCCGAACGTAATTGCAGGCGCATCTGGAGTGGATGTGTTTGACAGTGTTATTTTCCAGCTCCCGATGACCATTCCAGCGGCTGTGATCAGTTTTGTAATTTTTCTGATCATGGGCGCATCCGGAGCAACTCAGGCGGCAGATACCAGCGCGATCACAGAACTGGTTACTGCAATTGGAGACAACTACAACCTGGGAATCTGGTGCATCGTACCGGTTATCCTGGTATTTGGCCTTTTAATCCTGAAATTCCCGGCTATTCCGTCCATCATGATCGGAAGCATCAGCGCAGTTGCAGTTGCTGTTATCTTCCAGGGCCAGTCTTTCAAGACCGTGATTGGTGCTATGTGGAGCGGCTACACTCTGGAGTCTGAAAATGCCATGGCAAGCTCCCTTTTCAGCCGCGGCGGAATTTCCGGCATGACTGGCACTGCTGTACTGATTATCTTTTCCTTTGGCCTGTTTGGAATTTTAAACAAATGCGGTATCCTGGATGCTCTGGTAGAGCCGCTGGTAAAGAAGATCCACAGCCGTTTAAGCGGAGTTATCTGCGTTATTGTTCTTGGATTTCTTGCGAACTTTTCTTCTTCCGCAAGCTTTTCTGAGGTATTTACCGGAAACATCATGAGCACGGTTTACGACAAAGCCGGCCTGAGCAAGCTGGATCTGACAAGAGCAGCTACTGTTGGCTGCCTGGTATTTTCGATGTTTGTACCGTTTACCGTTATGTGTGCAACGGTTACCGGATTCCTTGAGGTAGATGCCATTCAGATGTTCCGTTATTACGTGAGCATGCCGGTATATCTGGTAGTGATTCTGGTGATCACGGCACTGAATCTGGACAAGAAGCTGTTGGACAAGATGAGCAAAAAAGAACAGAAAGCACTGAAAAACAATTAGAAGGGAGAAAAAACAATGAAGAAAATTCTGGAAGAGATTGGAGTTTATATTGACGCGCACCGTCAGGAGATGGTGGACAAGCTGACTACATTTGTAAATCTGGAGGGACATTTCACGGAGCGTGACAATGTCATGAAAGCACAGACCTGGTTTCAGAAAGAGCTGGAGGCAGAAGGATTTGTATGCCGTTTCCGTGAGGTAGCTCCAGACCGCTGCGGCATCATGATCGCGGACCTTGGCACAGACCGTCCGGGCAAACCGATCATGTTTTCCGGCCACTGCGATACGGTTCATATGACGGGATCCTTTGGCGGCCCGAATCCGGCCCGCGTGGAAGACGGAAAGATTTACGGTCCTGGCGTTCTGGATATGAAGGGCGGACTGATCATTGCGCTGTATGCGGTGAAGGCGTTAAACGCAGTGGGCTATAAAGAGCATCCGATTAAATTTATTGTAGTCGGAGAGGAAGAGTCCGATCATGTTGGAAATGATGGTGACAAGATTCTGACCGAGGAGAGCCACGGCGCGTTATGCTGCTTCAACATGGAAACCGGTAAATTGCAGAATGCGATCTGCACACAGAAAAAGAGCCAGTTTACCTATTATATGACCGTAGACGGCGTAGGCGGACATGCCGGAAATGATTTCCTGAAAGGAAGAAATGCCATTAATGAGACCGTGTTCAAGATTGAGGAGATCATTAAGTTAACCGATCTGTCCCAGGGAACTACTGTGACACCGGCTGTGATTAAGGGCGGCGGACATACCAGCGGCATTGCAGATCACTGCGAGTCTGTGTTTGATATCCGTGTGACCAATGAAAAAGAAGCAGAGCGTACCCTGAAAGCTATGTATGAGATTGCGGCAAAAACCTTCATTGAGGGAACCACAACCAAAATGGATCATTACCGCGCAAAGCTTCTGCCGCTTCAGGAAACAGAAGAGTCTGTGAAGCTGTTCAATCTGTTAAACCGGGTTGCAGAGGAAGAAGGCTTTGAGACCTTTGAGAAGCTGCATTTAGGCGGAGCTTCCGATGCCGGAAATATCGCGGCAGCAGGACTTCCGGTAGTAGATAACTGCGGAATCCGCGGAGAGTACGCGCACAATCTGAAAGAATACGGCGTAATTGAGTCTCTGTATGACCGTGCGAAGATCTTTGCCGGTGCGGTTGCAGAGATTGAGGAGATGTAAGATCTATGAGTTTACCGATGACCCCTTTGTTTTGTCTGATCGCAATCGTGCCGGTGCTGTTTCTGCTGACGGCCATCATGAAGTTTGGGTGGGGAGTGGCGCGAGCCGCTCCCATCGGGATGCTTCTGGCGGGGATCACTGCGGTGCTGTGTTTTAAATCCAGCCCGCTGGCCCTGGCCCTGGAAGCAGAAAAGGGCATCTGGAATGCAGCCACAATTCTGCTGGTCATATGGCCGGCTGTATTTTCCTATGAACTGACCTGCGAATCGAAAGGGTTTCAGGCCATCCGCCGGGGCATCCAGCATGTGACAAAACATGAACTGCTCCAGATCCTGATTCTTGGGTGGATCTTCCCGAGCTTTTTACAGGGAATCACCGGGTTTGGCGTAGCGGTAGCGGTGGGCGCGCCGCTGCTGCTCAGCATCGGAGTTGCGCCGTTTTACAGTATTATCATTGTTCTGCTGTGCCACTGCTGGGGAGCGACATTTGGTACGCTGGCCCTGGCCTGGGAGGCGCTGGTCGCCCAGGCTGGCATGAACAGCCTGCAGAATGCCCAGGCCGCCGTGATCGCGGCAGCCATGATCTGGTTTTACAATTTTGTCTGTGTACTGATCAGCTGCTGGCTGTACGGAAAAGGAAAGGCGTTGAAAGAAGCTGCCCCGGTAGTTCTTCTGATCTCTCTGATCATGGGCGGCGGCGAGCTGCTTTTAGCTCCGGTCAATGCTACCGTCTGTTTTTTCTTCCCGGCGGCGGTTGCACTGGGCGTTGTGTTCCTGGTCAGCCGTCATCCGCGTTATCAGCGGGCCTGGAAGATTCCGGAAAGCCGGATCATGAAGCGGACGGAGACAGAGCAGGAAACCGGAGAGAGCATGGGATTTCATCTGGCATTTCTGCCGTATTACCTGTTAACGGCGGTGACGGTGGTCTGTCTTCTGATTCCGCCGGTAAACCGTATCCTGAGCCAGGTCAGCCTTAGCTTATCCTTCCCCCAGACCGTAACCGGTTATGGATTTGTGACTGAGGCGGCAGCCAGCTTCTCGCCGCTAAAACCGCTGACTTACGCGGGAACATTTTTATGCCTGTCATCCTTTGTTACCTACTGCTGTTACAGCAAAAAAGGTTATATCGGATTTAACGGCCTGAAACAGGCCTGGAAGAGAACCGTGCAGAAATGCACGTCTTCCACAATTGCAATCGTGTGTCTGCTGGTCATGTCAAAATTTATGGGCAGCAGCGGACAGATTTACGTATTGAGCCAGGGCGTGATCGCGATTCTTGGACGTTATTATACGATTGCAGCTCCGTTCTTCGGAATGCTTGGCTCGTTTATCACCAGCAGCAACATGTCATCCAACATTTTGCTTGGAAATTTCCAGAGTACAGCGGCGGAAATCCTGAATATCAATCCGGCGGTTACTGTAGCGCTTCAGACCGTAGGCGGAGTTCTGGGAGATACCTTTGCTCCGGGAAGCGTGATCATGGGAATTTCAACGACCGGGTGTGTCGGAGCTGACAGCCGGATTTTAAAGACCCTGGTTCCGATTTCAGCCATTTGTTGTGCTCTGTTTGGCGTGTTTGCCTTTTTGGTACTGTGTTAAGAAAATTTTGCCTGGAGGAGTATTATGGAAAATCAAAAGAAAAAACCGGTTAAGATCGTGGAGACAGTCTTCCGCGATGCACATCAGTCCCTGCTTGCAACCCGTATGTCTACGGAGCAGATGCTTCCGATCGTAGATAAAATGGACCGGGTTGGATATCATGCGGTGGAGTGCTGGGGCGGCGCAACCTTTGATACGGCTCTGCGCTTTCTGAAGGAAGAACCCTGGGACCGGCTGAGAAAGCTTCGGGACGGCTTTAAGCATACCCGTCTCCAGATGCTCCTCCGGGGCCAGAACCTTCTGGGATACAGCCATTATGCGGATGATGTGGTCGATTATTTCTGCAGAAAATCTGTGGCAAATGGAATCGATAATATCCGTATCATGGACTGCCTGAATGACCTGAGAAACCTGACCACTTCCATGAAAGCTACCCAGGCTGAGGGCGGCAGGGCCATTGTAGCTCTGGTTTATACCCTTGGAGATGCCTACACGATTGATTACTGGAAAGAAATCGCAAAACGGATTGAGGATATGGGGGCCGATGAACTGGGACTTAAGGATATGGCGGGGCTTCTGACCCCGTACAAAGCGGAAGAACTGGTTCGTGCCCTGAAAGAAACCGTGCATATTCCGATTGCGGTGCATACCCACTATACGGCGGGTGTTGCGTCCATGACTTATTTAAAGGCCATTGAAGCCGGATGTGACAGCATTGACTGCGCCATTTCCACGCTTTCCATGGGAACCAGCCAGCCGGCTACCGAGGTGATGGCAGAGGCGCTGCGCGGGACTCCGTATGATCCGGGACTGGATCAGTCCCTGCTTGCTGAGATTGCGGATTATTTTGCGCCGATTCGAGAGGAGGCACTGCAGAGCGGCCTGTTAAGCCCAAAGATGCTGGGCGTAAACATCAAGACCCTGCAGTATCAGGTTCCGGGCGGCATGCTGTCCAACCTGGTAGCCCAGTTAAAGGAAAACGGTCAGGAGGACAAGTACCGCCAGGTGCTGGAGGAAATCCCGAGAGTGCGAAAGGATTTCGGAGAGCCGCCGTTAGTAACGCCGTCTTCCCAGATTGTCGGAACCCAGGCTGTGCTGAATGTGCTCTGCGGGGAACGGTATAAAATGTCCACCAGAGAGTCGAAACGCCTGCTTCAGGGTGAGTTCGGCCAGACCGTGAAAAAGCCGGATCCGGCAGTCAAGGCAAAGCTGGTGGGAGATCTTCCGTGCATCAGCTGCCGTCCGGCCGATCTGATCGCGCCGCAGCTTCCGCAGTTTGAGAAAGAATGTGCCCGCTGGAAACAGCAGGATGAGGATGTGCTGACCTACGCGATGTTCCCGTCCGTGGCAAAAGAATATTTTGAATACCGGGAAGCACAGCAGACGAAAATTGATCCGACAGTTGCGGACTATGTGAATCGGGCCTATCCGGTTTAAACAAAAAAGCCCTCACGGCATGTGCGATTTGGAAAGGAATCGCCCGTTGCCGTGAGGGCTTTTTATGGTTGTGAATGGATTGCCGCATATGGGACAAATGATCAAAGCTTTATAGTACGCACAGACTGTACAATCAATGGATTTTGTACATGGATTTTTCCTGGGAGATACGGTAAGATAATGGATGAAATACGGTATAAATATAATTGCAGGAAACGGAGTTTACATGAACCAGTATCAGAATCCTTATTATATGGTGCCGCAGCGGCGGCCGCGGGCGTGGGTGAATGGCACGCTGATCGTCCTGAATATTCTTTATTTTTTGTATCTGGAGCTGGCGGGTTCCACGGAAGACGCCTATTTTATGCTGGAACACGGCGCTATGTATGGGCCGTTTGTTCTGGAGAATCATGAGTATTACCGGCTGCTGACCTCCATGTTTATGCACTTTGGTATCAATCATATTGTGAATAACATGCTGGTTTTGTTTATACTTGGGGATAACCTGGAACGGGCGTTGGGAAAGGTGAAGTACCTTCTTTTTTACCTGATCTGCGGAGTGGGAGCCAATGCGGTTTCCCTGCTGTTTGAGATACCTGCAGGAGACTGGACCGTGGGAGCCGGAGCGTCCGGCGCTATTTTCGGCGTGGTAGGCGGCCTGATTTATGCGGTGGCTGTGAACCGAGGACGGTTGGAGGATCTGAGCACACGGCAGCTTGTTGTCATGGCGGCATTTTCTCTGTATCTTGGCTTTACCAGTACCGGCGTGGACAACACTGCCCATGTGGCAGGCCTGGTGATCGGAATCATCCTGGCGGCCATTCTGTACCGCAAGCCAAAGCACACTTGCAGATCGGATATTTGGGGGCTATAATGTGTGATAGCAATGAGCGGTGCTTTTTATTT
>CAVIRL010000038.1:0-12468 GCA_963645005.1 Prevotella sp. P5-108
AGCATCCGCAGATGTCCATGCTGGACCGGGCAGCACAGTTCTCGCCCTTTGCAGCCCTGACCGGCTACGATGCAGCGGTGGAAGAAACTGCCAGACTGACTGGCCGGAGGATCGAGCTGGATGAGCAGGAAGCGCAGCATCTGGATGAACGGATTCAGAAGCTCTCCGAGCATTTACAGGAGCATTCGGAGGTCAGTATTACCTACTTTCTGCCGGATACCCGGAAGGATGGCGGCGAATACATTACCGTGACGGGCAGCGTGAAGAAGATTGAAAATTATGAGCGAAGGATCATTCTGATGGATGGCACGTCAATCCCTGTTTGTGAAGTGATCAGGATAGATGGCGCAGGTATTTGCCCGTGACTGTGAAGGTACTGAACAGTTACGAAAAATAACAGAACGGGAGACGCTGCAAAAAAATTCAGTTGAGATTGAAAAGGCAGGGGCCTTATGCTATAATACATAGTCGCGCTGGACTCTTTTTTGAGATGAAGAAAGAAGTCCGATAAACGGGCAAACGCAAGAAATCTAAAGAAAGGCGAAAACCCCGATCAATCAAGGGTTTTCGGACAGGTAAATAGTAATATGAAATTAGGTATCGTGGGTCTGCCGAACGTCGGCAAGAGTACTCTGTTTAACTCCCTGACCAAGGCTGGCGCAGAGTCTGCCAATTATCCGTTCTGTACCATCGACCCGAACGTGGGTGTGGTTGCGGTTCCGGATAACCGCCTGAAGCTGCTGGGAAATCTGTACCATTCCAAGAAGGTAACCCCGGCAGTTATCGAGTTCGTAGATATCGCAGGTCTGGTTAAGGGTGCTTCCAAGGGCGAGGGTCTTGGCAACCAGTTCCTGGCAAACATTCGTGAGGTAGACGCGATTGTTCACGTAGTACGCTGTTTCGAAGACCCGAACGTCATCCATGTAGAGGGCAGTGTTGACCCGATCCGTGATATTGAGACCATCAATCTGGAACTGATCTTCTCTGATATCGAGATTCTGGAACGTCGTATCGCCAAGACTTCCAAGTCTGCCTTCAACGACAAGTCTCTGGCAAAAGAAGTGGAGATCTTAAAAGAACTGAAGGCTATCCTGGAGGATGGCAGACTGGCTTCCACCTACGAGAATGATGACGAAGACATCATGGCTTTCGTCAATTCCCTGAACCTGTTAACCTGTAAGCCGGTTATCTTTGCTGCGAACGTAGGCGAGGAGGATCTGGCAGATGATGGTGCCTCCAACCCGCATGTTGCTGCAGTTCGTGAGTACGCAGCAGCAAACAACTGTGAGGTATTTGTTATCTGTGCTCAGATCGAGCAGGAGATCGCAGAGCTGGATGATGATGAGAAGCAGGAGTACTTAGACGCCCTTGGCCTGAAGGAGTCCGGTCTGGACAAGCTGATCGCGGCAAGCTATCGTCTTCTGGGTCTGATCAGTTACCTGACCTCCGGTGAGGACGAGACCCGTGCATGGACCATCAAAGTTGGCACCAAGGCTCCGCAGGCGGCAGGCAAGATCCATTCTGATTTTGAGCGCGGCTTCATTCGTGCCGAGGTGGTAAACTATCAGGATCTGTTGGACTGCGGTACTTACGCAAAGGCAAAAGAGAAAGGCCTGGTTGGCCTGGAAGGAAAAGATTACGTGGTGAAGGATGGCGATGTAATCCTGTTCCGTTTCAACGTATAATAAATCCGCATAAAAAAACTTCGGTTCCCCACACCTGGGAACCGAAGTTTTTTGTTATTTATAATATTCCAGTCTTATGATTAAGCCATTGCGTTTACAGCTTTAGAGAGGCGGGAAACCTTTCTGGAAGCGGTATTCTTGTGGTATACACCCTTGGTGCAAGCCTTATCGATCTCGGAAATAGCAGCAACTAAAGCGGTCTGTGCAGCAGCCTTATCAGCTGCGGTTACAGCAGCCTCTACCTTCTTGCAAGCGGTTTTTACTTTAGAACGGATAGCTTTGTTTCTTGCAGCCTTGGTCTCGTTTACTAAGATTCTCTTTTTAGCAGATTTAATGTTAGCCAATCTGGGCACCTCCAATTAAACAAATTATGATTTATAGTCTTTGGTTTGCATCAAAGTCTGGACACGGACAGTTCAATGTAAACATACTATTGCATTCTACCTAATCCGGCACAAAATGTCAATACATAAATTGCCCCTTTTTGTGAAAAAATAAGGGAAATCGTGTTGATAAAGTGGAATGCGGCAGGCACAGAATTAGCGGAAAAAGGATATACCATGGAGAAGAATGAGCCGCGTGCAGAGATGGAAAAGAGGTAGTGCAGAATGAGAAGAAATAAAGAAACAAAGCAGAAAAAACAGGCTCCCGGGAGTTATCCGGATTTTGAGGTACGCACGGACCTTGCTGTGGAAGAGCAGGAGCGGTTCCCGGGAGACGGCGGGGAAATCTCCGGCGTTTCCCTGCGGAAATGGCGGGAGTGCCATTCGGATATCCGCATGACGGAAGTAAAAATTCTGGATGAGCATGGTGCGGAAATCATGGGGAAGCCGGTGGGGACTTATCTGACTCTGGAGGCGGATGCCCTGGCGAAGAAGGATGAAAGTTACCATGAGGAGGTATCTGCGGAACTGGCAAAGTGCCTGCTCACCCTGATCCGGCAGGCAGCAGGGAAAACAGAAGATGAACGGAAGATTCTGGTTGTGGGACTGGGAAATGAGGATGTGACGCCGGACGCCCTGGGGCCGAAGGTACTGAAGAATCTGCAGATGACCCGGCATCTGCAGGGAGAATATGGAAATGAATTTTGCAAAAAGCACAATCTTCCGGTTTTAAGCGGGATTGCCCCCGGAGTCATGGCCCAGACTGGCATGGAAACAGCGGAAATTCTGAAGGGGATCATACAGGAAACAAAGCCGGATCTTCTGATTGTGGTGGATGCCCTGGCGGCCCGCAGCATCCATCGGCTGGGAACCACCATCCAGTTCACCGATACCGGGATCCATCCGGGTTCCGGCGTGGGAAACCACCGGCAGAGCCTGACAAAGGAAAGCCTGGGAATTCCGGTCCTGGCAGTCGGGGTGCCAACGGTGGTGGGGGCGGCGGCCATTGTCTACGATACGGTGGATGCCATGACCGGAGCCTTGAAAAAGAACCGGGCCACACAGGAACTTGGTTCTTACGTGGATGGACTGGACCCGGAGGAGCAGTATCTTCTGATCCGGGAACTTCTGGCACCGGAGTTTGGAAACCTTTATGTGACACCGCCAGATATGGATGAGCGGATCCGGAATTTGAGCTATACCATCTCGGAGGCAATCCACGAAGCGGTATTTCCTGAAAGGGAGAAATAAAAGATTGTTAACCATAAAACATTTTAAAGTTGACAATCTGGCTGAAGGTTGCTATACTGGGATCGTTTTTAACAGGAAAAAGCACTGGAAGGGAGCGAAAACGATGCGGCAGGAACGGCAGATGGTGTTGGAAAAAACTCTTTCGGGACTTCACAGATACCGGGGATGGATGATCGGAAAATGCCGGCTTTCCTTTGGAAGGGAAGAAAAGCCATCGAAGGCATCGGAATATCTGCAGCAGAGCTGTCATCTTGTCGTGCTTCGCGCGGACCAGCGGCTTGTGGAGGTGGAGATTACAAATCCGGAAATGGGCGATAAACTCCGGGTGATGCTTACAGGTGCGTCTCTCCAAACGAGGAGTAGGACAGACAGAGCAGCCCGGGAAGCCGCCGGAAAGCAGCTGGATATGAAACCGGAGCCAGGCCAGGCAGCGGCGGGGAGCCAGCAGCAGGCTGTGAAAGCAGAATCCAATCAGAAAGCAACTGGAGCATTTCTGGTGACCTCGGAAGAAATAAGCGCGTATCTGCAGGCATCCGAAGATGAGAATCCCATCCACCGCGGCGAAGAAGCTGTGGTTCCCGGATTTCTCATGGTGAACCGCATTCTGGAAGGATATGGGGACTGCATCGAGGCATCGGTCCGGTTTTACCTGCCTCTCCAGTGCAAAGAACCGGCAAAGCTGGTGGAACAGAAAACAGGAGAACACAGCCGGACTGTGGAGCTTTTCACGGACCGGGGACGCATCCTGCAGATGAAGCTGCGGGAGAAGGACGAAGGAGGAGAACAATTATGAACACAGCAGCCAGAACAACAGCAAAGAAAGAGACGATCTGGACCACATTTGGAATCACCACCATGGCGCTGATGACGACCATGCTGATCGTTTCCACTTACATAAAGATCCCGCTTCCATTTTCCACTGCCAGCATCACGGCCCAGACCCTGGTGGTCAACCTGATCGGAATGCTCTTCGCACCGCTTCAGATCGTGGCCATCATGGCAAGCTGGATTCTCTTAAGCGTGCTGGGAATCGGCGGTTCTCTCGGAAAGCTTCTGGGACCGGCCGGCGGATACCGTTACGGCAACGCAGTGGCAGCCATTCTCATTTCCCTGTTCTGCAGGAAAGTAAAGAATTTAAAGGCCCAGACCGCATTCCTGATCTTTGTGGGAATTCCGGTGATCTACCTGTTTGGTGCAGTTCAGATGAAGGTAGTGACCAACCAGCCGTGGCCGGCCATCATGGTGCAGGCAGTGCTTCCGTTTATTCCGCTGGATGTGGTGAAATGTTTCGTGGCAGCAGGTCTTGCAAAGATCCTGCGCCGTGTAGTGCCGCAGTTTTAAGAAAATAATCCACAGTTTACAGACGGGGAGAAGGAACATGGAAAAGGTATGGATCCTTGGCGGAATGCGAAGCTTTATCGGTGTGAAAGACCGGATGTACCGGAATGTACCGGCGGAGGTCCTGGGGGCAGAGGTGCTTAGGGCTATCATTGAAAAATACCGGCTTGCGGAGCCTGATATCGATTTTATCATCGGCGGAAACGCAGTGGGCGGAGGCGGAAACATGGCCCGCCTGGCGGCACTGACCGCGGGCATTGATCAGCAGGTTCCGGCAGTAACCCTGGATCTGCAGTGTGGGTCCGCCCTGGAGGCAGTCACCCAGGCAGCCGCCAAGATCGAGAGCGGCCTGGCAGATCTGGTTCTTGCAGGCGGCATGGAAAGCTCCTCCACCCAGCCACTCCGGATGTGGAATCCCAACCATCCGCACTATGAGAAGGACAAGGTGTGGACGGTGGCGCAGTTTGTGCCGGGACAGCAGGGCGAACAGGTTATGCTGGAAGGAGCAGAGCACACCGCGATAACGGAGCATGTGAAGAAAGAAGAACAGGACTTCTGGGTGCTGGAGAGCCATCACCGGGCCGCAAAGGCCGCCCGGGAGGGAATTTTATCGGACATCCAGGTGTCGGTGGCGGGCAGCCGGAAGGATGAGGGCATCCGTGCATCTATGAGTCAGAAGCTCATTGACCGTCTGCCCTGTCTTCTGCCGGGTGGTTCCGTGATCAACGCGGCCAATGCCTGCCTCATGCACGATGGTGCAGCTTTTGTGGCACTTTGCTCGGAAGAGTACGGAAAGCGTCATAACCTGACTCCGGCGGCGGTGCTGCGGTTTGGAACTGCCGTGGGCGGGGATCCCCTCATGAGTCCGAAAACCGCGGTTCTGGCGGTGGAGAAGCTGCTGAAAAAGACCGGGCTCACTTATGAACAGATCGATGCCTTTGAGGTAAATGAGGCCTTTGCGGTGATCGATGTGCTGTTTGAGCGGGCCTTTCCGGGAACGAGAGAACGATACAACCGGTTTGGCGGCGCCCTGGCCTACGGACATCCTTATGGAGTTTCAGGCGCGCTGCTTCTTCTGCACCTTTTGAAATCTCTGGAAGCCTGCGGCGGGCATTATGGCATCTGTTCCGTGGCGGCGGCCGGAGGCATTGGCAGTGCAATTCTGGTGGAGCGGATATAAAACAGGCGGACAGATGGGGAAGAAGGCAAAGAATATGTTGACAAATTATCTGGAAATGATTCAGTCTGTGGAGCGGGACCGGGAGGCCCTGCTCTTTTCTGACCGTGTTTATACTTATGGAGATCTGGCAGATCTGGCACTGGAAAAACAAAAACAGATCTGTCTGGAAAATGAGAAACAGCAGCTGGTTGTGATTCGGGAAGAGTCCATCATGGAGCAGCTTACATCCTTTCTGGCCTGTCAGGGGATCGGGGCAGTGCCGCTGATTGTTCCAAACGATGTGGTGGTGCCGGAGATTTTTTTTGAGGCAGAAATCCCGGAGGGCGCCTGCATGGCCGTCATGACCTCCGGCACTACCGGGGGAGGAAAGCTGTTATTCCGTACCTTTGAGAGCTGGTACGGATACTTTGAAACCCAGAACCGGATCTTTGGCATCCATGCAGAAAGCCGTCTTTTCGCCCAGGGAAGCCTGGCCTTTACCGGCAATCTGAACCTGTATCTGGGGCAGCTTTCTGCCGGGGCCGCAGTGATTGCCTGTGATATGTTTGATCCGAGACTCTGGAAACGCCAGCTGGAAGCGTGCCGGGCAGACGGGATCTATCTGATCCCGGCAAAGCTGCGGGCGTTAAAGCAGGTGTATGAGCGGGAACGGGAGCCGGAAAAACAGAGGAACCAGCACATCAGGCTGATCTTAAGCGGTTCCCAGAGCTTCGGCGGCGCAGAGGCCCGGGCGGTTCAGGCGGTATTCCCGGAGGCGGACCTGATCTTGTATTATGGAGCCAGCGAACTGAGCTATGTAAGCTATGTGCACGGCCGGGATATGGGGGAAGATAAGACCCTGATCGGAAGAAACTTCCCGGGTATTGCCATTCACCTGGAGGATGGCGAGATCCATGTGACAACGCCTTGCGGAGTGATAGGCGCGGGCCCCAATGCCTTTGCCGGAGACTACGGCCACTGGGACGAGGCGGGCAATCTTTACTTTGATGGCCGTCGGGATGATATCTGCAATATCAATGGAAGAAAAGTTTCCTCCGTGCGGGTGGAAAATGCCTTGCTGGATGTGCCGGGCGTGAAGGAGGCTGCGGTGAAAGCGGCTTCCCGAGGCGGTCATGATATGCTGATGGCCTGGGTGGTTCTGGATTTGCCGATGGCCGAAGCGGGTATGGAAGCAGAGAGACAGCAGCAGGAGCAGGAAATGAAGCGAAAGATCAGGACTCATCTGGCTAAAGTGCTTTCTGCCAGTGAGATCCCGCAAAAAATCACATTTCTGGAAACTCTTCCGAAAAATGAGAGCGGAAAAGTCCGGAAACGCGATCTGATATAAAAAATCCAACATATTGGTAACTTGTAATGCCGCGGATTCTATGATATATTGGTATCCGTGGCATTTTGTCAATTTTTAGCGATTGCTATTAGAAAAGAGAACATTTTTATGTTACAGTATCTCATTGTATGCCCGCTGGTGTTTCTGGCGGGATTTGTTGACTCTATAGCGGGGGGAGGCGGACTGATTTCTCTTCCGGCCTATATCATTGCCGGAGTTCCGGCACATTTCGCGATAGGAACCAACAAGCTTTCATCAACGCTGGGAACCGGCATCTCCACCTGGCGTTATCTGAAACAGGGATATCTGAAGGGAAAACGGCTGATCCTGACAGCAGCGTGTGCCTGTCTCACAGCTCTTGCCGGTTCCTACATCGGTTCCAGCCTTTCCCTACTGGTAAGCGATACGGTGCTCAAGCATATGATGATGGTGGTGCTGCCGATCGTAGCGTTTTATGTGCTGCGGAATAAGAATATGGGGGCAGAAACGGGCGGGGAAAAGCTGTCTGGCCGCACTGTGCTGTGCATCTGCCTGGCGGCATCTCTGGTCATTGGCCTGTACGACGGGTTTTACGGACCCGGAACCGGTACGTTTTATCTTCTGGTCCTGACGGGGGCCGCGCATATGAATGTGCATGAAGCATCCGCCATGACGAAGGTCCTCAATCTGACCTCCAACCTGGTGGCAATGATCAATTTCCTGATCAATGGAACGGCTTACTATGGCCTTGGCCTGGCGGCTGCCGTGTTCTGTATTGCAGGACACTACATTGGTTCCGGACTGGTAATGAGCAACGGACAGAAGATTGTCCGTCCGCTGATCCTGATTGTTCTGGGAATCCTGTTTATTAAGGTTTTCCTGGGAATCTGATGATATGATACCAGGGTCAAAAGCTTTTGATCGCAACATCATTCATAATCATCATTTATATTTCATTTATAATATAGAAGAAAAAGGAGAGTATCTATGAAGTGGACTAAATTTACCTTAAAGACCACGACCGAGGCCGTTGACCTGATCAGCAGCATGCTGGATGAAATTGGCATTGAGGGCATTGAGATCGAGGACAATGTACCGCTGTCTGACGCAGACACCAAGGGCATGTTCATTGACATCCTTCCGGAGCTTCCGCCGGATGACGGTACTGCAAAGGTAAGCTTCTACGTGGAAGATTTAAGCAATCTGGAGAACATCATCCATCAGGTAAACGCAGGACTGGATGAGATTGCAGAGTTTGTGAACGTGGGCGAGCGCACCTTAAGCGTGTCCGAGACTGAGGACAAGGACTGGATCAATAACTGGAAGCAGTACTTCAAGCCGTTCACCGTAGATGATATCCTCATCAAGCCGACCTGGGAGACCATTCCGGAGGAGCACAAGGACAAGCTGCTCATTCAGATCGACCCGGGTACTGCCTTTGGTACCGGCATGCATGAGACCACCCAGTTGTGCATCCGCCAGCTGCGCAAATATGTGAACGCCGATTTTGAAATTATCGATGTGGGAACCGGCAGCGGCATCCTGGGCATTGCGGCATTAAAGCTGGGGGCGAAGCGTGTGTTCGGCACCGATCTGGACGAGAATGCCATTGTGGCAGTGGGCGAGAATCTGGAGTCCAACGGTATTCCGGCAGACCGCTTCCATGTGGTTCAGGGTAATATCATTGACGACAAGGCCATTCAGGATCAGGCCGGTTACGAGTGTTATGACATTGCGGCAGCCAACATCCTGGCTCCGGTCATCATTATGCTGCAGGGCGAGATCTGTAAGCATATCAAACACGGCGGCATGTTTATCACCTCCGGCATCATCAACACCAAGGAGCAGGACGTCAAGGATGCCATGAATGCCAACCCGGAGCTTGAGATCGTGGAAACTACTTACCAGGGCGACTGGGTATCCATCACCGCCCGCAGAAAATAAGGAGCAGCAGCGTGTATCATTTTTTTGTAACACCGGCACAGATCGCGGAGGGCTATGCCGTGATCACCGGTCAGGACGTGAATCATATCCGCAATGTCCTGCGGATGAAGGCAGGAGAGCAGGTGGGTATCCGCGACGGCATTTCCCGCAGCTATATCTGTGAGCTGGAAACCATCGAAGAGGATGAGATCCGGGCAAAGATCCTGACAGAGGACACCAATTTAAGCGAGCTTCCGGCGGAGCTGTATCTGTTCCAGGGTCTTCCCAAGAGCGACAAGCTGGAACTGATCATCCAGAAGGCCGTGGAGCTGGGCGTGCATGAGGTCATTCCGGTGGCTACCCGCCGCGCCGTGGTGAAGCTGGACCGGAAAAAAGAAGAATCCAAGTTAAAACGCTGGAACGCCATTGCGGAGAGCGCAGCCAAACAGTCCGGCCGCATGATGATCCCGCAGGTGCACAGCGTACTGAATATGAAAGAGGCCTTTGCCTACGCGAAGGGATTCGATGTGAATCTGATTCCCTATGAGCTGGCAGAAGGCATGAAAGAAACAAAAACCATCCTGGAACAGGTAAAGCCTGGCATGCGTGTGGGAATCTTTATCGGGCCGGAAGGTGGATTTGATATAGAAGAAGTGGAGTCAGCGATGGCGGAAGGCATCCATCCCATTACCCTGGGACGGCGCATCCTGCGGACGGAAACCGCAGGCATGACCATGCTTTCCATCCTGATGTTCCAGTTAGAGCAGTAAGAGGTACGGTATAATGGAAGCATATTTTGATAATTCAGCTACCACAAGGGTCCTGGACAGTGTGAAGGATATTGTGGTAAAAACAATGACAGAGGACTACGGAAACCCGGCTGCCAAACACCGCAAGGGCATGGAGGCGGAGCAGTACATCCGCGAGGCCAGAAAAATCATCGCAGACAGCATGAAGGTGCAGGAAAAGGAAATCCTGTTTACCTCCGGCGGCTCTGAGTCCAACAACATGGCCCTGATCGGTACGGCATGGGCGAACCAGAGAGCTGGTAAGCACATCATCAGCACGGCAATTGAGCATCCGTCCGTTTACAATCCGCTGGGGGTTCTGGAAGAGCTTGGCTTTGAGGTGACCATTCTTCCGGTAGACCATGACGGTCACATCAGCCTGAAGGAGCTGGAAGAGGCCATCCGCCCGGATACCATTCTGGTTTCCACCATGTATGTGAACAATGAGGTGGGAGCTGTGGAGCCGGTGGAGGAAATTTCCAAAGTGATCAAGGCAAAGAATCCGTCCACCCTGTACCATGTAGATGCCATCCAGGCCTACGGCAAGTATGTGATCCGCCCGAAAAAACAGGGCATTGATCTGCTTTCCGTCAGCAGCCATAAGATCCACGGCCCGAAGGGCGTCGGTTTCTTGTACATCCGCAATGGCGTGAAAATCAAACCGCTGATTTACGGAGGCGGCCAGCAGGGCGGCATGCGTTCCGGCACCGAGAATGTTCCCGGCGTGGCAGGATTTGGCGCTGCCGCAAAGGAAATGTACACGAACCATGCAGAAAAGGTACAAAAACTGATCGAACTGAAGGATTACATGACCGACCGCCTGGGTGAGCTTGAGGGAACTGTTATCAACAGCAAAAAGGGCGAGGCAGGCGCACCGCAGATCGTCAGCGTCAGCTTTGAGGGCGTGCGCAGCGAGGTGCTCCTGCATGCGCTGGAGGATAAGGGCATTTACGTTTCTTCTGGTTCTGCATGCTCCTCCAACCATCCGGGCATCAGCGGAACCTTAAAGGGAATCGGTGTGGCCCAGAAGCTTCTGGATTCCACCATCCGCATGAGCTTTGGCATGTTCAACACGAAGGAAGAGGTTGACTATACAATTGAAGTATTAAAGGAACTGGTTCCGGTCCTGCGCCGTTACCAGAGAGGCTAAGAAAGGATAAAAGGGAAAATATGGTATATCAGTCATTTTTGATCAAGTACGCAGAGATCGGTACCAAGGGCAAGAACCGTTATCTTTTTGAGGACGCGCTGATCAAGCAGATCAAGAACGCCCTCAAAAAAGTAGAGGGTTCCTTCATTGCTTCCAAGGAGTCCGGCCGTATCTACGTGCAGGCCCTCAGCGACTACGATTACGATGAAGTGATCGAGGCGTTAAAGAAGGTTTTCGGCATTGCCTGGATCTGTCCGATGCTGCAGCTGGAAGATAAAGATTATGAGAACTTAAAGAAGGTCGTTGTGGATTACATCGATCAGGTTTACCCGGACAAGCACTTCACCTTCAAGGTGGATTCCAGACGTGCGGATAAGAATTATCCGGTCCGTTCCGAGCAGATGAACTGTGATTTCGGTGAGGTGATCTTAAACGCATTCCCGGAGACTTCTGTAGATGTGCACCATCCGGATGTTCTGGTGCATGTGGAAGTCCGTAAGGTCGTAAATATCTATTCCCTGATGATCCCGGGTCCGGGCGGCATGCCGGTGGGCACCAACGGAAAGGCAACCCTGCTGTTATCCGGTGGTATCGACAGTCCGGTAGCCGGTTACATGATTGCAAAGCGCGGCGTGAAGATCGACGCAGTTTACTTCCACGCTCCGCCATACACCAGCGACCGCGCAAAGCAGAAGGTGGTAGACCTGGCAAAGCTGGTAGCGCGCTACTCTGGTCCGATCCCGCTTCATGTGGTAAACTTTACGGATATCCAGCTCTATATTTATGAGCAGTGCCCGCATGAGGAGCTGACCATCATCATGCGCCGCTACATGATGAAGATCGCGGAGGAAATCGCGAAGAAGAGTGATTCTCTGGCCCTCATCACCGGCGAGAGCATCGGACAGGTGGCATCCCAGACGGTTCAGTCCCTGGCAGCAACCAATGAGGTCTGCACCATGCCGGTATTCCGCCCGCTGATCGGGTTTGACAAGCAGGAGATCATCGACATTTCCGAGAAGATCGGAACCTTTGAGACCTCCATTCAGCCGTTCGAGGACTGCTGCACCATCTTCGTGGCCAAGCATCCGGTAACGAAGCCGAACCTGAATATCATCCACAAATCCGAGACCAAACTGGAAGAGAAGATTGATGAGATGGTACGGACTGCCCTGGAGACCGAGGAAGTCATCTGGTGTGATTAAGCTTTGAAACGAAAAAAATAAGGATACTCCAATCGGAGTATCCTTATTAAAAATCACGGAAACGATTGCTTATTTGATGATGTACGGGGACAGGGTCTCCAGAATCTCATCGATACCAGCCTCAGCGTGGATGTTTAAGTCGATCGGCTTGGAAAGATCCAGGCTGAAGATACCCATGATGGATTTTGCGTCGATGACATATCTGCCGGATACGAGATCAAAATCAACATCGAACTTGGTTAAGTCGTTTACGAAAGACTTT
>CAVIRL010000038.1:12478-19941 GCA_963645005.1 Prevotella sp. P5-108
ACTTTATCAATAGAATTTAAAGAAATACGAACTGTTTTCATGTGAGAAACCTCCTTAAATGGTCACCTTTTTAATCTTGGCGTATGGATAAATATTTCGTCCGCCTTATGATAAATTTTACAAACATATCGGGGGAAAGTCAATAGGGAGTTTCGATGAAATCAGGTTAAATGTTTGTTAGAAAAACGAGAGGAAATAAAGGAGAATTATATGAGAACGGCAGCATTGCACAATCTGGGCTGCAAGGTAAATTCCTATGAAACGGAGGCCATGCAGCAGCTTCTGGAAGAAGCCGGATACGAGATCGTGCCATTCCACGAAAAGGCCGATGTCTACATTATCAATACCTGTTCCGTAACCAATATCGCGGACCGTAAGTCCAGACAGATGCTGCACCGGGCGAAGAAGCAGAATCCGGATGCTGTGGTGGTTGCGGCCGGCTGCTATGTTCAGGCTGCGGCAGAGGAACTGAAAGCGGATCTGGCAGTCGATGTCATCATCGGAAACAACAAAAAGCAGGATCTGATTCCGATCCTGGAGGAATATTTCAAAGACAGCACGGACAGCAGCCATGTGATCGAGATCAACGAGACTCATGAGTATGAGCGTCTTTCCATCCATAAGATTGCTGACCATACCCGTGCCTTCCTGAAGGTCCAGGACGGCTGCAACCAGTTCTGCAGCTACTGTATCATTCCCTATACCCGGGGGCGTGTCCGCAGCCGCAGACCGGAGGAGGTTGTGGCTGAGGTGCGGGAACTGGCGGCAGCAGGCTACCGGGAGGTTGTCCTGACCGGCATTCACTTAAGCTCCTACGGTGTGGATTTTAAAGAAGAGGAAAGGAAAGAGAATCTGTTAAGCCTGATCCGGCAGGTGCATGAGGTGAAGGGCATCCGCCGCATCCGCCTTGGTTCTCTGGAGCCGCGCATCATTACCGATGAGTTTGCGAGGGCTCTGGCCTCCATGCCGAAGTTCTGTCCGCATTTCCATCTGTCCCTGCAGAGCGGCTGTGATGAGACGTTAAAGCGCATGAACCGCCATTATACCACCGGGGAATACGCGGCAGGCTGCGATATCCTGCGGAAGTACTTTGACAATCCTGCCATCACCACCGACGTGATCGTGGGCTTCCCGGGGGAGACCGAGGAAGAATTTGAGACAACAAAGACATTTTTAGAGCGGATCGGCTTCTATGAGATGCACATTTTCAAGTATTCCAGACGCGGCGGAACCCGTGCGGACCGCATGCCGGACCAGATCCCGGAGCAGGTAAAGAGCGCCCGCAGCGAGGTACTGTTATCCCTGGAAAAACAGATGTCAAAGGCCTACCGCGAGAGCTTTATCGGCAGAAAAAAAACAGTGCTTCTGGAGGAAAAAACAGAGATAGGCGGCCGGGAATACATGATCGGCCATACCATGGAATATGTAAAAGCCGTGGTGCCCTATGCGGAAAATCTGAAGAATAAAATGGCCGAGGGTGTCCTGAAAGAGGCGTTAAATGACGAAGTACTCTTACTTGACGAATCCTGGAAAGTAGTATAGAATATAAAAGAATAGTTAAAGGACGTGAAGAACATGGGCGAAATTCATAACACACAGTTTTTTAAAGCAGTACAGGAGAACAAGATGGATGTCAGCCAGGTTTTGGAACAGGTGTACGTGGCGCTGACGGAGAAGGGTTATAATCCGGTAAACCAGATCGTAGGTTATATTATGTCCGGAGATCCGACCTATATCACCAGTCATAAAGGTGCCAGAAGCCTGATCATGAAGGTCGAACGTGATGAGATTCTGGAAGAACTGATGTCTGTTTACATTGACGCCAGATTAAAATAACAAATCTGTGCAGATATAACGAAAGATGCCTGCCAGCCATATCCGTCCGGAGAGGCTGGCAGTTTTATGTATGGCAGGAAAATTTTATGAGAATTTTAGGACTGGACTATGGATCCAAAACAGTAGGGGTAGCAGTCTGCGATCCGCTGGGTATGACAGCCCAGGGGGTGGAGACCATTACCCGGAAGGAAGAGAACAAACTGCGCAAGACCCTTGCCCGGATCGAGGCCCTGGTAGAAGAATATCAGGTTGAAACCATCGTTTTGGGATATCCTAAGAATATGGATGATTCAATCGGGGAACGTGCGCTGAAAACAGAAGAATTTCGCAATATGCTGGTACGCAGGACCGGTCTGCCGGTTGTTCTGTGGGACGAGCGTCTGACAACTATAGAAGCAAATGAGATTCTGATCGAAAGCGGAGTACGCAGAGAAGACCGGAAAAAGGTGATCGACAAGATCGCGGCCACCCTGATCCTACAGTCTTATCTGGGCTCCCTGAAGTAAAAAACAGGAGAAAGACCGTGATGGAAGAGAAAATTACCCTGCAGACGGATGCCGGGGAATCTGTGGATTTTTATGTCCTGGAGGAGACCCGCATCAATGGCATGAATTACCTTCTGGTAACTGATTCAGAAGAAGAGGAAGACGGCGAGTGCTATATTTTAAAGGATGTGTCCAAAGCAGAGGACAGCGATGCCGTATATGAATTCGTAGAGAACGATGACGAGATGGATTATCTTTTTAAGATTTTTACTGAACTGATGGAAGATATGGAAGTAGAGCTTCAGAAGTAAGCTTTTAATAAATTTTGGAGGAAAAATATTGAGCATGGAGAATCAGAACAATCAGAATGACAAACCGGCTGACGGATACGCTCAGGCACCGCAGCAGGAAGAAAAGTCCGTGCTGGCAGAGCTGGCAGAGTTTGTTTCCCGTAAGAAGGAGGCGGCACAGAGCGTGACCGCACCGGCGGAAGCAAAGCAGGATGCGCAGCAGAACGTGGAAAAAGAGCAGAATGCAGCCAGCGCCCGGAGCGAAGAGGGCAGCGCGGCAGCTTCTGATGAAGCAAAAGAAGATAAGAGCGGACGCCCGGCAAGAAATACCCGCGGCAGAGGACCGAGAAGACCGAGAAATGCAGCACCGAAACGTGAGGAAGCTGCAGATTCTGCTGAAAACGAGAATCAGCAGGAAGAAAGAAAGCCGAGAACCGCAAGAGGAGGCCGCAGCGCGGCAGCCAGAACCGAGAAGGCAGAACGTCCGGCAAGAGGCGAGCGTGCGGCGCGTGGTGAGAAAGCTGAGAAGGCAGAAAAAACGGCAAAAGCAGAAAAAACGGCAAAGGCAGAGAAGCCGGCAAAAGCAGAGCGTGCAGCCGGAGCTGAGAAACTAGCCAGAGCAGAGCGCCCGGCAAAGACCGAAAAACCGGCCAGAGCTTCCAAAGCAAAGAATGTGCTGGCAGATACCAGCTCCAAGCCGAAGGTACGCATCATCCCGTTAGGCGGCCTGGAGCAGATCGGTATGAACATTACCGCATTTGAATATGAAGATACCATCGTAGTGGTAGACTGCGGCCTTGCATTCCCGACCGATGACATGCTGGGCATCGACCTGGTTATCCCGGATGTTACCTATCTGGAGCGCAACATTGATAAGGTCAAGGGTTTTGTTATCACCCACGGACATGAGGACCACATCGGCGCACTGCCCTACATCTTACAGAAGGTCAATGTTCCGGTATACGGCACCAAGCTGACCATTGCCCTCATCGAGAACAAGTTAAAAGAGCACAACTTAATGAAGAGCACCAAGCGCAAAGTGGTAAAGCACGGCCAGTCTGTAACTCTGGGCTGCTTCCGTGTGGAGTTCATCAAGACAAACCACAGCATCGCGGATTCCGCAGCGCTGGCTCTGTTTACTCCGGCCGGCATCATCGTGCACACCGGAGACTTCAAGGTAGATTACACCCCGGTATTCGGCGATGCCTTTGATCTGGCACGTTTCGCCGAGCTGGGAAGAAAGGGTGTTCTGGCACTTCTCAGTGATAGCACCAACGCCATCCGCAAGGGCTTTACCGCTTCTGAGCGTACAGTAGGAAAGACCTTTGACGCCATTTTTGCGGAGCATAAGAACAACCGTATCATTGTCGCAACCTTCGCTTCCAACGTAGACCGTGTCCAGCAGATCATCTTCACCGCTGAGAAATACGGACGTAAGGTTGTGGTAGAGGGACGAAGCATGGTCAATGTCATCGGCACGGCTGATGAGCTGGGCTACATCAATATTTCCGATGGCACCCTCATCGAGATCGACCAGTTAAAGAACTATCCGGATGAGCAGACCGTCCTCATCACGACAGGAAGCCAGGGCGAGTCCATGGCGGCTCTGTCCCGTATGGCGTCCGGCATGCACCGTAAGGTATCTATCAAGCCGAACGATGTTGTCATCATGAGTTCCACCCCGATCCCGGGCAATGAGAAGCAGGTAGCAAAGGTCATCAACGAGCTGGCTATGCGTGGCGTTGAGGTTATCACCGAAGATACCCACGTGTCCGGTCATGCCTGCCAGGAGGAGATCAAGCTGATCTACTCCCTGCTGCATCCGAAGTTCGCACTTCCGGTACACGGCGAGTACCGCCATCTGGTAGCCAACCGTTCCATCGCCATGGCCATCGGCGTGCCGAAGGAGAACGTGCTCATCATGTCCTCCGGCGATGTTGTGGAGATCAGCGAGGATTCCTGCAAGGTCGTGGACCACGTACAGCACGGCGGTATCCTGGTAGACGGTCTGGGCGTTGGTGATGTCGGAAACATCGTGCTGCGTGACCGCCAGAACCTGGCACAGAACGGTATCATCATTGTAGTCCTTACCCTGGAGCGTTACAGCAACCAGCTTCTGGCCGGACCGGACATTGTATCCCGCGGCTTTGTATACGTGAGAGAGTCTGAGGATCTTATGGATGAGGCAAAGCGCGTGGTAGATGACGCCGTTGCTGACTGCCTGAGTCATCATGTAACGGACTGGAGCAAATTAAAGAACATGATCCGCGACAGCTTAAGTGATTTTATGTGGAAACGTATGAAGCGGAATCCAATGATTCTGCCGATCATTATGGAGGTTGAGTAGGCTAAAGATGAGCCATATCACCAGAGATATCAATAAGGTGACCGGAACGGTCATCGGAATTTCGGGAAAGCTGATCCTCTACGCCCTTGTGGTCCTTCTGCTTGCGGAGGGCATCACAAGGGGCTATGCCTTCGGTCATTCCCTGTTTTATGAAAGCTCCGTGGAGGAGGCACCGGGCCGCGATATTGTGATTACAATACCGGACGGCCAGAAAGCTTCTGACACCATTCACGAACTGAAGAAAGACGGACTTATCGACAATGAACTCGCCATGCGGGTACAGATGAAGTTCTATGATTATGAAATCCATCCGGGAACTTACACGTTAAATACCTCTATGTCATCGAAAAAGATGCTTCAGGTCCTGAATGAGAAGACTGAGGAAGAGGGGGAGAAAACGTCATGATGGATCAGGACCGGATCACCAAGTATATCCATTCCCTGGACCGGGGACACGGCGCCTTCTGTGACCGGATTGCAAGAGAGGCAAGAGCCGGCCGCGTGCCCATCATCCGCAGGGAGACGGCCAGTTTTCTGCAGACCATGGTGGCGGCGAAGCAGCCAAAACGCATTCTGGAGGTAGGAACCGCTGTGGGTTATTCCGCCCTTCTGATGGGGCAGGTCATGCCGGAGGGAACGGATATCATCACCATTGAAAAATATGAGCCGCGCATCCCTGTGGCACGCCGCCACTTTGAGGAGGCGGGGCTTTCTGACCGCATTACCCTGTTAGAGGGTGATGCCGGGGAGATTTTAAAGAAACTGGACGGCTCCTTTGATTTCATCTTTATGGATGCGGCCAAGGGACAGTATATCCACTGGCTGCCGGACATTCTCCGGCTGTTATCCACGGGAGGCATGTTGTTTTCCGACAATGTGCTGCAGGACGGAGACATCATTGAGTCCCGCTTTGCAGTGGAGCGCCGCAACCGCACTATCCACGCGAGAATGCGGGAGTATCTGTACACCCTGACCCATATGCCGGAGTTTCAGACCAGCGTGGTGCCGATCGGAGATGGCGTGGCACTGAGTGTGAAGCGGTAGAAGCCGGAATGTACCGGGAGAGGTACGGCGAAACAGAAAATGCGCGGCGGACGAGAACTGCGGTGCAGAGAAAACTGGAAATTGACTGAAACAGGAAAAAGATTATGAGAGACACAGAATTATTAATCCCGGCAGGCAGCCTGGATGTGCTGAAAACAGCAGTCATCTACGGTGCTGATGCCGTATATCTGGGCGGTGAGGCTTTCGGTCTCAGAGCCAAAGCAAAGAATTTTACCAACGAGGAGATCAGGGAAGGCATCGCCTTTGCCCATGAGCGGGGCGTCAAGGTCTACATCACCGCCAACATTCTGGCCCACAACGATGACCTGACCGGCGTGGAGGAGTATTTTGAGGAGCTGAAGGATATTCGTCCGGACGCTCTCATCATTTCTGATCCGGGCGTGTTCAGCATCGCGAAGCGTGTGCTGCCGGACATGGAGCTGCATGTCAGCACCCAGGCCAACAACACTAACTACGGAACCTATCTGTTCTGGCACCAGCTTGGCGCAAAGCGTGTGGTATCTGCCCGCGAGCTTTCCTTAAAGGAAATCAAGGAGATCCGCGCCCATATTCCGGAGAACATGCAGATCGAAAGCTTCATCCACGGAGCTATGTGCATTTCTTACTCCGGCCGCTGCCTGCTGAGCAACTTTCTGGTGGGAAGAGATGCCAACCAGGGTGCCTGCACCCATCCGTGCCGCTGGAAATACTCCGTTGTGGAGGAGACCAGACCGGGCGAGTATATGCCGGTTTATGAGAATGAGCGCGGCACTTATATCTTCAACTCCAAGGATCTGTGTATGATCGAGCACATCCCGGAG
Source organism: Prevotella sp. P5-108 (assembly GCA_963645005.1). Taxonomy (GTDB): domain Bacteria; phylum Bacillota; class Clostridia; order Lachnospirales; family Lachnospiraceae; genus Brotaphodocola. The sequence goes on from CAVIRL010000038.1 coordinate 19,302, forward strand.
CTGATCGATGCCGGCATTGACAGCTTCAAGATCGAGGGCCGCATGAAGACCGCCCTTTACGTGGCAACCGTAGCCCGCACTTACCGCAAGGCCATTGACGATTACAAGAAAGATCCGGCCCTGTACCGGAAGAATATGGAATGGTACAAGGAAGAAATCGGTAAATGCACCTACCGGGAGTTTACCACCGGTTTTTACTTCGGCAAGCCAGGTACCGACAGCCAGATCTACGACAGCAACACCTACGTCAAGAACTACACCTATCTTGGCACGGTGGAGGAAGTCCGGGAGGACGGCTGCTGCCGCATTGAACAGAAGAACAAGTTCAGTGTCGGCGAGCAGATCGAGATCATGAAGCCGGACGGCCGCAATGTGCCGGTTACCGTAAAAGGCATCACCGATGCGGACGGCAGCGCCATGGAGAGCGCACCGCATCCGAAGCAGGTTTTGTGGGTGGACCTCGGAAGCGAAGTCAGCCCCTATGATATTTTACGCAGAAGTGAAATGGAATAAAATAAGAGCAGAACGTGATATTCTGCGGTTTTAAGCCCTGGCGGAAGCCGGGGCTTTTTGCGTTCACTGTTGTAAAATTGGTTCGGGTGTCAAAACACCCGAACTTTTGGTTACACGAATTGTTCCG
>CAVIRL010000039.1:0-19049 GCA_963645005.1 Prevotella sp. P5-108
GGAACCGAGATGAAATTCACCATTATGCGTCCTGGAATATATGAAATATAGTAACTGTTCAGTAGATCTGCGCATTTGCTGCGCTGACCGTACGAAAACATGGGCTAGAAAGCAAAGATCCTCTGGCGCGAGTGCAGCCGGAGTGTTGATTTCACATGAGAGAAAGAGGAGAGAAACGCGTATGAAGATCCAAAAAGGACAGTATGGCTACCGGGACCAGCACAAGAAATCCCGGGTGCTTCTGACCGGCCTGTTTGCGGCAGCCATCATCGCCCAGCTGATTGCAAGGCAGCTGACTTCCGAACAGGCGGCCAGGAATATTCTGACGGTTATGGCGATCCTGACCGTGCTTCCCATGGCAAACCTGGCATCACCGCTTCTGGCTTCCTGGAAGTACCGCACGGCGGATCGCTCGTTCTACGAAAAAGCCCGTGGCTATGAAGAAAAATGCATTATGCTGTATGATCTCATTGTTACAACAAAGGAGCAGATCCTGCCGTTAGACGCAGTTGCCGTGCATCCGAACGGAGTATTTGCATTCTGCAGTAATCCGAAGGCAGATATTACCAAAGCGGAAAAAGCGGTCAATGAGCTTTTTAGAGCCAACAAGCTGGCTCCCAGCGTGAAGCTGATCCGGGATCCCCACGCATTTTTCCGCAGACTGGACAATTTAAAACCTGCCTCCGAGTATGAGGATGACGGTGTGGCAGATTACGCAGCGGCGCTGATGAAGAATCTGTCCATGTAAGCAAAGACAAAGGAGAAGGTTTCCCATGAGATCCATTACGGTAAATAAAAATGAAGCCGGGCAGCGGCTGGATAAGCTGCTGGCCAAATATCTGAATCTGGCAGGCAAGGGTTTTCTGTACAAGATGATGCGCAAGAAAAACATTGTCCTGAACGGAAAGAAATGCGATGGTTCGGAAAAGCTTTCTGAGGGCGATGAAATCAAGCTGTTTCTGGCAGATGAGACCATTGAAAAGTTCTCAGAAGTGAAGATTCAGAAGGTGAAGAAGACAAAGCTGCACATTATCTACGAAGATGACCATGTGGTTCTGATCAACAAACCGTCCGGCATGCTGTCCCAGAAGGCGAAGGAGCACGATGAGTCCCTGGTAGAGTATCTGATCGATCATCTGCTGGATTCAGAAAAGCTGACAAAGGAAGATCTGCGCAGCTTCCGCCCGTCTGTCTGCAACCGCCTGGACCGCAACACCAGCGGCCTGGTGGCAGCCGGCTGTTCCCTGGCAGGCCTGCAGAAGCTTTCTGCCATGTTCAAGGACCGCTCCCTCCACAAGTATTATCTCTGTGTGGTTTCCGGTTCCGTGCAGGAAAAGAAGCGGATTGAAGGCTTCCTAAAGAAAGATGAAAAGACAAACCAGGTGACCATCAGCCAGAAGGAGCTCCCGGACAGTGCGCCCATCTGCACGGAATATGAGCCGCTGATGGAGACCGGGGCCTATACCCTTTTAAAGGTAACGCTGATCACCGGACGGACCCATCAGATCCGTGCGCATCTGGCCTCCATCGGGCATCCGGTCGTGGGGGACAGGAAGTACGGAAATTCCAGAGTGAATGAGGAGGCCGGACGCCGGTACCACATTCAGTCCCAGATGCTGCATTCCTGGAAGCTGATATTTCCCGAGCTGGAAGAGCCGCTGGCCCACCTAAGCGGAAGGAGCTTTACGGCACCGCTTCCGGGGGAATTTACCAGGGTTCTCGGCAGCCTGCCGGAGGGAGTGCGTTAGTATGGGCACCTGGAAAAGCCGAGGGCTTCGCGGCTCCACTCTGGAGGATATGATCAATCACACCAACGACGTTTACCGTGCGAAGAAGCTGGCCCTGATCCAGAAGATTCCAACCCCCATTACGCCCATCACGATTGAAAAGTCTACCAGGCATATAACACTGGCCTATTTTGACCAGAAGAGTACCGTTGACTACATTGGCACCGTGCAGGGCATTCCGGTCTGCTTCGACGCAAAAGAATGCGCAGTAAAAACCTTCCCCCTGCAAAACATCCATGAGCATCAGATAAGGTTCATGAAGGAATTTGAGGAGCAGGGAGGGATTGCCTTTATCATCCTGCATTTTACAGCACCGGATGAAATGTATTATGTTCCCTTCCGGGATGTGGAGAAGTTCTGGAACCGGATGGAAGAAGGGGGCCGCAAGAGTTTTACCTATGATGAGGTCGATAAAACCTATCAGATCTGCGCCTGCCGGGACATTCTGGTGCATTATCTGGATACGATACAGAAGGATCTTAAGGAGCGGGACGTTGCAGAATAAATTATGGTTTCAATACAGAACATGCCAGGCGGCGCCAAACAAAGGAAAGATATTGATTGACAATTCAGATACTTTCTCCTATAATTAAAACCACGTTAACGAATTAGCACTTTACCACAAGAAAGCATTGGAGACGGGATTATGAACATGAACAACCAGCTACTGCATACCCCGGAGGGTGTGCGCGATATTTATGCGGAGGAATGTGCCAGAAAGCTTGCCGTGGAACAGAAAATCCAGCATGTATTTGGCCTTTATGGATATCAGAGCATTGAGACACCGGTATTTGAGTTTTTCGATATTTTCAAGAAGGAGCGCGGAAGCGTGGGAAGTCAGGGGATGTACAAGTTCTTTGACCGGGACAACAACACCCTGGTACTGCGGCCGGATATGACGCCGCCCATCGCCCGCTGCGTGGCAAAGTATTACATGGATGAGACCAAGCCGCTGCGCCTGTGTTATCTGGGCCCGACCTTCATCAATGGAACCAGCTATCAGGGCCGCTTAAAGGAGTCCACTCAGACCGGTGTCGAACTCATTGGGGATGATACCGCTGATGCCGATGCAGAGATGATCGCCATGGTCATCGATGCCTTAAAGGAGACCGGCTTAAAGGAGTTCCAGGTGGAGCTTGGTCAGGTGGAGTTTTACCGCGGTCTGGTGGAAGAATCCGGCATGGATGAAAAGACCCAGGAGCAGCTCCGTGTCCTCATTGAAAATAAGAACTACTTTGGTGTAGAGGAACTCTTGTCTGAGCAGACCATGAGCGAAGAGTTAAAGAAGCTCTTCTTAAAGCTCCCTGAGCTGTTCGGTGACATTGACCAGATCCGTCTGGCAAAGTCCATGACCACCAACGGGCGGGCCCTGGGTGCCATCCACCGTCTGGAGGAGGTTCAGGAGATTTTAGACAGCTACGGCCTGGGGGATTACGTTTCCTACGACCTCGGCATGCTGAGCAAATATTCCTATTATACAGGCATTATCTTCAAGGCCTACACATACGGAACCGGTGAGTACATCGTGGCAGGCGGCCGCTATGACAAGCTGTTAGAACAGTTTGGAAAGAAGGCAGCCGCTGTCGGATTTGCCATCATGGCCGATCAGCTGCTTCTGGCCCTTTCCAGACAGAAGATCTGCATCGATGTCAAAATGAACGACACCATCATCCTGTATGATGCGGCGGCAAGAGACAAGGCCATCCGCCTGGCCTGCCAGTTCCGTAACGCCGGAATTCCGGCGCAGCTAACCCCAAGAGAAGAAAAAGAGACCATGGATGCTTATCTGGATTATGCGAGACGCTTCCAGATGCACCGCCTCATCAGTCTTCCGGAGGATGGCAGCAGGGCACTTGTTTACGACACGGAGACCGGCGTTTCCGTTACCCAGGCATACACCGAAACCGTTCGGGATTACATTCATTAAAGGGGGTCGGCCATTATGAGATATCTGACATTTGCGCTGGCCAAGGGACGGCTGGCAAACAAATCCCTGGAGCTGTTTGAGAAAATCGGGATTACCTGCGAGGAAATGAAGGACAAAGAAACCCGGAAGCTTATTTTCACCAACGAGGAGCTGGGGTACCGCTTTTTCCTGGCGAAGGCCAACGATGTGCCGACTTACGTGGAGTACGGCGCAGCCGACATTGGCATCGTGGGAAAAGACACGATCCTGGAGGAGGGACGAAAGCTTTACGAGGTACTGGATCTAAAACTTGGCAGGTGCCGCATGTGCGTGTGCGGTCCGGAGTCAGCCAGAGAGCTTTTGCAGCATCATGAGCTGATCCGCGTGGCTACCAAGTATCCGGCCATCGCGAAGGATTACTTCTATAACAAAAAGCATCAGACGGTGGAGATCATCAAGTTAAACGGCTCCATTGAGCTGGCTCCGATCGTTGGCCTTTCCGAGGTCATTGTGGATATCGTGGAGACCGGTTCTACGCTGCGGGAAAATGGGCTGACGGTACTTGAAGAGGTCTGCCCGCTTTCTGCCCGCATGGTGGTCAACCAGGTCAGTATGAAGATGGAGCATGAGCGTATTACGAAGATCATACAGCAATTAAAAAATCTCATCCAGGAGGCATAAAGAACCATGAGAATCATCAAATTAGACGAACAGAGCAGGGCCAATATCCTTGCGGATTTATTAAAGCGTGATCCGAACAATTACAGTGCTTACGAGGGGACTGTGCAGAATATCGTGGATGATGTCCGCGCAAGAGGAGATAAAGCCCTTTTTGAATATACCAGAAAATTTGACGGAGCAGACCTGTCTGCAGACAACATCCGTGTAACCCAGGCTGAAATTCAGGAGGCACTTTCCCAGGTGGATCCGGGGCTTCTGGCTGTTATGAAAAAATCCATGAAAAATATCCGGGAATATCACGAGAAGCAGAAACGCTACAGCTGGTTTGACAGTAAGCCGAATGGCACCATCCTGGGTCAGAAGGTGACTGCCCTTTCCAGTGTCGGTGTTTATGTGCCGGGCGGCAAGGCAGCATATCCGTCTTCGGTATTGATGAACATTATCCCGGCCGAGGTAGCCGGAGTCGAGAAGATCGTCATGGTGACCCCGCCGGGAAAGGACGGCAAGGTGAATCCGGTGACCCTGATCGCGGCCCATCTGGCAGGTGCTAACGAGGTTTATAAAGTGGGAGGCGCCCAGGCCATTGCGGCACTGGCATTCGGTACCAGATCCATCCCGCGGGTCAATAAGATTGTAGGACCGGGCAACATTTTTGTAGCTCTGGCAAAAAAGGCTGTATACGGCCATGTCAGCATCGACAGCATTGCCGGACCGAGTGAGATCCTGGTGCTGGCAGACGAGTCTGCAAACCCGCGCTATGTGGCAGCAGACCTCTTATCCCAGGCAGAGCACGACGAGCTGGCTTCCGCAATTCTGGTAACCACCAGCATGGAGCTGGCAGAAAAGGTATCCGCAGAAGCAGAAGCTTTCGTACAGAAGCTTTCCAGAAAGGCGATCCTGGAAAAATCCCTGGAGAACTATGGCTATATTCTGGTGGCGGATTCCATGGAGGATGCCATTGAAACCGCCAATGCCATTGCTTCCGAGCACCTGGAAATCGTAACAAAGAATCCGTTTGAAGTGATGACCAGGATTCAGAATGCCGGCGCGATCTTCCTGGGTGAGTACAGCTCCGAGCCGCTGGGGGACTACTTCGCAGGCCCGAACCATGTGCTTCCGACCAACGGAACCGCAAAGTTCTTCTCCCCGCTGGGCGTAGATGACTTTATCAAGAAATCCAGCATCATCTATTATTCCAGAGAAGCACTGGAGGCCGTACACACCGACATTGAGAATTTTGCGGAGGCAGAGCACCTGACGGCCCATGCAAACTCCATCCGCGTCCGCTTCGAGTAAGCGGGAGATGCAGGCCGCAGGAGTTGTGGACTGCCAGGCAGAAAAAGAACGAGGAATACAGGAGGAACGCATATGTCACGCTGCGCCACGATTGAACGAAATACAAAAGAGACGAGGATCCGCCTGACTTTGGAGCTGGATGGCACCGGAAAGGCCGATATCCACACCGGCATCGGATTCTTCGACCATATGTTAAACGGCTTTGCCCGGCATGGCCTGTTTGACTTAAGCTTATACGTAGACGGGGATCTGGAGGTGGATACCCATCACACCATCGAGGACACCGGCATCGTGCTGGGAAGAGCCATCAAAGAGGCAGTGGGAGATAAAAAAGGCATTGTCCGCTACGGCACCATGATCCTTCCCATGGATGAAGCGCTGCTTCTCTGTTCCCTGGATCTTTGCGGACGCCCGTATCTGGTATATGACCTGAATCTGGACCGGGAGAAGGTCGGGGATCTGGAAACGGAGATGATCCGGGAGTTTTTTTACGCTGTATCTTACGGCGCAGAGATGAACCTGCATGTGAAGCAGTTAAGCGGCATCAACAACCATCACATCATCGAGGGCGCTTTTAAGGCCTTTGCCAAGGCACTGGACAACGCGACTCGGTATGATGCCCGCATCACGGATGTACTGTCCACGAAGGGTGTTCTGTAGGGAAAGACAGTTCTGAGATGAAAGCAGTATCCGCAGCATGAAAGAAAACAGCAAACAGGATAAAAGGAGAATGATCACAATGCAGTTATATCCGGCAATTGACATGAAGGGCGGCAAATGCGTCCGTCTGACACAGGGACTGTTTGACAACGTAAAAGTTTATTCCGATACTCCGGCTGACATGGCAAAGCTCTGGGTCAGCCAGGGGGCGTCCTTCCTCCACATCGTAGATCTGGACGGAGCTCTGGCCGGACGTTCGGTGAATGAAGAGGCGATCCGCGCCATTGTATCCAGCGTTTCCGTACCGATCGAACTGGGCGGCGGGATCCGCAGCGCCGAGGCAGTGAAGAACATGCTGGAGCTCGGCATCACCCGCTGTATCATCGGTACCCGGGCTGTAGAGCGTCCTGAATTTATGAAGGAACTGGTAGAAGCCTTCGGCTCGGACCGTATTGTGGCCGGTGTGGACGCGAAAAACGGCATGGTAGCCGTGGAGGGATGGGAGAAGGTCAGCAGCATTTCGGCGCTGGAGCTGTGCCAGCAGATGAAGGAGTTTGGCGTCAAACACATTGTTTATACCGATATTTCCAAGGATGGCACCCTGACCGGACCGAACGTGGAATACACGAAGCTGTTGACCGTTAAGACTGGTCTGGATGTGATCGCTTCCGGCGGCGTTTCCTGCATGGAGGACCTGGTCCGCCTGCATGAAAGCGGCATCAAGGGTGCCATCATCGGAAAAGCATTATATGAGAAGAAAATCAGCCTGCCGGATGCGGTAGCGCGGTTTGAGTAAGGGAGAAAAAACATGGCAGAATTTAAGCGCCTTCTGGCACAGCTTGTCTGCGCCGGAAAGAAAGAAGAGGAAATCCTTTCCTATGCCTCCGCCTGCGGCAATGACGGCGCGGACGGCCTGGTATTTGTGGACGATTCCAAAACAGATGAGGAGCATGAGTACAACATCGGCCTGATCCGGAAGATGGCCCGGGCCATTGACATTCCGATTTATGCCGGCGGACGGGTAAAACGCCTGGAGGATGTAAAAAAATATCTCTACGCAGGGGCAAAGGGCGTATTCCTGGATGCTTCCCTGGAGGAAAACGTGGATATGATCAAGGAAGCGGCTGACCGCTTCGGCAGCGAGAAGATTTTCATCTGTTTAAATGATGCAGCACAGACAAAGCGGATTCCGGAGTATGCCCAGCTTGGCGCTTCCAGAGCATTTCTGGAGGAAGTGGTACTTCCGGAGGCGGTGGATGTGATACATACCATGGACGAGCAGATGCACTACTATGTTGTAAGTCCGTCCTGTGACACAGAAAAACTGGCAGAGGAGCTGAAAGCAGAGCCTGCGGCTGGAGTCATTCTGGTAAGCAAGAAGCCGGAGAACGGAAATTACATGGAAAAAAAGCAGGAGTTTGGCGCTCTTGGCATTGCGGTAGACATTCTGCGCAGCAGTGTTTCCTGGAGCGATTTCAAGACCAACGAGGCTGGTCTGGTTCCGGTCATTGTTCAGGATTTCAAGACCTCCGAGGTGCTGATGCTGGCCTACATGAACGAACAGGCCTTTGCAGACACTCTGCGCACCGGAAAGATGCATTACTACAGTCGCAGCCGCAAGAGCCAGTGGTTAAAGGGTGAGACCTCCGGTCATTTCCAGTATGTGAAATCTCTGCATCTGGACTGCGACAATGACACGATCCTGGCAAAGGTCCACCAGATTGGCGCGGCCTGCCATACCGGTTCCCGCAGCTGTTTCTTCCAGACTCTGGCGGAAAAGGAATACCGGGAAACCAATCCGTTAAAGGTGTTTGAGGATGTCTTCACCGTGATCCAGGACCGCAAGGTTCATCCGAAGGAGGGTTCCTATACCAACTATCTGTTCGATAAAGGCATCGACAAGATCTTAAAGAAGGTGGGTGAGGAAGCCACCGAGATCGTCATTGCAGCCAAGAACCCGGATCCGGAGGAAATCAAGTATGAGATCTCCGATTTCCTGTACCACGTGATGGTTCTGATGGCAGAACGCGGCGTAACCTGGGAGGATATCACCGAAGAACTGGCGAACCGTTAGAAGAATAAATAAAGAAAAAGAATTCGTCTGACATTACGACTTGACAGAAGAAATTCGTGTGAAAATTTTCTTAAATTTTTGCCCGTGACTGTGAAGGTACTGAACAGTTAACGTTCAGTACTATTTGTGCCGCCAGCCGAAGGCGGCGGAAGGGAGATTATCATGGAACAGACAAAAGAAATACATGACCAGTACTATGAAATGGCCCATGCACCGGTTGGACGCGTGATCTCAAAGCTGGCCGTTCCGACCATCATCAGCATGCTGGTGACTTCCATCTATAACATGGCGGATACCTTTTTTGTAAGTCAGCTTGGAACCAGCGCCTCCGGTGCCGTTGGTATTATTTTCTCTGCGATGGCCATCATCCAGGCATTATCCTTTATGATCGGCATTGGTTCTGGCAACTATATTGCAAGACTGATCGGAGCAGGCAACCGGGAACTTGCGGAGAAGCTTGCGTCCATCGCCTTTTTTACCGGGTTTGGCATGGGACTGGTCATTGCGATCCTGGGTACGGCCAATATCCATGCGCTGGTGATGATGCTTGGGTCCACCGTAACCATTGCCCCCTACGCGGAGGCCTACGCGTCCTATATTCTGATCGCGGCACCGTTTATGATGACGTCATTCATCATGAATAACCTCCTTCGTTTCCAGGGAAAGGCATTGTTTGCCATGGTGGGCATCACCACCGGAGGTATCTTAAATATTGTTCTGGATCCCATTTTCATTTTTGGCCTGGATATGGGGACTGCAGGCGCAGCGCTGGCAACGGGAATCTCCCAGTTTATCAGCTTCTGTATCCTGCTTGTTATGTGCAATACCCGGAAAGACTGCATTTCCATTGACATCCGGAAATTTCGCCCGACCCTGCAGCTTTACGGACAGATCCTCTACGGCGGTGTGGCATCTTTAGGACGCCAGGGCATTGCCAGCGTGGCAACCATCCTGATGAATGTCATGGCACAGCCTTACGGCGACGCGGCCATTGCAGCTATGTCCATCGTTAGCCGTTTTATGATGTTTGTCGGCTCTGCCATGATCGGATTCGGCCAGGGCTTCCAGCCGGTCTGCAGCTATTGCTTCGGAGCCGGTATGTATAAGCGCGTGAAGGAGGCCTGCTTATTCTGCATCAAGGTCAGCACGGCAGTCCTTTTTGTATTTGCGGTGATCGGACTGATCTTTTCCGGCAATATTGTAGCAATGTTCCGCAAGGATGACATGGATGTCATCCGGATCGGTACCCTGGCCCTCCGCATGCAGCTTTGCACGCTGCCGCTTATGGGCATTACGGTTATGGGAAATATGACACCCCAGTCCATGGGCTATGGCACCTGGGCTACGCTGGTTTCCACGGCAAGACAGGGCTGGTTTCTGATCCCGATCCTTCTGATCCTGACACCGGCCATCGGCATTCTCGGCATTCAGATCGCGCAGCCGCTGGCAGATGTAGGGACTACGGTCCTGGCAGTATGGGTTCTGCACCGGATATTCTCGGAACACGCTTTTACCCATTCCTGATAAGAAATTATGGATAAGGCTTCGGTAAACAACTTGCAAAAGCGGAAAACCAAAGCTGAAAGACCAACTTTCAGAAAAAAATTTATAATAGAAAGAGGTGGAGTTGCAGGCATGCCTATTTTGTTTGCGGTTATTTTTTTAGTATTGATCTTTAAATGCGTTGGTCTGGCCCTCAGCGTTTGCGGAAAGCTTCTGGGTGCAGTCTTAAGTCTGATCGGTTTTGTACTGTCTCTGGCAGTGGGAGCAGTGTTATTTGGACTTTCCACCGTCTTTGCGGCAGTGCTGCTTCTGATCGGAATTGTATGGCTGGTAATTCGGATCCTTTTATAAAATCGGAAAAAGAGGTTTTGGGAATGGCAAAATTATATTTCAGATACGGCGCAATGGGCAGCTCCAAATCTGCCAACATTCTGATGGTGCGCTACAATTACGAGGAGCGCGGACAGTATGCAGTCCTTTTAAAGCCGCAGACAGACAATCGCGACGGAGAAAACGAGATCTGTTCCCGGATGGGGTTATCGGCTCCGGCGGGCTATGTGGATGAGTTTTTAAAAGAAGTAACCGGAGTCTGGACTGTGGACTCTGAAGAATACCGCTATCAGGGGAAAGAGGTCAATGCCATTCTGGTGGATGAAGCGCAATTCCTTTCCCCGGATGAAGTGGACACCCTTTCCGATATCGTGGATTTTTACAATATCCCGGTTCTGTGCTACGGCCTGCGGACAGACTTTCTAAACCATCTGTTCCCGGGTTCTCGGAGACTGATGGAGATTGCAGATGTGATCGAGGAAGTTCCTACGGTTTGCTGGTGTGGAAAACGGGCTCAGTGCAATACCCGCTACGCTGACGGGAAAATTGTCCGTGAGGGAGCCCAGATCATGCTGGGCTCCAACGAAAGTTATGTAGCGCTCTGCAGGAAGCATTATAAAGAAGGAAAGCTCTGGAAGCAGGATATGAACAAGGATATTGAGACAGAAAATGTTGAGGAGGATGCAGAAGTATCAGAAACAACCATTCACTGACTCAAGGGCGAGACCTCAGATCTTTTACTTATGCGGCTCTTCCCTTAGTTTCACTGCATTCCGTGCACTTCTCCGGCGTTCATCTTCCAGTGCAGCATAGTGCTTTTTGGTGGTATTGACATCAGAATGTCCGAGAACATCTGCTACCAGATAGATATCGCCTGTTTCCCGGTACAGGTTGGTGCCATAGGTGCTGCGCAGTTTATGTGGGGTGATTTTCTTTAAAGGAGTTACAATTTTCGCGTATTTCTTTACCAGATTCTCTACGCTGCGCACATTCATGCGTTTTCGCTGGAGAGAGAGGAAGAGGGCGTTTTCGCTGCCTTCTTCTGCAATGATTCCAAAGCGCTCATCCAGATAGTCCTGAAGCGCATTTTCCACCTCGGTACCGAAATAGACCGTTACTTCCTTGCCGCCTTTGCGGTGGATATGGATGCCGCCATTTTTAAAATCTACATCGTTGATGTCCAGACCAACACATTCGGAGACACGGATGCCGGTGCCCAGCAACAGGGTCATCATGGCCAGATCGCGCAGGCGAGTACGGTTGTGGAAGGCTTTCTGCTTTTCGGTCAGGCCTTCTCCTTGTTCAACGGCATCCAGCAGCATGGCAACTTCGTCTACGTCCAGGCGAATAATTTCCTTTTCATGGAGCTTTGGGAGTTGGACGAGGGCAGCAGGATTGGTGGTGAGTTTTTCGGTACGGAAAAAATAGTTATAAAAGCTTTTCAATGAAGAAATTTTACGCATAATTCCACGTTCTTTATTGATAATTTCCTGATTTTGATCATTAAATCGGTATTTCAGGTATTCCATATATTCTTCCAGATCAGTCACTGTGATCTGATCCAGATGCTCCAGTTTGAAATCCATCCGTTCTATTCTGGAAAATACAGGATTTTCTTTTTTTAAAAAATCAAAAAAGACGGAGAGATCGTAAGCATAGGCAATCCGGGTCCTTGTAGATGTACGTGGCTCAATTCCACGGAAAAACTCGGTGCAGAACGGTGGAAGTTCTTTCAGCATTTCCCGAAGCTTTTTGATATTTTCGATATCCTTCTGTTCGTAATAGGGGATGTTTGCCATATTTTAAAATCCTTTCTTATGCCTGTCTGAAATGTATCTTCGAAGCAGCAATGATGCCTCTCTCAAATCGAGTGTTTCGGCCATCCATCGATATTTCCGGTAATCACTGCATGAAAGAGACGGTCACGGACGCCCGAACTGTCGGCATTCAAAGAGCGAATCAGATTTTTTACATACTCCCGATGCGTATGGCCGTCCATGGGACATGGATTTTTGCAGACCGGAAGCTGATATTTATTTCGGAATCCCTTGACATCGGCTTCGGATACCAGCATCAGCGGTCGGATCACTGTCAGATTGGTGCGGTCCAGATGTGTAACCGGCGGGAAGGCGTAGAAACGTCCTTCGTAAAGCAAGGACATCATGGCCGTTTCGATGATATCATCTTTGTGGTGTGCATAAGCGACTTTATTGCAGCCAAGCTCCATTGCCTTCTGGTTCAGGACACCTTTTCGCATTTTCGCACACAGGGCACACGGATTAGACTCTTTACGTACCTCAAAAAGGATTTTTCCGATGTCAGTGGGAATGATCTCATAGGGAACTCCCAAATCCGCACATAAGGCCTTTACGGGATCCAAATCCATGGTATCAAGCCCCATGTCAACAGTAATTGCCGATAAGCGAAACGATTTCGGATAAAATTTCTGAAGCTTTGCAAGACCGTAAAGAAGCGTAAGGCTGTCCTTACCGCCGGAAATACCAATGGCAATATGGTCACCGTCCTCAATCATATTATATTGATCCGTTGCCTGACGCAGCAGGCTTAAGAGTCGCTGAAGTTTCATAGAAGCGAGAGATCCTTTCTGAACTAAAATCATTGTTTCCAGCAAAATCAGCGGATGCACCACACGGCGCCTCCTCGATATGCAAAGCAATAAAACCCGGGACACTGGAAACCATATACAAGATTACCATGTCCCGGGCTCTTTGTCAACTATTCGTTAAACTATGCTTTCGCGAATAGTTGGAAATCACTACTATTTGTCGGATCTATCGGTATTTTCCTGCCGGATTCGACAAATTTTGTATTTGCATTTAATCCAGACAGCTTTCCGTTGCATACACCGTTCCTTCCTTCATAACAAATGCACAATCCAGCAATGCTTTCGTGTCGTGCATCAGGTCACGTTTCCAGGCGGATATATCGGCTAGTTTCCCGGGTTCCAGAGTTCCAATCTGATCTGCAAGCTGTAAAATTCCTGCATTGACGCTGGTTGCGGCTTTTAATGCGTCAAAAGGTTTCATTCCGCTGTTTAACCAGGCTTCGTATTCATAGCCGCTTTCATAGTTCTGATGGTTAGCTACAAAATCTGTTCCGTAGCCCAGACGGATTTTGCTGCGGCAGATGACTTCGCGGCCGGCCTGAAGTGCGTCTTTGTAGAGCTCCAGCTTTTTGCGGAATTCCGGCTGCTTTTTCTTGATCTCTTCCGCATCATAATGAACGGCTTCCTCGTAAGGACAGAAGGTCGGGACCAGATACAGTTTCTTTTCTTCGATCAGCTGTGCCGTTTCGCGGTTCATCAGACTTCCATGTTCCATTCCGTCGATGCCAAAGGAAATCAGCTTCTGCATCAGTTCATTCGTGTATACATGAGCCGTTACGGTTTTTCCGAGGGCATGGGACGTGTCCATAATGGCCTTTAATTCTTCATCGTTCAGCTGCTGCTGGATCGGTGTGTCATAAGGCGTAAAGAAACCGCCTGTGGCCATGATCTTTAAGAAATCTGAGCCATATTTCACCTGCTCCCGCACGGCATTGACAAAATAGTCTTTTCCGGCACCCAAGGTCAGTCTCTCCTGCTGAAGCTTCCGGGATAACAGTGGATTTCTCGCAAACCCCTGGCTGAGATCGCCGTGACTGCCTGCCGAACACAGAAACATCGGTGCTGCCACAATGCGGCTTCCCGGGAAATAACCCTTCTCAATGGCACGTTTTACATCCAGAACACCGTATCCGTTGCTGGTGATGCCGCCAACGTGCCGCACGGTGGTAAAGCCTCTGCGCAGTGCTTTCTCTGCGCAGCGTGCGATTGCCAGCGTCTTGGCCTCTTCGCTCTGGGCATATACCTCTTCCCGCACCGTGTGCCAGTCAAAATAGTCCATATGCATATGGGCATCGATCATTCCCGGAGTCACCTGGCAGTCCGTCAGATCAATGAGCTTCGCGCCCTCCGGCACTGTGACTTCGCTGCCAATTTCCGCGATATGGTCCTCTTCGATTAAGATGCTCTGCCCTGTTTTCCACTCTGGGGTGATCCCGTCGTACAGACGTCCGCAGCGCAGAACCTGATATGTTTTATTCATATGGTAAAGCCCCTTTATTCTTTAAAAATCTGGTTCGGGTGTCAAAACACCCGAACTTTTGCGGATTTTCTGTCCCAAGAAGATTTCGTACAAAGTAATCCATCTTCCGGCGTACAAAATAGGCGTCGGATGGTACATTGTGGTTGCATCTTGGCAGAACAACCAGATCGTAGCGCTTATCGCGGACATTCAGTTCGTCACAGAGCCGGAGCGTCTGTGCCATGGTAACGTTATCATCCATGGCTCCGCAGGCCAGCATCAGATGACCCTTCAGGCTGCCGGCCAGACGGGTGATATCACCGTACTGGTAAACTTCTTCCGTATAAAGCCCGTTGTAGCGCTCTGTCCAGGAATGCTCATACATCCGCTGATCGTAGTTTCCGGAGGATGCCACACCGGCGCGGTATACGTCCGGATACTGAAGCATGGCTGATACGGTTGCGTAGCCGCCGGCGGAATTGCCCCACATGCCAACACGGTCCGGATCAATCTGCGGATACAGTTCCTTTAACTCTTTTAAGCAGAATACATGGTCTTCCAGGCCTGCGCAGGCATGGATTCTGTGATAGCTGAAGCTGTGGAATGCCATGCCACGGCCGGGAACACCACGGCCATCTAGGATCAGTCCGGCAAAGCCCAGCTTCGCAAAAGACTGCAGCCCACCGTAAATCTCGCGGCTCATGCCATTGTCCCAGATGAATTCCCGGGGCACATTGTAAAGCTGCGCTCCGCCGTAAATGTAGTCGATCAGCGGCCAGGAATTGTTTTCCGGCTCATCTTCGCAGGCTTCCGGAGCCGGACGGAAGAAAATGCCGTACAGCTTCGTTTTTCCATCTGCGGCGGTCAGGGTGATCCGCTCCGGAATCTGATATCCCAGATTTAACAGGTCTGAAATATCTGCTTTTTCCAATTCACAGATCATTGTCCCGTCCAGCTTTCGCAGAACGGTTACCGGAGGCAGATCAACACGGGAATAGGTGTCCACAAAGGACTGGGTGCCCATGCTGATCTGATGTACGGCATCCTCCGGCGTCAGGCGTGTCAGGCCGCAGCCGTCAAACCCAATGCGGTATAGCTGATAATACATGGGATCCGAACATTCCGGGACATTGTTAGCCATAAAATAAATCTGTTTCGTCTGCTCATCGATGCGAATCAGCTTCTGAAGGATCAGTTCTTTCTGAGATGCATCAAAGAGATCTCCCTCACAGATGCTCTCTGTTTCCGTCAGACGGTAACGGTAAAGATGGGCGAAGCCATTTCGCTCACTCTGCCAGAAGGCATACGTTCTGTCACTGGTGATAAAATTGGAAAACAGATAGCTTCCATATCCATCCAGCAGCCCAAAGGCGCCCAGATTGAAAAACTGCTCCGTTGTCTCACAGATTACGGCACGGCAGCTTCCATTTTGTGCGTCAGCGAGATAAAGGCGAGCCTCCTGGTATCCTCGCGCGATCCAGGTAAAATAGAAATGGCGGCTGTCCTCCATCCATTTGACAGAAGATTTCTCTGGGGAGGTAAATACCGGATAAAGAAAATCAGGTGCATTCACCTTTACGAATGTTTTTTCGGTCAGGGAACCGATATACAGGCTGTAATGTGGAATCTCCTCATCAGTATCGGTAACGAACGGGCACGGATACTCGTAAAGTTCCGGGCGCAGATCCTGAATTCCATCCGCGTAGGATGCGATCAGCGGAAGTTTTTTCGTACTTTTCCGGTCTGCGCGGTATGTGATGAACCGGGTACCGTCCGGGCTCCAGAGTACCTGTGGATGTTCCTCATATCCCTGGCGTTTTACGGTGATCTGACTGTAGATATCGATATAGCAGCCATACTCCAGATACGGTTCCCCGTCAAAGGTAAGCTGTGTGCGCTCTCCGGTTTTCTGTTCGGTTAAGATCAGATTGTGCCGGTCGTAGGAAAGATGGTAAGCATCGTCCGGAGACATAGTTACCGCCATCTCCCCGGAACAGCCGGAAGCAGAGCCGGCATCTGCAGCCTGCCCTGCTTTCTCTGCGGTCTCTGCTTTCTGCAGGATCTGTCTTGTTCCGGTCAATCCGTTTACTTCTGTCAGAACAGAGGTTATTTCACTTCCGGAACGCTCTTGCCGTTCATACTGAAACGCTGTGCCATCTGCATTCCAGTGTATCCTTGGATTTCCGTTTAACACGGCTGTGCGGGTATGCTTCGTCAGAAGCTTTTCCGCCGCCTCATACCGCTCTCTCATATTATGATATTTCATGCTGCTTCTCCTTCTTATAAGTATACGCTGACACCCGGGCCAAGGGGAAGGTTAAAGAGTACCCAGATGATCATCTGGACAATCCAGACGAGAAGGAATGCGATGGAATACGGAAGCATCATAGAGATCAGGCTTCCCATGCCGAACTTCTTGTCGTATTTCTTTGCCATTCCGATTGCGATCGGGATATACGGATAGATCGGTGTGATCGCGTTGGTGGTGGAATCACCGATACGGTAAATGATCTGTGCGAATGCCGGGCTGTAACCAAGCATCATCATCATCGGGACCAGGATCGGAGCAAAAATATACCATTTACCGGAACCGCTGGTCATGAACAGGTTTACCACGCAGCAGAGCAGAATGAAAAACAGCATTAACGGGATACCGGTAAAGCCGGCTGCCTGCAGAGCACCGGCACTCTTTACGGCAATGATCATGCCGAGGTTGGTGTAGCTGAACATGTTGATAAACTGTGCAATGACAAATACTAAAACAATGTAGCCGGTCATTCCTTCCAGAGCCTGAGCCATCAGCATCGGAACATCCGAGCTGTTTTTGATGGTACCGGCCTTCACGCCGTATACAACACCCACCAGAATGAAGTAGATCATCAGGATCGGAACCAGTCCCTTAATAAACGGTCCGTTTAAAATGGAACCGTCTTCTGCGCGCAGAATGCCGCCGGACGGGATGACCATAATTGCAAATAGCAGGATGTAGAGGATGCTGAAAATACCTGCTGCGCGAAGTGCCTTTGCCTGAATCGGAGTAATTTCTGCGCCGGACCCGACTGCGTCAACGCCCTCTCCGTCTGCCGGATCATAGGTGCCAAGACGCGGAATGATAAATTTCTTGTTTACGAATACGCCTGCTATGGTCAACACGAAGACGGATACGAACATGAAATACCAGTTGCAGGTAGCATTGACGGTCATGGACGGATCCATCATCTGGGCTGCAGATTCCGTTACGCCAGATAACAGAACATCGGTGCCGGCTACGATCACGCAGGCAGTAAATCCGGCATTGGTTGCTGCATATCCGGCGAGGAGTCCCGCAATCGGATGCATGCCGACCGATTCAAAGGCTGCCGCAGCAAGCGCCGGAACCACGATAATGGATGCCTCGGAAGCAATACTGCCGTTGATGCCCAGGAATAATACAGTAGCAGTCAGAGCCCACAGCGGAACCCCCAGGATCGCACGGCGCATTGCCGTTGTCAGAAGACCAACCTTTTCGGAAAAGCCGATAGCAATCTGCATGGCCAGTACCAGGCCAAGGGGTGAGAAGCCCTGGAAGTTGGAAAGCAGATTTTCCAGCAGCCAGATCAGGCCGTCTTTGCTGATGAGGCTCTTTGCCAGAACCGTTTCTCCGTTTGTCGGGTTTACGACACTGACTCCGGCCATGCTGCATGCCAGACTGATCAGTGCCAGGATCAGACATAACCATAAAAATAAGATATACGGATGAGGAAGCCTGTTTCCTACCCGTTCGATAAAATCAAGAACTTTTCCGCTCTTTTTCTTTTGTGCCATTCCCTGCATAAAAGTACCTCCTGTTAATTTTCTTTTTTAGACCATGGTCTTATTATAAACGCAAAAGAAAAAAGGTGCAACAACTCCTGTCTGCACCTTCTAAAATAAAGCTAAACCGGTTAAAATTAATGAAAAATAAGGATTTTCTTTTTTATTATTCTTTTCTCACTTCATATTGAGAAGAATATCCGATATAGGAACGTTCCAGCTTTGGAACACTTACTGCCGTCAGGTCATAGGTTCCGCCTGCCAGACACCAGGAGATCAGCTGGCTGCGCTCCTCTGCGACAATGTCTGAAGCCAGTGTATGACAGTCAATATCAGACCGGATCTCCCCCCGCTCCTGCCCGCGTTTTACAATCTCCAGAATGATCTTCACGAAGGAACGCTGTTCTCCCCAGAACCGGATTCCGGTAGTTCCGGAAAGCTGGCTGATGTAGAGATTTGTAAGCAGCTCACGCCCGATCTGCCGGCTCATAAAGTCAAACATAAAGCGGTTTAAGAGCAGCAGCTGATCAAAACTTCCCAGCGACTTGTCAATGCTTTCGTAAAATCCCTCGTATTTTTCATCGAACAGCTCATACAGGGAATCCAGCAGTTCTGCCTTGGCTCGAAAATAATAATAGAACCTGCCCTTCGAGCAATGAGCCTCTCTCAGGATATCTTCCATGGTGGTGTTCTGATATCCCTTCTGGTAAAACAGCTTCCAGGCTGCATTTAAGAGCTGCTGACGCTGCTTCTGTTCGTTGAATTCGTCCTTGGTCCGCATCCGTATCCTGTCCTTTTCCTTTTTATAACTGTTCAGTACCTTCACAGTCGCGCTTTTTTCATTATTCTATCATGAAATCCGGAATGTTTCAAATCATATGAAAAGAATGTGCCTTGGCACATTCTCGCGCCGAGGCGCGGTTGCTTCGGCAACC
>CAVIRL010000040.1:0-18944 GCA_963645005.1 Prevotella sp. P5-108
GGTTTTAAACACTGTTCAATCTTTCATTTTCAAGGTTCATGTTGTTGCTGTTCTCAGCGGCAACGTTTAATATTCTATCACATCGTGCTTGCTTTGTCAACAACTTTTTAAACTTCTTTTTGAATCCTTTCAGATGCGTTTTGCTGTTTTTAGCAGCGTGTTATATCTTACCAGATGTTCACACTTTTGTCAACAGTTTTTTAGCATTCTGTTTAACGAGAAAAAAAAGAATCATTTGGAATTGAGCGGAGAAAGAGGGATTTGAACCCTCGCGCCGGTTGCCCGACCTACACCCTTAGCAGGGGCGCCTCTTCGGCCTCTTGAGTATTTCTCCGAATTTCATAATTCCATATGATCTTGCGCTGTCTACTTTCGTTTTCAGACGCATTCCCTATTATATAGTACGGATATTACTTTGTCAACCAATTTTTAAACTTTTTTTGCATATTGCATATTCCTGAATTGCCGTTTCATACAGGTTATTTCCCTCAGAATCAATCACAACAATAACCGGGAAATCCTCTACTTCCAGCTTGCGGATTGCCTCTGTTCCGAGATCATCGTATGCAACGACCTCAGAGGAGAGAATACGCTTGGAGAGCAGTGCCCCCGCTCCGCCTACTGCGGCAAAATATACACAGCCATTTCTTACAACAGCATCAATGACTGCCTGGCTGCGTTTTCCTTTTCCGACCATGGCTCCAAGTCCCAGGTCGATTAGGTTCGGAGCATACTTATCCATGCGGCTTGCCGTAGTCGGGCCTGCGGAACCAATCGGTCTTCCTTCTCTTGCCGGAGACGGTCCCATATAATAGATGACATTGCGGTCCATCTCAATTGGGAGCGGCTTTCCCGCATCCAGAGCCTCCTGCATCCGTTTGTGAGCAGCATCTCTTGCAGTGTAAATGGTTCCGGTCAGATATACGTAATCTCCTGCTCTCAGACTCTTTGCATCTTCTTTGCTGATCGGCACCTGAATTTTTCTGTCCATAGGAATCTCCTTCTATAATACGCGGTGTGCGTGACGGTTTACATGACAGCAGATATTAATTGCTACCGGAAGTCCGGCAATGTGGGTCGGGTAAGTCTCTACATTCACAGATAATGCAGTTACACGGCCGCCTAATCCGCCAGGTCCGATTCCAAGGCCATTAATCCGCTCAAGCATTTCTTTTTCCAGATCTGCCACATAGGGGATTTCCGAATACTCATTTAAATTTCTGGTAAGGGCATGCTTTGCCATAATAGCACACTTTTCAAAGGTGCCTCCAATTCCGACGCCCACAACCATAGGAGGGCAGGCATTCGGACCTGCATCCTTTACCGCAGTCAGAATGGCATTCTTGACTCCCTCAATACCGTCTGCCGGCTTCAGCATGAACACACGGCTCATATTCTCACTGCCAAATCCTTTTGGTGCCAGGGTAATATCAACCTGATCTCCGTCCACGATCTCATAATGAATGATAGCTGGAGTATTGTCCTTGGTATTTTCCCGAAGGATCGGATCTTTTACAACAGACTTTCTTAAGAAACCGTCCACATAACCGTCGTGGACGCCCTGGTTGATGGCATCTGTCAGGCTGCCTCCCTCAAAATGCACTTTCTGACCAACCTTAATGAATACCACTGCCATACCGGTATCCTGGCAGATGGGGATCATATCTTCCCCCGCGATCTGCAGATTTTCCTGAAGCTGGGTTAATATCTGTTTTCCAAGAGGGGATTCCTCTAAGTCTACCGCTTTCCTCATGCGCGCTGCCATATCTTCTGAAAGGAAATGGTTTGCCTCAATACACATTTCCTTAATCGCAGCCGTAACTTCTTTTACGTTTACTGTTCTCAACATGTTTTCTGACCGCTCCTTTTTATAATAGACGGATACAACGCCCTGATAAACAAAATCAGCGGACGCTCCGTCGGCGCCTCCTCGATATGCAAAGCGACAATAAGGACATGGCACCGGCTGCCAAAAACAGCCGGCAGCATGTCCTCTCGTTGTCTTTATGAATTACTGCTTATTGTTTTCGTTCGGATGTTCCTCGGAAAGTTCTAAGTCCTCGATGCCGTCTCCCTCTGATTTTTCTCCGTCATCACGCACCTTTGCGATGCTTGCCACGCGGATATCGGAATCCTGGTCGATGTTCATCAGCTTTACGCCGGAGGTATTTCTTCCAATCACAGAAATATCTTCCACAGAAATCCGGATCACAACGCCTTCGTTGGTGATCATCATAATGTCATGATCGTCATGTACCAGCTTTGCTCCCACAATATCACCTGTCTTCTCGGTGATCTTGTAGCAGAGCACGCCCTTGCCACCGCGGTTCTGGGCGGTGAACTCCTCGATCGGGGTACGTTTACCCATGCCATTCTCAGACACAATCAGAAGCTTCTCACCCTGGGTATCCATCTGCATGCCAACAACCTCATCGCCTTCATTTAACTTCATACCGATGACACCTATGGATACACGGCCGGTCACACGCACATCGGTCTCATGGAACCGGATGCACTGGCCCTTCTTCGTTACCAGGAAGATATCTTTGGTATTGTCGGTTGCTTTCACCTCGATCAGCTCATCATTTTCTTTCAGGACAATAGCCTGCAGGCCGTTCTTGCGGACATTCTCATACTCCTTCACCGGAGTCTTCTTGACCATGCCGCCCCGGGTAGCCATAAACAGATAATCAGTCTCGTGGTATTCCTTCACCGGAATGATAGCCGTGATCTTCTCCTCCGGCTGAAGCTGCAGGAGATTGATGATGGCGGTTCCCCTCGCCGTGCGGCTGCCCTCCGGTATTGCGTAGGCCTTCAGGCGGTATACGCGACCCTTGTTGGTAAAGAACATGATGTAGTTGTGAGTCTTGGTTAACAGCAGATCCTCAATGTAATCCTCATCGATGGTCTGCATGCCCTTGATACCCTTGCCGCCGCGGTTCTGGTTCTTGAAGTTGTCCACGCTCATGCGCTTGATGTAGCCGAGCTTGGTCATAGCCACGATGGTATTCTCATTCGGGATCAGATCCTCCATGGACATGTCGAACTCATCGAAGCCGATGGCGGTCTTACGGTCATCGCCGTACTTATCGGAAATAACAAGAATCTCTTCGCGGATGACACCCAGCAGTTTTTTCTCATCTGCAAGAATGGCTTTTAACTCCTCAATCTTTGCCATTAACTCTTTGTATTCATTTTCCAGCTTCTCACGTTCCAAACCGGTCAGCGCACGCAGACGCATGTCTACGATGGCCTGGGACTGGGCATCACTTAAGCCGAAGCGTTCCATCAACTGCTGCTTTGCGATCTGAACGTTCTCGGAACCACGGATGATGCGGATGACCTCATCGATGTGATCTAACGCGATCAGCAAGCCCTGTAAGATGTGGGCACGCTCCTCTGCCTTGTTTAAGTCGTATTTGGTCCGGCGTGTTACTACATCTTTCTGATGCTTTAAGTAGTAATTGAGCATCTCCAGAAGATTTAAGACCTTCGGCTCGTTGTTGACCAGAGCCAGCATGATGACACCAAAGGTATCCTGCAGCTGGGTGTGCTTTAATAACTGGTTTAAAATGACATTGGCATTTACGTCACGGCGCAGCTCAATGACAATGCGCATGCCCTGACGGTCAGACTCATCCCGCAGGTCGGTGATGCCGTCCACGCGTTTCTCCTTAACCAGTTCTGCAATCTTCTCGATCAGTCTTGCCTTATTTACCAGATACGGAAGTTCCGTTACCACAATGCGGCTCTTGCCGTTTGGCAGAGTCTCAATATCGGAGACTGCTCGCACGCGAATCTTGCCGCGGCCGGTGCGGTATGCTTCCTCGATTCCGGCTTTGCCAAGAATGGTAGCGCCGGTCGGAAAATCCGGTCCCTTTACGATTTCCAGAATCTCTTCCAGCGTGGTCTCACGGTCTTCCTCAATGCGGTTGTCAATCAGCTTTACTACAGCACCAATCACCTCCCGCAGGTTATGAGGCGGGATATTGGTGGCCATGCCGACTGCAATACCAGTGGTACCATTTACCAGAAGGTTCGGGTATCTGGATGGAAGAACAACCGGTTCTTTCTCGGTCTCATCAAAGTTCGGGATAAAGTCTACAGTATCTTTTCCGATGTCTGCCAGCATCTCCATGGAGATTTTGCTTAAGCGGGCCTCGGTGTATCGCATGGCTGCAGCGCCATCGCCATCCACGGAACCAAAGTTTCCATGACCGTCTACCAGCGGGTAACGGGTAGACCATTCCTGCGCCATATTTACGAGAGCTCCATAGATAGAGCTGTCACCGTGCGGGTGATATTTACCCATGGTATCGCCGACGATACGTGCGCATTTTCTGTGAGGCTTATCCGGTCCGTTGTTCAGCTCGATCATGGAGTAAAGCACGCGGCGCTGGACCGGCTTTAAACCATCCCGCACATCCGGCAGGGCGCGGGCCGCGATAACGCTCATGGCATAATCGATATAAGACTTCTCCATGGTAGATTTCAAATCTATATCATGAACTTTATCAAAAATATTGGGTTCCATATTGTTCTCCTTGTTGTCTCATTCCATCAGGAAGCGCATCCTGTGCCGCTTCCATGCAGCATTTTTGCAGGTTTCTGATCACGCTGCATCAGATATCCAGGTTCTGTACGTATTTCGCGTTGGCCTCAATGAACTCGCGGCGCGGCTCAACCTGATCGCCCATCAGTGTGGTAAAGGTCAGATCCAGCTCGGATGCCACATCGTCATCCATGTTTACGCGCAGCAGGATACGGCGCTCCGGATCCATGGTAGTCTCCCACAGCTGCTCGGCGTCCATCTCGCCCAGACCTTTGTATCGCTGGATCTTATTGTTGTTGTCACGGCCGACTTCTTTGATGATCTGGGCCAGTTCCTCGTCACTGTAGGCGTACCAGATCTTCTTATTCTTCTCCAGCTTGTATAACGGCGGCTGTGCCAGGTATACATGGCCCTGCTTGATCAGCTCCGGCATGAAGCGATATAAGAAGGTCAGCATCAGGGTACTGATATGCGCACCGTCCACATCGGCATCGGTCATGATGATGATCTTGTGGTAGCGCAGCTTGGAAATGTCGAAATCATCGTGAATTCCGGTACCGAAGGCCGTGATCATGGCCTTGATCTCTGCGTTTGCGTAAATCTTGTCAAGTCTTGCCTTCTCTACATTTAAGATTTTACCGCGCAGCGGCAGGATTGCCTGAGTGTCTCTGGAACGGGCGGTCTTTGCGGAACCGCCTGCTGAGTCTCCCTCTACGATGAAAATCTCACATTTTTCCGGATCTTTGTTGGAACAGTCTGCCAGTTTGCCCGGAAGTGCCATACCCTCTAAGGCAGTCTTTCTTCTGGTTAAATCCCGGGCCTTTCTTGCTGCAGCCCGGGCACGCTGTGCCAGAACAGATTTCTCACAGATGGTCTTGGCTGCCGCCGGATTCTGCTCCAGGAAGTAGGTAAGCTGCTCGCTGACAACGCTGTTTACGGCACCCATTGCCTCGCTGTTTCCTAGCTTCTGCTTCGTCTGGCCCTCAAACTGCGGCTCCTCAATCTTGATGCTGACAATGGCAGTTAAGCCCTCACGGATATCCTCACCGCTTAAATTCGGCTCACTGTCCTTTAAGAGTTTGTTCTTGCGGGCGTAATCGTTGATGGTCTTGGTCAGGGCGTTTTTCAAGCCTGCCAGATGCGTACCGCCCTCCGGTGTATTTACGTTGTTTACGAACGTATAAATGTTCTCGGTATAAGAATCATTGTGCTGCATGGCAACCTCAACGAACACGCCGTCCCGGGTTCCCTCACAGTAAATGACATTGCTATAAAGAGCTGCCTTGCCCTTGTTTAAGTAAGTGACAAACTCTTGAATGCCGCCCTCATAGTGGAATACTTTTTCTTTCTTCTCCTCGCGCTCATCCTTCAGGGTGATCTTTAAAGCCTTGGTCAGGAAGGCGGTCTCCTGAAGACGGATCCGCAGGATCTCGAAGTCATAAACAGTATCTTCAAAAATCTCCGGATCCGGCAGGAAATGAACCTCCGTGCCGTGCTGGTCTGCCGGACACTCGCCGACTACCTTTAACGGATACATAACCTTGCCGCGCTCGTAACGCTGCTGATAGATTTTTCCGTCCTGGAACACCCGCACCTCAAGCCAGGTAGAAAGGGCATTTACCACGGATGCGCCTACGCCGTGCAGGCCGCCGGATACCTTGTATCCCCCACCGCCAAACTTGCCGCCGGCATGCAGGATGGTAAAGACAACCTCAACCGCCGGAATACCGGCTTTTTTCTGAATGCCGACCGGAATGCCGCGTCCGTCATCCAGTACGGTGATGGAATTGTCCTCGTTGATGGTGACATCAATCCGGTCACAGTAGCCAGCCAGTGCTTCATCTACCGCATTATCTACAATCTCATAAACCAGGTGATGCAGGCCCCTGGACGAAGTGCTGCCAATGTACATGCCAGGTCTCTTCCGGACCGCTTCCAGCCCTTCCAGAATCTGAATCTGGTCTGCTCCGTATTCTGCACTCATGTTATTTCCTCCTAGTCAAAAAATAAAAGTATATCGTCAGTTTTCGCTGGTCACCGTTCCATTTACAACACGGAACAGCTTATCCATCTGAAAGCGATTGTTTACAAAATCTTCCAGTCCCGTACAGGTGATCATGGTCTGAATGTGGTCGATGGCAGACAGCAGATGGTTCTGCCTCTCCCCGTCCAGCTCCGAAAGCACGTCATCCAGAAGCAGGATCGGATAATCACGCACCAATTTTTTCACCAGCTCAATCTCCGCAAGCTTTAAGGAAAGAGCTGCTGTACGCTGCTGGCCCTGGGAACCGAACTTTCGGATGTCAATATCCCCGATATAAAATCCGATATCATCCCGATGCGGCCCCACAAGGGTGGTTTTTTGCTTCACATCCTGGCTGCGGCTTCTGGAGAGGCCGGCCTCCAGTTCTTCTGCACCGGAATTGGGATCGTACACGATCTTTAAGTTTTCTTTTCCGCCAGACAGTTTCCGGTGGATCTCACAGATGATCTCATTGAGCTGTCCGATAAATTCCTCCCGGAACCGGATGACCTCTTTTCCATACTGAACCAGCTGCATATCCCACACATCCAGCGTCTCCTCGTACTCCGGATGGAAGAACAGATCCTTGAGCAGCTTGTTGCGCTGCAGCAGAACCCGGTTGTAGGACACCAGGGAATGGACGTAGAGCTTATTTAACTGGCAAAGCTCCAAATCAATGAATTTACGCCGCTCAGCCGGACCGTTTTTGATGAGGTTTAAATCCTCCGGCGAAAAGAATACCACATTTACAATGCCAAAGAGCTCGCTGGCCCTGCGGATGGGAATTCCGTTAATGGCCACGCCCTTGGCTTTATTTTTCTTCAAATGCATGTCAATGCGGTAGGGAACATCGCGCTTGCGCACCGTCAGCTTGATGTGGGATTCATCGTTCTGGAAACGGATCATCTCCCGGTCTTTACTGCCACGGTGAGACTTGGTGGTACAGCAGACATAGACCGCCTCCAGAATGTTCGTCTTGCCCTGGGCATTATTTCCGTAAAGAATATTGGTGCCCGGGGAAAATTCCATATGTAGTTTATCGTAATTCCGGTAATTCTGAAGCTCAATGGACTCTATAATCATAATGTAATCCGAATGGTCTCTCCCTGGTAGGTTACTTCATCACCATCGCGAAGCTTTTTGCCGCGCTGGTACTCTACGTTTCCGTTTACTTTAACCAGACCGTCCTCAATGGCATACTTGGCATCTACGCCGGATTCGCATAAACCGGCTGCCTTTAAGGCCTGGCCCAGCTTGATATACTCATCTCTTAATTTAATGGTTTCCATAATTTTCCTTTCTAAACGCCGAATTACACCTCATTAATAAAGTTTACAGGCAGAATCAGATAAATGTAGGTTCCCTCCTCATCCTTGATGAAGCACGGGGACTTCGGATTCATCATATAAAGTTCCACATCCTCTTCATCGATAACACGCAGCGCATCCAGCAGGAATTTCGGATTAAAGGCAATCATGATGTCCTTGCCGGATTTGTGAGCCGGTACATTGGCATTCATGGAACCGAAAGCAGACTTCACCCTCATATTCACGTTGCTGTCTTCCACGTTCAAGATGATCGGCTTGCGGTCGCTGTCACGGATCAGGATCATGGCGCGGTCAATGTTGTCCATGAAATCGCGTTTGTTTAACCTCACGCGGGTCTCATAATCGCTGGAAAGCATGTGGTCAATCTTGAAATACTCGCCATCGATCAGACGGGAGACCACAACGGTATCATCGAATTCAAAGAGAATGTGATTTTTGCTGAAATAAATAATGACCTCTTTCTCGTTATCACCAGTCAGGATCTTGCTGATTTCAGAGAGAGTTTTTCCTGGTACTATAACCTTATGGTTATCATAATGCTCCTTCAAATGGATGTTGCGGATGGAGATCCGGTGTCCGTCCAGGGAAACCACCTTGAGAAAATCATCCTTTACCTCCAGAAGTTCGCCCGCCATCATCTTGTTGCTGTCGTTCGGGGAAATGGAAAAAATGGTCTGACGGATCGCTTCTTTCAAGGTAAATTGGGTCAGACTAATGTGCTGGTCACGATCAATGTAAGGAAGATAGGAATATTCCTCGCCATCGCGTCCCTGAATATTGAATACTGCATTCTCACACTCGATCACCGTATTAAAACGATTATCCGAAGTGATGACAACCGGGGTGTCTCCGTCCGGCAATTTTCTGATAATTTCGCAAAAAAGCTTAGCTTCTAATGCAATTTTGCCCCGTTCCAGGATGGAACCATCTATTTTTGTCTCAATTCCCAGTTCCATATCGTTTCCGGTAAGCTTGATTTCGTTTGCATCGGCATCAATGAGAATACATTCGAGGATCGACATGGTCGTTCTGGAAGGAATTGCTTTGGATACAATGTTGATTCCATTTAAGAGAGCATCTTTTTTGAATTCGAGCTTCATGTTGATAACTTCCTTTCTGTCAGTTCAGAGTCTTTTTAAAGATATATAAAATAAAATTTCGTCGTAATCGTAGTAGGGAATGTGGATTTGTGTAAAAGCCCGTTCCGCCCATAAAATAAAAGGATTTGAGGGCGTGAATAAAGATGTTGAAAACTCATCCGGATTATCTGGATGACCAGGATGTTATCCACATGTGAAAAAATGAAGGAAAATGTCCTGAAAGTCATCCACAGGCTGCCCACATGGAATCCACCGCTTTTCCACAAAAGAATGTGAATAAATGAGAAAGCGGGCGGCTCCATGTTTTATGTCAACTAAACACTACTGCGGGCTGATCTTTTTCTTCAGGATATCAATGGTGTTCTGGAGAGACGGATTCTTTTCCAGATCTGCGCTGATGGTCTTGATGCCATGCAGAATTGTGGTGTGGTCGCGGCCGCCCAGGGCCTTGCCAATATTCTGCAGGCCGGTGTCGGTCATAGTGCGGCACAGATACATGACAATCTGGCGCGGGTAAACGATTTCCTTGCTGCGCTTGGCGGACATGATGTCCAGCGGGGTAAGGTTAAAATGATCGGCAACGATCTGGATGATGAATTCCGGGGTTACTTCCTGTTTGTCGCCCGGTGCAATGATATCTTTCAGTGCTTTTTCAGCCAGTTCAATGTCGATCTCACGGTTTTTCTCCAGTTTGGAAAGCGCAACGATCTTGGTAAGAGCACCTTCCAGCTCACGGATATTGGACTTGATGTTGGTAGCAATGTACTTGATTACTTCATTATCTATATTGTAACCTTCCATTTCCTCTTTTTTGCGGAGAATTGCCATTCGGGTTTCGTAGTCCGGAGACTGGATATCTACGGTCAGGCCCCATTCAAAACGGGAACGCAGCCGTTCTTCCAGAGTTTCGATCTCTTTCGGAGGTTTATCGGATGAAATGATGATCTGCTTTTTGGCTTCATGAAGCGCATTGAAGGTGTGGAAAAATTCTTCCTGGGTACTTTCCTTACCGATGATGAACTGGATATCATCAATTAAAAGGACATCGTTGTTGCGGTATTTTTCGCGGAATTCTGTGGTGGAAATGTTATTTTTGTTACGGATTGCATCGATCAGCTCATTGGTAAACTTCTCGGAAGTCACGTAAAGGATCTTGGCTTTCGGGTTGTTCTTTAAGATGAAGTTGGCGATGGAGTGCATCAGATGCGTCTTGCCCAGACCCACGCCTCCGTAAATAAAAAGCGGGTTGTAAATTTCGCCCGGAGATTCGGCTACAGCCAGGGATGCGGCGTGGGCCAGGTTGTTATTGGCACCGACTACGAAGGTATCGAAGGTGTATTTCGGATTTAAGTTGGCATTCTGTAAGGTAGCCGGGCTGACGGTATTGGTGTTGTTCTGGATGAGCTGGTTTGTGGCTGCAGGCTCCGGAACAATGTCTTCTTCTACAAGAAACTGGACGGAGTCACACTTGATGTCGGTGACTTCCGCGATGGATACCATGAGCATGGTGCTGTATTTCTTCTTAATATATCCGAGAAAATTGGCATCCGGAACGATGATCTTTACGATATTTCCCGGCTGCTCCAGGGCATAGACCTCCAAAGGAAGAAGCCAGGTATCAAAGGAGACATCGGAGATGTCATATTCTTCTTTTAAATATTTCAGTATATCATTCCATTTTTCTTTCAGTGTTTCTAACATTCGTTCAGTCTCCTGTATTTAATCAATCTATCCACAGTTCATGTGGAAAAAATGGGCATGTTTGTGGATACGCAAAGGCACCCAATCTAGAAACATTGTATACCATAAACCGCTGATTTTCAATGAAAACCGAAAAATCTTAGCTGTTTTGTGAAAATTATCAACAGACTTATCCACAACTTGTGGATAACTTATTCACAATATCAACACCTAGTGTGTGTGCAGTGTTTTGCGGCTCCTGATTTTTTGTGGATTTCAAGAGGATTCTTTTTTAGAAAAGGCTTGACGAACCCGCATCAATTCTATATAATTGAGAAGATGTTTAATTAAAATAGTCGTAATGTGTTCAATCAAATAAGCGATGTAAAGAAGGAGGTGCCGCAACATGAAGATGACTTTCCAGCCGAAGAACAGACAGAGATCCAAAGTTCATGGCTTCAGAGCTAGAATGAGTACTCCAGGTGGAAGAAAAGTATTAGCTGCAAGAAGAGCAAAAGGAAGAGCGAAATTATCCGCTTAATGAATCAAGGTCACAAGAAATTGTGGCCTTTTGTATTATAATAAGATGGTAAAGAGATGAAACGATTTCCGAGCATTAAGAAAAATTCTGATTTCCAGGCAATTTACCGCACTGCGAAATCCTATGCCAACCGACAGTTGGTCATGTATGTAAGAAAAACTGAGGGAATCCAGTCAAGGATTGGAATCTCGGTCAGCAAAAAAGTTGGAAACAGCGTGGTGAGACATCACTTGGCCCGGCTGGTGCGGGAGAGTTTCCGGCTGAACAGGAACACATTGGAAGAGGGATTAGACATCATCGTGGTAGCGCGCGCTGCCGCAAAAGACTCAGATTATAAGACGATTGAGCGTGCATTTATGCACCTGTGCGGACTGCATAACATAAAAAAAGAATCGAAGTGAGAATATGGTTAAAAGAATTTCCTGTTTGATCAAAAAGCTTCTTATATTAATGATACGCGGGTATCAGATTTTTTTATCCCCGTTAAAAGTAAGAACTCACTGTATTTACACGCCTACGTGCTCCCAATACGCCATTGAGGCACTTACCAGGTACGGCGTGGTGAAAGGTTTATGGTTGTCTGTGAAGAGGATACTCCGGTGTCATCCATGGGCAGAAGGCGGTTATGATCCAGTTCCGTAACACATGAGGAGGTAGCACATTGGATTACTTAGTATTAACGAAGGTTCATGGGGCGATTCTTGGTCCGATCTCCCAGATTCTTGGATGGATCCTGAATGTATTGGTTACGTTCACCAATTCCTTTGGTGTGCTTAACATCGGTTTATCGATTATTTTATTTACCCTGGTTGTGAAATTACTGATGTTCCCTATGACGATCAAGCAGCAGAAGGCATCTAAGCTGATGGCTGTCATGCAGCCTGAGCTTCAGGCCATCCAGGCAAAGTACAAGGGCAAAACAGACAATGACTCTGTGATGAAAATGAACGTGGAGACAAAGGCTGTTTATGAGAAGTACGGCACATCCATGACCGGAGGCTGTCTCCAGCTTGTGATTCAGATGCCGATCCTGTTTGCGCTGTACCGCGTGATCTACTGCATCCCGGCTTACGTGATGCCAATAAAGGAACATTTTATGAATGTGGTTTATGCACTGACCGGAACTTCTACCGCGTCTGCCCTGAGTGAGGGTGCTGCAGCAAATCTGCTCCAGTTTGCAACGGATCACAATATATCTTTAACTGGTGTTAATCCGATCGGAGATTTGACCGGTGTGACCGGCGAGGCTCTGGCCAACAAGATGGTTGATATTCTCTACAAGCTGAATCCGGCTCAGTGGAGTGACCTGGCACAGGCATTCCCGAATGCGGCAGATGTGATTTCCAGTAATGCGGCTACCATCGAGAAGATGAACACCTTCCTTGGAATTAACCTTGCATCCAATCCGTTTAACGGAAGCTTTGTGCCGAATCTGGCATGGCTGATCCCAATCCTGGCAGGTCTGACCCAGTACGCCAGCACCAAGCTGATGATGGCAACCCAGCCGAAGAAGAACAAAAATGAGGAAGATATGAGTACTCAGATGATGCAGAGCATGAATGTGACCATGCCTCTGATGTCTGTATTTTTCTGCTTTACCTTCCCGGCAGCAATTGGTATTTACTGGGTAGCCAGCAGTGCTTTCCAGCTACTCCAGCAGCTGGTTGTAAATTCTTACCTGAATAAGGTAGATATGGACGAGCTGATCCGCAAGAATGTGGAAAAGGCGAACAAGAAACGTGCGAAAAAAGGTCTTCCGCCGCAGAAAGTAAACCAGAATGCAACCGCAAGCTTAAAGCATATGCAGGCAGTTGCTGAGCGTGAAGAGGCTGAGCGTACCGAGAAGCTTGAAAAGAGCAAAAAGCAGGTGGAGGCATCCAATAATTATTATAACAAGGATGCGAAGCCGGGCAGTCTGGCATCCAAGGCAAATATGGTAGCCAGATATAACGAAAAACATAATAATAAATAAGGGGGTAACACCATGGATGGGAAGATTACAATCTCTGCCAGTACATTGGACGAGGCAATCACAAAAGCATTGATTGAGCTGCAGACGACCAGTGAGCACCTTCATTATGAAGTGGTACAGAAGGAGAGCGCAGGTCTGCTCGGCATCTTTGGTAAGAAACCCTGTATCATCCGTGCTCATGTGATGAGCGAGGCAGAGGAAAAAGCAGCAGCCGAAGCGAAGAAGCTGGAAGAAAAGAAAGCTGCGGAAACCCAAAAAACAGAAGCGACGAAAAAAGCCGAGGAGGCCAGAAAGGCCGCTGTGGCAGCAGAAGCCGCTAAAAAGACAGAAGCTATAAAGAAGGCAGAAGCTGCAAAGACCCCTGCACCGGCTACGAAAGCGCCTGTTTCTGAGAAACCGGCACCGAAGCGCGAGGCTGTGAAGGCAGCGCCGGAGGCTGCAAAAGAGGTTTCTGCAGAGGAAACTCCGAAAAAAGCAGTGAAGATCAACGAAGAGGCAGTGAAAAAAGCTGCAAAAGAATTCCTGGAACAGGTATTTGGTGCCATGGGCATGAAGGTTTCCATTGAGACTGAATACAATGCCAGCGACCGGGAACTCTTGGTTTCCATGGAGGGTGACGATATGGGAATCCTCATCGGAAAGCGCGGACAGACCCTGGATTCCTTACAGTACCTGGTAAGCCTTGTGGTAAACAAGGAGACCGAGGGCTATTTAAGAGTAAAGCTTGATACTGAGAATTACCGTGAGAGAAGAAAAGAGACGCTGGAGACTCTGGCGAAGAACATTTCCTACAAGGTAAAACGGACCAAGCATCCGGTATCCTTAGAGCCAATGAATCCGTATGAGAGAAGAATTATCCACTCTGCACTTCAGAATGATAAATATGTCATGACCCGGAGTGAGGGAGAGGATCCGTTCCGTCATGTTGTAATCTCTTTAAAGAAAGAGGTTCCGGCAGGCGGCAGAAAAGAGCGTTATGGTTCCCGACGTGATAACCGCGGGAAAAACAGAAACGCAGAGAACAGAGCACCAAAGGCAGAGACTGCAGCCGAGAAGAAAGAAGAGGCTGTACAGACTGAGGAGTAAAGCAGGTCATAAGTTCCTGCAAAGGGAATGTGTGCCATACAGGCAAATGTGTAAGCACAATACAGAAATAGCAGGCGGGTGTCTGGTAGTGGTCTGACCACCACCTGGCATCCGCTTTTTACTTTTTTAAAGGATAGTTTATTTTTAGAGACCGGCCGGGGCAGGCTGAGTCGGAGGAAAACATGCTGAAAGACAGAAGTTCAGATACTATTGCGGCGATTGCCACTGCTATGAGCAGTTCAGGAATCGGGATCATCCGGGTGAGCGGAGACCAGGCAGTTTCCATTGTGGACCGGATTTTTACAGGCAGAAAAGAAAATTTTGATTTGAATACAGCGCCGTCCCATCGTATTTACTATGGAATGATCCATGATGGGGAAGAAGTGCTGGATGAGGTGCTGGTGATGCTGATGCGGGGGCCCCACAGCTACACAGCGGAAGACACGGTGGAGATTGACTGCCACGGCGGTGTTTTGGTGATGAAAAAAATACTGGAGACAGTAATCAAATATGGAGCAAGACCGGCAGAGCCGGGAGAATTTACCAAGCGTGCTTTTTTAAACGGACGGATTGATCTCTCCCAGGCGGAAGCCGTGATTGATGTGATCAATGCGCAGAATGATTATGCGGTGAAGAGCTCGGTGAGCCAGTTGAAGGGGTCTGTGTCAAAAAAGGTGAAGGAACTGCGGGAGCAGATTCTGTATCAGATTGCGTTTATTGAATCTGCATTGGACGATCCGGAGCACATTTCCCTGGATGGATATGAGGAAGAACTTTCGGGCAGACTGGATGGCATGATCGGGGAGATGGAGAAGCTGGTGCGCTCCGCCGACAGCGGAAGGGTGGTTTCCGAGGGAATCCGCACCGTAATCCTTGGAAAGCCGAATGCCGGAAAATCTTCTCTGATGAATGTACTTCTTGGCGAAGAGCGTGCCATTGTGACGGATATTGCCGGAACAACCCGGGACACGCTGGAGGAGCAGATCCGCATGCACGGCATCAGCTTAAATATCATTGATACCGCAGGAATCCGGGAAACCGATGACGTGGTGGAACAGATTGGTGTAAACCGGGCGAAGGTGGCAGCTGATGAGGCGGATCTGATCATCTATGTGGTGGATGGTTCCCGGGAACTGGATGAAAATGATGCCCAGATCATGGAGCTGATCCGCGGCCGGAAGGCCGTGGTGATGTTAAACAAGATGGATCTGGAAACTGTGATCAGCGAGGAAATGCTGCAGGAGAAGACCGGAAAGACGGTCATTTCCATTTCTGCAAAAGAGGAGACCGGTATTGACAAACTGAAAAAAACGATTCAGAATCTGTTTTATGAGGGAAGCATTGATTTTAATGATGAAGTCCTGATCACCAATGTGCGCCACAAGACGGCCATTCAGAATGCGTTAAACAGCCTGTACATGGTAAAACAGAGCATTGAGAATCAGATGCCGGAGGATTTTCTGACCATTGATCTGATGGATGCCTACGAGCAGCTTGGAACCATCATCGGGGAAGCGGTGGAGGATGATCTGGTCAATGAGATTTTCGGCAAATTCTGTATGGGTAAATAGCAGGTGGATGCTGCGAGAAATTGTTACAAAGCTGGAAGGAATAAAATTATGCCATATTTAGAAGAATCATATGATGTTGTAGTGGTCGGTGCCGGTCATGCCGGATGCGAGGCAGCGCTGGCCTGCGCAAGACTGGGGCTGGAGACCATCGTGTTTACGGTGAGTGTTGACAGCATTGCCCTGATGCCCTGCAACCCGAATATTGGGGGAAGCTCCAAGGGCCATCTTGTCCGGGAACTGGATGCCCTGGGCGGCGAGATGGGAAAAAATATTGATAAGACCTTTATTCAGTCCAAGATGTTAAATGAGTCAAAAGGTCCGGCAGTTCATTCTCTGCGTGCCCAGGCAGACAAGCAGGACTACAGCCGTCAGATGCGCCGGACTCTGGAGAATACCGATCACCTGACCATCCGTCAGGCGGAGGTGTCGGAGATCATTGTGGAGGATCATAAGATTGCCGGTGTGAAGACCTATTCTGGAGCCGTGTACCATGCGAAAGCCGTGGTGCTGGCCACCGGAACGTACTTAAAGGCACGCTGCATCTACGGCGATGTCAGCAACGCCACCGGTCCGAACGGCCTGCAGCCGGCGAATCATCTGACCGACTCCCTGATCGCTAACGGAATTGAAATGTTCCGCTTTAAGACCGGAACTCCGGCACGGGTGGATCGCCGCAGCATTGACTTTTCCAGGATGGAAGAGCAGTTTGGTGACAAGCGGGTGGTTCCGTTTTCGTTCTCTACGGATCCGGAATCGGTGCAGAAGGAGCAGGTTTCCTGCTGGCTGACTTACACCAACGAGGAAACCCATCAGATCATCCGTGATAATCTGGACCGTTCCCCACTGTTCTCCGGTGCCATTGAGGGAACCGGCCCGCGTTACTGCCCGTCCATTGAGGACAAGGTGGTGAAATTCCCGGATAAGACCCGTCATCAGGTGTTTATTGAACCGGAGGGACTTTACACTAATGAGATGTATCTGGGCGGCATGTCCAGTTCTCTGCCGGAGGATGTGCAGTATGCCATGTACCGCACTGTGCCGGGACTGGAGCATATAAGGATCGTGCGCAATGCCTATGCGATTGAGTATGACTGCATCAACGCGAGACAGTTAAAGCTGTCTTTGGAATTTAAGGCAATAGAGGGACTGTTCAGCGGTGGCCAGTTTAATGGCAGCTCCGGTTATGAGGAAGCAGCAGTGCAGGGCTTTATGGCGGGCGTGAATGCAGCTATGAAGGTGTTGGGCCGGGAACCGGTCATTCTGGATCGCTCCCAGGCATATATCGGCGTCCTGATTGATGATCTGGTAACCAAGGAAAACCATGAGCCGTACCGTATGATGACTTCTCGGGCAGAGTACCGTCTGCTTCTGCGCCAGGACAATGCAGATCTGCGTCTGCGGGGAATTGGCCATGAGATTGGTCTGGTGGACGATGAGACCTACGCAAAGGTGCTTCAGAAGGAGAAAGATATTCAGACAGAGGTAGAACGTCTGGAGAAAACTAATGTAGGTGCAAATCCGAAGACTCAGGCATTCCTGGAGCGCCACGGAAGTACCGCGTTAAAGACGGGCGCAACCCTGGCAGAGCTGGTGCGCAGACCGGAGCTTGATTATTTTATGTTAACTGAAATTGATAAAAACAGACCAGAGCTTTCTTATGATACAGCAGAACAGGTTAACATAAATATTAAATATGAAGGATACTTAAAGCGGCAGCAGCAGCAGGTGGCACAGTTTAAGAAGCTGGAAAAGAAAAAATTGGATCCGGATTTTGATTACAGTACGGTGAACAGTCTGCGGCGTGAGGCAGTACAGAAGCTGAATTTATATAAGCCGGCGTCCATTGGACAAGCATCCCGTATTTCCGGAGTGTCCCCGGCAGATATTTCTGTGCTGCTGGTACATCTGGAGCAGATGCGACATTCAAAGTAATATCATAAGAAACGGACTGCCGCAAACATATTTTCCTCCATTTTGGATATCGTTGTTCGCGTGCTTTCACAACACGCGTTCTCCTGCATCCGGACACGTGTGTTCAAGATGCGTACAACTGATATTCCAAAACTACGGAAATTATGTTTGCGGCAGTCCTGGTTGTTTCTGGCTAGGGGTTTAAAAGTAAGATAAAATTGATTTTCCACGTAGGAGGGATTATGGAACAGGTTTTTGTGGATAAGATGGCAGAGGGGCCCCGGGAATTGGGGATTACACTGTCAGAGAAGCAGATGGAACAGTTTTACCGCTACTATGAGCTGTTGGTTGAATGGAACAAGGTCATGAATCTGACGGGAATCACGGAGTTGGGGGAAGTGGTGAGTAAGCATTTTATTGACAGTCTGGCACTGGTGAAGGCAGTTCCGCTTCAGGATGGACGGAAAGCTTCCGTCATTGATGTGGGAACCGGCGCCGGTTTCCCAGGAATTCCGTTAAAGATTGCATTTCCGAATCTGAAGATTACACTGCTGGACTCCCTGAATAAGCGGATCAAATTTTTGAATGAGGTGATCAGCCAGCTTGGACTCCAGGATGTGGAGACTATTCATGGAAGAGCGGAGGACTTTGGAAGGAATGCGAAATACCGGGAGCAGTATGATTACAGCGTATCCCGTGCTGTGGCCAATGCGGCTACGCTTTCCGAGTATTGTCTGCCGTTTGTAAAAGTAGGTGGTGCGTTTATTCCGTATAAGTCCGGAAAAATTGATGAAGAATTGGAGCAGGGAACGAAGGCAATTGAGAGTTTGGGCGGAAGTATTGCAGATGTGATCCGCTTTGAACTGACCGGAGCCGACGCTGACCGGAGCCTGGTGGTGATTGATAAGATCGCGAAGACGGCAAAGAAATATCCGAGAAAAGCGGGAGTGCCGTCGAAGGAGCCGATAGGGAAGTAACAGAAATTAGAATAAGGGAGAGAAAACTGCGGGAATGTACTGAGCCCGGAAAAAGTTTTCTCTCCCTTTTTTATTTAGTTGTCGCTGGTGCCGCACCAGGACATGATGGTTCTTGCGAGAATTTTGATAGCGTTGATATAATCTTCTGCGTAAACCCATTCATTGTTGGCATGCATCTGCTCGGTCAGGCCTGGTCCGAAAAT
>CAVIRL010000041.1:0-18083 GCA_963645005.1 Prevotella sp. P5-108
GAGCGCATCAGATGATTTTGCGCCGCAGCAGGATTTATGCGGGATAACGACGAACGATTGCTGAATTTTAATGATTTCAATATCAGTTTTTATTTTGCGCCGCAAAGCATAGTTTAGGACCGCATAAATCCTGAAGTACGAGAGACAGGGTTGATATAAGAGAAATCCCCAGAGGGGACGGAAACTTATAGGTTGCTTCCTCTAATTCACTTGAATTTTTGTTGATATAAGAGAAATCCCCAGAGGGGACGGAAACAGTTGTAGCAATCAACCGGAAAATCTAACTTTTTAAGTTGATATAAGAGAAATCCCCAGAGGGGACGGAAACCTGCTTTGAGTTCTGCAATGATTGTGTTGATTGTGTGTTGATATAAGAGAAATCCCCAGAGGGGACGGAAACGATGTCTTCATTGCCTAATCTCTTTAGATCCTTGGTTGATATAAGAGAAATCCCCAGAGGGGACGGAAACATTTCTTCCGGAAGCTCAAAAGTTTCTTTTTTTTGTTGATATAAGAGAAATCCCCAGAGGGGACGGAAACAAGGAATGAGATAATCATTGGTATCACCTCTTTCGTTGATATAAGAGAAATCCCCAGAGGGGACGGAAACCGGCGTTTGCTTTTTAATGCTTTTGTTGCTGTCTGTTGATATAAGAGAAATCCCCAGAGGGGACGGAAACTCTGCATATCCTTTACATTCGTTTCTTCGCTTTTAGGTTGATATAAGAGAAATCCCCAGAGGGGACGGAAACATTGTAGTTTCTCCATGTGTTCAGGTAAACCACGTTGATATAAGAGAAATCCCCAGAGGGGACGGAAACAATCGAATTAGTGAGTATATTGTCATCTATACTGTTGATATAAGAGAAATCCCCAGAGGGGACGGAAACCCTTTTCCCACTTTAACACTTCTTCGATGTCTTCGTGTTGATATAAGAGAAATCCCCAGAGGGGACGGAAACCGCAGCTCGTAATTTTCACCGTTGGCCGGGTATCCTTGTTGATATAAGAGAAATCCCCAGAGGGGACGGAAACCGAAATCAGACTGGCTACCAAACTTTTCGACAATTCGTTGATATAAGAGAAATCCCCAGAGGGGACGGAAACTATCAAAATCCGCATCTCTGTAATAGGCTTCATAGTTGATATAAGAGAAATCCCCAGAGGGGACGGAAACCATGGCCGCTCTCATGTTATCGTATTTCTTCATGGTTGATATAAGAGAAATCCCCAGAGGGGACGGAAACAATACGCTTAAATTTTTCATATACACTTGTCAATGTTGATATAAGAGAAATCCCCAGAGGGGACGAAAAGCGGAAGATACACGATTTATATTCTTAAGAAAGGGGAAGAACGTATGAGCTATCTATATGTTTGCGAACAGGGAGCATCCATTGGAATTGAAGCAAATCGATTTCAGGTGAAATATAAAGACGGATTAGTCAGGAGTGTGCCAGCAGAGACCCTGGAAATCATAGAAGTATTTGGAAAGATTCAATTGACAACTCAGTGCATAACAGAATGCCTGAAACGTGGTGTGAATGTTATTTTTTATTCATCCAACGGTGCTTATTTCGGGCGTCTGGTGTCTACAAATCACGTGAATGTAAAAAGACAGCGGAAACAGGCTGAGCTGACAGAAGAATTCAAGACGCAGATTGCGAAAAATATGATCACGGCGAAAATCAGAAATCAGTCCGTGATATTGCGCAGATATGCAAGAAATCAGAATGAGTCTGTTGATAAAACGATAGAAGAAATGATCCGACTGAGCAGAAAAATAGAGAGCTGTTCTGACACGGAACAGATTATGGGCTATGAAGGATTTGCGGCCAGGTCGTATTTTTCAGCACTTGGGAAGCTGATTAATCCGGAGTTTCGATTTGAAAAACGAACGCGCAGACCGCCTACGGATCCGTTTAATTCCATGATCAGTTTGGGGTATTCTATTGTGCTGAATGAAATTTATGGGAAGCTGGAGGCAAAGGGGCTGAATCCCTATTTTGGAATATTACATAAAGATCGTGAAAAACACCCAACACTGGCCAGTGATCTGATGGAGGAATGGAGAGCGGTTTTGATCGATTCTGTTGTTATGAGTATGTTGAATGGTCATGAACTAAGCATGGATGATTTTTATCGGGGTGAAAATAGTCCGGCGGTTTATCTCGGAAAAACAGGATTTAAAACATACATCGGAAAGCTGGAAAAGAAATTTCATGCAGATAATAAATACTTGTCGTACATTAAGTACCCTGTGAGTTTTCGCCAGGCTCTGGATCTGCAGGTAAATCAGTTGTGCAATGCAATGGAAGACAATGCCCCGGATAAATATAAGGCGGTGCTGATTCGATGAGTGATATGGAAAATTATTTTTGGAATACAGAAGAAAATAGTTATACAAAAAAGCTGTTTATTCTGATTATTTATGATATTATAGACAACAAACGGAGAATAAAATTCGCAAAAGAAATGAATGGATATGGCTTTCGAGTGCAAAAGTCAGCATTTGAGGCAGTCATTGAGGAACATTTATTTACAAAACTGAAACGAGAAATTCCGGGACTGATAGATCCGAAGGAGGATAGTGTCCGAATTTATCGTATGACAGGATACGGAGAAGTGAATCTGTTTGGTGTTAATTCTAAAATTGAGGCTGAGGATGTGATGATCTTATGAGTAAAACAATTCTTTTTTCACCGGTGGGAGGTACGGATCCCATTTCCTCCACGAATTTAAGTGATGGCTCGCTGCTTCATATATTCCGCTGTTATAAACCGGATCATGTATATCTGTATATGTCAAAGGAAATACTGGCATTGCATGAAAGCGATAATCGGTATTTGTATTGTCTGGATCAGTTGGCTGCTCTGCAGAACCGGACCTATATGTATGAGATTATTGCGCGTCCGGAAATGGAAAATGTGCAGGAGTTTGATTATTTTTACCGTGATTTTAAGATAATTATTCAGAAAATCATGGGGAAGATGGAAAAGGATGATGTCCTTTTGCTGAATATTTCATCAGGGACTCCGGCCATGAAGAGCGGACTGCTGGTCTTAAAAACTTTGGGAGAATTTCCATGTAAAGCAATACAGGTTGTTACACCGGAAAGAAAAATGAATGAGCATATTCATAGAGGATATGATGTAGAGATGTTATGGGAACTGAATGAGGATAATACAGAGTATTTTGCCAATCGGTGTTCTGAAGTTAAGTGTCCTACTTTATCTATGCTGCAGCAGGAAAACATTATAAAAAAACTGGTACGCGAATATGATTATCAGGCAGCGCTGGAGGTTGCTGAGACATTACCGGGAGAAGCTGCAAAAGGCTATCTGGATTTGTTAAAAATGGCTTCCAGACGTTTACTGCTGGATTTTTCAGGAGTAGATCAGATTGCCCGTAAGAGTATCAGGGCGGGGAAATTGCTTTTGGTAAAGGACACCGGAACCAGAAAGTATTTTGAATATGCCCTGGCGCTTCAGGTGAAGCTGAAACGATGCGAATATGCTGATTTTATCAGAGGGATCAGTCCGCTTTTAGTGGATCTGTTTGAGATGATTCTGGAGAAGCATGAGGGAATCAGTCTGAAGGACTATTGCATACAAAAAAAGAAAAAATCATGGGTCTGGGATAAAGAAAAAATGCATGACACAGAAGTTTATCGCATATTAGCCAGGAAATACCCGTCATTTCGTTATGGAGATGTTTATTCCAGCCAATTATGTATATTAATTCAGAATCTGGGAAAAGATCAGAAGCTGAAAGAACTCGTTGGTAATTTAAGATCTGTG
This sequence comes from Prevotella sp. P5-108, assembly GCA_963645005.1. Lineage (GTDB taxonomy): Bacteria > Bacillota > Clostridia > Lachnospirales > Lachnospiraceae > Brotaphodocola. Next base: position 3,801 of record CAVIRL010000041.1, read on the forward strand.
GAAAGTAATCTTCGGAATCTGGCAGCGCATCAGATTATTTCAGTTACAGATCAGACGATAAAAACACGGACGGGATATACGGGAAATCAGATTATGGAAATGCTGAAAGCGGCATTTGTTCTTGCCGGAATAGGTGTGAAAAAGGAAGACTGGAATTCCTATGATGTGATGAATGAGGGAATTATATGTCAGATTAACGGTGAACGGTAATGGAAAACTTACCTGACACACATGCGGCCACACTCGAAAATAACTATGCTGTCGAATAAGGGCGAAACAAGTCGCAAGAATCAGTTTGCCTTTGATGTGGGAGTGCGTTAAAATATAGACAGAATCGAAAGGAGAACCTTATGAACGGAGCAGATATCCGTTTTGTGCATCTTGGAATTACGATCAATCATCTGAAAAGCAGTATTTCAGTATTCGGATTCCGGATCGCATTTTATGGCATCATCATCGGAATCGGAATGCTGGCAGGGATCTGGATCGCCCAGTCAGATGCAAAGCGGAGAGGGCAGGACCCGGAGCTTTATCTGGATTTTGCACTGTACGCGATCATATGTTCCATTATCGGTGCAAGATTGTATTATGTGATTTTTGAGTGGGACTATTATAAAGAAAATCTGCTTCAGATTTTAAACCTGCGTGCCGGCGGACTTGCTATCTATGGCGGCGTGATCGCAGGAACCATCACCATGATCGTCTATACACGGATGAAAAAAGTATCCTTTTTCTCTATGGCAGACACAGGCGTGCTGGGACTGGTTACCGGTCAGATCATCGGCCGTTGGGGGAATTTCTTTAACTGTGAGGCGTTTGGCGGCTATACGGACAGTTTGCTGGCCATGCGGATCAAGCGCTCTCTGGTGAATGACAATATGCTGAATGCAGATGTTCTGAATCATGGGATCGTGGAAAACGGGGTGGAATTTATTCAGGTGCATCCAACCTTTTTTTACGAGTCCTGCTGGAATCTGTGCCTTCTGATCTTTATGCTTTGGTTTCGCAGATACAAAAAGTATGACGGCCAGATGCTCTGGATCTATCTGCTTGGTTATGGGACAGGCCGTTTCTGGATCGAGAGCCTGCGCACAGACCAGTTGATCCTGTTCGGAACCGGACTTCCGGTGTCCCAGGCATTGTCCCTGGTTCTGATCCTGGTGGGAGCAGGCAATCTGATCTGGAGAGGCTGTCAGCACAGACACAAAGCCTGACGGAAGCATATCCTGTCTGCCGGGGGGAAAGCTGTTGAGTGGCAGAACGATTGCAAAACTCAGGATCGGGCCTTAAAGCATGTTACGATATTGTTATGATGCAGCGTTGTACCATCTGACAATTGGAAGGAGAAAACAGGTATGGAAATTTCCAAGGAGGAACTGGTTGTGTGTATTGAGCGTGCCAGAAAAAAACTGGATGGCAGTATTGCGAACAGAGATGACTACCGCTATATTTATGAAAACAGCGTAGCGCTTGACCGTCTGATCGAGGTTTACATCACCATGGGGTATTAAAAAAGTTCTTAACAGAGGCTTAACAGCAATCCCGGAAGGATATCCACAAAAGAAGTGTGGATATCCTTTTTTTTCATAAAAAAAACTTGCTATTTTCCTACGCATGTACTAAACTTAGAATACAAGTGGTGGAAAGTGGCACAAAGTGGTTCGAAATGGTGCCATAGTGGCGTAACAGGGTATAAAGAAGCAGGGTAACAGGTGATTGATTATGTTCATGGGCGAATACAATCATACAGTGGATGCGAAGGGCAGACTGATCGTCCCTTCCAAATTCAGGGAGCAGCTCGGAGAAGAATTCGTTGTAACGAAGGGACTTGATGGCTGTCTATTCGTCTATGACAACACAGAGTGGAAGGCTCTGGAGGAAAAATTAAACACCCTGCCGCTTACCAATGCCAATGCGCGAAAGTTTTCCCGCTTTTTCCTTGCGGGTGCTACCACCTGTGAAATAGACAAACAGGGACGGATCCTGCTTCCGGCCGTGTTGAGGGAATTTGCCAAGATCGATAAGGATGCAGTGTTAGTCGGCGTGGGAAGCCGGATTGAGATCTGGAGCAGAGACAACTGGAATCAGTCAAATACCTACGACGATATGGAAGAGATTGCAGAAAATATGGAGGGTCTTGGGATTTAAGATGGCATTTGAGCACAAATCAGTATTACTGAACGAAACCGTTGACAGCCTGAACATCAGGCCGGACGGCATATATGTAGATGGAACCCTTGGCGGAGGCGGACATGCTTATGAGGTATGCAGCCGGCTGGGAGAGCACGGACGCCTGATCGGCATTGATCAGGATGCGGATGCCATCGCGGCAGCCACAAAACGTCTGGAACCGTTTGCAGACAAGGTTACCGTGGTGCGGAGCAACTATGAGAATATCGCTTCGGTGCTTCAAAACCTGGGCATTGAGAGGGTGGACGGCATTTATCTGGATCTCGGCGTTTCCTCCTATCAGCTGGATACCGCATCCAGAGGCTTTACCTACCGGGAGGATGCACCGCTGGACATGCGCATGGATCAGCGAAACACCCAGACCGCCGCAGACATTGTGAATACCTACAGTGAGATGGAGCTTTACCGGATCATCCGTGATTACGGGGAGGACCGTTTTGCCAAGAATATTGCAAAGCACATCGTGCGGCAGCGCCAGGAAAAGCCTTACGAGACCACCGGAGAACTGATCGAGACCATCAAGGCCGCGATTCCGGCCAAAATCCGGGCAACGGGCGGTCATCCGGCCAAGCGTACGTTCCAGGCTATCCGCATCGAGTTAAACCATGAACTGGATGTATTGAACCGTTCCATCGACACCATGATCGACCTTCTGAATCCGGGAGGACGGTTAAGCGTCATCACCTTCCATTCACTGGAAGACCGGATCGTGAAAAAACGCTTCCGGGACAATGAAAATCCCTGCATCTGCCCGCCGGAATTCCCAGTATGCATGTGCGGCAGAAAGAGCAAAGGCACTGTCATTACAAGAAAACCGATCGTGCCGGGGGAAGAAGAACTGGAATACAACAAGCGCTCGAAGAGCTCCAAGCTTCGGGTATTTGAAAGAGCATAATAAATGAAATAAAAGAAAGTTACGCAAGAGGAAAAAGGAGGAATGGGTATGGCTTCGCACAGAGCAGCAGTCAATCAGGGCTATGTGTACGGAACTGCAGCCAGAAATGCGGCAGCAGGGAGGGAACGCACAAGAGAGCAGAGAGTGGTGCAGTACCGCCAGAATATGAGCCATACTGTCAGAAGAAATCAGGAAAAGGCGCTTCAGATGGATTTGCCGTATGTGATCATGCTGACAATGGCAGCTGTCTGCGCATTGTATATCTGCATCGGATATCTGCACGTGCAGTCTACCATGACTGCCAAGATCCACAATATTGAGGGACTGGAGGAGCAGTTGGAACAGCTTCGTTCCGAGAATGACGCGCTGCAGACCCGCATCAATACCGACATGGATCTGGATCACATCTACAAGGTAGCGACAGAGGAGCTTGGCATGGTATATGCCAACCGTAATCAGGTGTTATTATATGATAAAACGGAAAGCGAGTATGTAAGACAATATGAGGACATCCCAAAACACTAATCAGGATTCAAGGATGGGGGAAAAACGAAGATCCGGTATGCGCCGGATCTTCACGAGATATATGCAGGAGAAGCTGGCGGTCACGGTCATTGTGATTACGCTGGCTTTGTTTGCGTTAATCTATGTGTTGTATCACATCATCACTACAAAACAGGACAACTACAATCAGATCGTGCTGTCCCAGCAGCAGTATGACAGCCGGGTGCTTCCATACCGGCGCGGCGACATTGTAGACCGCAACGGCACGTATCTGGCAACCACGGAGAAGGTTTATAACCTGATCATTGACCCGAAGCAGATCATGTCGGCAGAGGATGATTATCTGGATGCCACGGTTACTGCACTGGTCAGCGTGTTCGGATACGATGAGACCGAGATGAAGAATCTGATCCGGGATAATTCCGGAAAGGCGTATCTGCGCTACGCGAAACAGCTCTCCTATGACCAGAAGGAAGCCTTTGAGCAGTATCAGTCCGATACCAACAAGGCCAATGCCAAGGCGGATTCCAAGGCACGGGTCAAGGGCATCTGGTTCGAGGATGAGTTTAAACGGATCTATCCGTATGATTCGCTGGCCTGCAACGTGATCGGTTTTGCTACCAGCGACGGAGGCACGGGGAACGGTGGAATTGAGCAGTCCTACAACGATTCCCTGGTGGGCACCAATGGCCGGGAATACGGCTATCTGAACGATGATTCCAATCTGGAGCGTGTCATCAAACCGGCGGAAAACGGCAATACCGTGGTTTCCACCATCGATGTCAACATCCAGAATGCGGTGGAAAAGCGCATCAATGAGTGGATGGCGGATCCGGGATCCGAGCATATCGGCGTTGTGGTCATGAACCCCAACAACGGAGAGGTCCTGGCTATGGCCAACAACAGCATGTTCGACTTAAACAACCCGAGAAGTGCGGCAGACGGCGTCAGCGAAGACGAACTGCGGACCCTGGGACTGAAGGAGGCGATGCAGACCTACAACCGTCAGCATAAGAAGACGGATGGAAGTACCATCACCGTTGATCAGGTACCGGAGCATTACTCTGCAGACGAGATCCGTTCCTTTGGACTCCAGGTGGCCTGGAACCAGAAATGGCGAAATTACGATATCAGTGATACCTACGAGCCGGGTTCTCCGTCTAAGATCTTTACGGTGGCGGCAGCCCTGGAGGAGGGTGTCATCTCTCCGAACGATACGTTTTACTGTGACGGTTATCAGGAAGTGGCAGGCCATCAGATCAAATGTACGGCTTACCACAAGGGCGGACACGGCATGCTGACCGTGGCGGAGGCTCTTATGGTTTCCTGCAACGATGCCATGATGCAGATTGCGGCAAAAATGGGAGCGACCACCTTTACCCGTTATATGAATTCCTTTGGCTTTGGCCAGAAGACCGGTATTGACCTGCCGGGTGAGGCAGATGCCAAGGGACTGGTGCGCAGCGCCAGTGAGATGAACTCTGCGGACCTGGCAACCAACTCCTTCGGACAGAACTACAACTGTTCCATGATCCAGATGGCGGCAGCCTACTGTTCCGTCATCAACGGCGGTTCTTACTATGAGCCCCATGTGGTAAAGCAGATCTTAAATGATCAGGGATCTGTCGTAAAAGAAGTAAAGCCGAAGCTGGTGCGCGAGACGGTTTCCGAGTCCACCAGCAGCTTTATCAAGGATGCTCTGTTCCGCACGGTTACGGAGGGAACCGGTAAAGCGGCTGCAGTAGAGGGGTATGAGATTGCAGGAAAGACCGGTACGGCGGAGAAGATCCCGCGTTCCGCGAAGAATTACCTGCTGTCCTTCTGCGGCTTCGCTCCGGCCTATGATCCGCAGGTGCTGGTATATGTAACGATCGATACCCCACACGTGGAGGATCAGCCCCACAGTACCTATGCCAGCGGCGTGTTCTCCAAGATTATGGGCGACATTCTTCCTTATCTGAATGTGTTCCCGTCCGTTGACTTTGAGGCAGAGCAGAATGAGGCGGCTGCACAGCTTCCGGAGGCAGAGGGCATCACCGACAACAGCGGTGCAGCACCGGAGACCGAGACCCAGGAAGAGCCGAAGGTATATGAGACCGAAGAGTATGTTGAGCCGGGGGATGATTCCGGCCTGCCGGAGGATGTACCGGAGAGCACCGAAGACGAAGAGGCGGCCGGAGAGACCGGAGGCTATACACTTCCGCCTCAGACCGTGCCGGAAACAACGGCTGCGGAAAGCCGTGCCGGGACCGGGGAGACAGAAGGTTCCGCGGGGGCGGCAGGAGAGGAAGAGAGCAGCGCTGCGGAAGATCAGCCGGAGACCATGAGCGCGACCTCCGCCGCAGGGGAATAAAAGCATCCGGATATCTCATACAATAGAATAATGACTGCTTTAAGGAGCCGGTATGAGCATGCTTCAGCTGCTGCCTGTGCAGCATGAAAACCACAGCGCCTTTCTGACGCATCACCGGAAACGGATAGCCGCCCTGTTTGGCCTGCTGTGTCTTTGCATGGCAGGGCTGACAGGGCGGCTTGTGTTTCTTATGATGTACCGGGCGGACCATTACAGTGAGATGGCAGAAGACCTGCATCAGCGGGAGCGGACCATCAAGGCGGCCCGGGGGCGGATCCTGGATGTGAATGGAACCGTGATCGCGGCGAACCGGACGGTCTGCACCATTTCCGTGATCCACAATCAGATCCGGGATGCGGAGACTGTCATCCACAGCCTCTGTGAAATTCTGGGGACAGAGGAGGCTGCTGTCCGGAAAAAAGTGGAAAAACGAAGCTCACGGGAGATTATCCGCACCAATGTGGACAAGGAAACCGGTGACCGGATCCGGGAACTGCATCTGGCGGGGGTAAAGGTGGATGAGGATTATAAGCGCTACTATCCCTTCGACAGTCTTGCCTCAAAGGTGCTGGGCTTTACCGGCGGAGACAACCAGGGCATCATCGGTCTGGAGGTTACATATGAATCAGTTTTAAAAGGAAAGAACGGAACCATCCTTACCATGGCGGACGCAGCCGGAGTGGAACTGGAAAACGCCTTTGAGGAGCGGATTGAGCCGGTGGCCGGGGCAGATCTGTACCTGAGCCTGGATGTGAACATCCAGCGGTATGCCGAACAGGCGGCCCTTACGGTCATGGAACAAAAAAGCGCAAAGCGGGTATCTGTCATTGTCATGGATCCGCAGAATGGGGAAATCCTGGCAATGGTCAATGTTCCCGAATTTAATCTGAATGATCCGTTCACATTAAATACTGAAGAGACCGTGGTGCTTTCCGCAAAGGAGAAGCAGGAACGCCTGAACCAGATGTGGAGAAATCCCTCCATCAACGACACCTACGAGCCGGGCTCTACCTTCAAGATCATCACTGCGGCGGCAGGCCTGGAGGACGGTGTCGTGTCCCTGACAGACTCGTTTTCCTGCCCGGGCTTCCGGATCGTGGAGGACCGGAAGATCCGCTGTCACAAGGTGGGGGGACATGGCGGGGAGACATTTCTGCAGGGGGCCATGAACTCCTGCAATCCGGTATTCATCGACGTGGGCCAGCGCCTTGGCATTGACCGGTACTGCCAGTATTTTGACCGGTTCGACCTGCGGGGGAAGACCGGCATCGACCTGCCGGGTGAGGCCTCCACCATCATGCACAGAAAAGAAAATATGGGGCTTGTGGAGCTTGCTACGGTATCCTTTGGCCAGTCTTTTCAGATCACGCCCATCCAGCTCATCACCACGGCCTCCTCCATTGTGAACGGAGGGCGGCGGATCACGCCCCATTTTGGGGTGAAGGCAGTGGCGGCAGACGGGAGCTTCATTCGCCGGTTCTCTTATCCGGAGGGAAAACGGATCCTTTCGGAAGAGACCAGCAAAACCATGCGATATGTGCTGGAGCAGGTGGTGGCGGAAGGCAGCGGCAGGAAGGCCGCTGTGGCAGGCTTTCGCATCGGGGGAAAGACGGCGACTTCGGAGAAGCTGCCCCGGAGTCTGAAAAAATACATTTCTTCCTTTGTCGGTTTTGCACCGGCAGACGACCCTCAGGTGATCGCTCTGATCACCATCGATGAGCCCCAGGGCATCTACTATGGAGGCACCATTGCGGCTCCGGTGATCGCGGATATTTTTCAGAATATTTTGCCGTATTTAGGGATCCGGCAAGACGGCCATTTTTAGTTGATTATTCAAACGAAAAGACGTATACTTATGAATATGTCAAAAATACATAAGGAATTTAGGAGAGTATCATGATTAACGAAACCATCCTTGCGATCATCATCGCATTTGCAGTCAGCGCGATCCTCTGTCCGATCGTGATCCCGTTTCTGCATAAGCTGAAATTCGGACAGCAGGTCCGGGAGGACGGCCCCCAGGCACATTTAAAGAAGCAGGGAACCCCGACCATGGGCGGCCTGGTTTTCCTGGCTGCCGTAGTCATCACATCCCTGTTATACATCCGCGATTATCCGCGCATCATCCCGGTACTGTTCATGACCGTGGGTTTTGGTGTCATCGGTTTTCTGGATGATTACATCAAGATCGTGATGAAGCGTTCTGAGGGCTTGAATCCGGTGCAGAAGCTTATCGGCCAGTTTATCATCACCGGCATTTTTGTGTATTATCTGGTATGCTCCGGCGAGGTTGGCACTTCCATGCTGGTTCCCTTTACCGGCGGTTTTGAGCACGGCATTTATCTGAACCTTGGTTTTCTGTTCATTCCCTTTGTCTTCTTTGTTGTTCTTGGAACCGACAACGGCGTGAACTTTACGGATGGCCTGGACGGTCTGTGCACCAGCGTGACCATTCTGGTGGCAACCTTTTTAACCATCATTTCCATTGGAGAAAACAGCGGCATCAGCCCGATCACCGGAGCGGTTGTGGGCAGCCTGCTTGGTTTCTTATTGTTTAATGTGTATCCGGCAAAGGTATTTATGGGTGACACCGGATCCCTGGCCCTGGGCGGTTTTGTATCAGCCAGCGCGTTTATGATGCAGATCCCGCTGTTCATCCCCATCATTGGCCTGATCTACCTGGTGGAGGTGCTGTCAGTCATCATGCAGGTGTCTTACTTTAAGGCGACCCACGGAAAACGTATTTTCCGCATGGCACCGATCCACCATCACTTTGAGCTGGGCGGCTGGTCTGAGACCCGTGTGGTCGCAGTCTTTTCCATTGTGACCGCATTGCTCTGTCTGGTGGCATACTTAGGATTATAATCGGAAGGACAGGAGGTATATGAGATGAGTCAGAAAGTATTAGTGGCAGGTACCGGCAAGAGCGGTATCGCAGCAGCAAAGCTTCTTCTTGCCATGGGCGGCGAGGTCGTGCTTTACGACGGCAACGACAAGCTGGACCCGGAGAAAATCAAAGAAAATTTTGAGGAAGACGCAAAGGTTACCATTGTTCTGGGAGACCTTACCAGACCGGATCTTCTGGGTGTGGAGCTTTCCATCATCAGCCCGGGCATTCCGTTAGATGCTCCGTTTGTACCGGTGCTGGACGAGGCCAAGATCCCGATCTGGAGCGAGATCCAGCTGGCATACCATGTGGCCAAGGGCAAGCTGATCGCCATCACCGGAACCAACGGAAAGACCACCACCACAGCCCTGACCGGTGCCATCATGAAAACCTTCTTTGATGAGGTGTTTGTCGTAGGAAATATCGGTATTCCTTATACGGATGTAGCTCTGGATACCACTGACAAAACCGTGACTGTGGCAGAGGTTTCCAGCTTCCAGCTTGAGACCATCATGGATTTCCGCCCGAATGTCAGCGCCATCTTAAACATCACGCCGGATCACTTAAACCGTCACGGTACCATGGAAAACTACATTGAAGTGAAGGAGCGCGTGGCAGTCAACCAGACGGAGGATGACTGCATCGTGCTGAATTATGATGATAAGGTACTGCGGGAGTTCGGCGAGAAGAAGGATTTAAAGCCGAAGGTTATTTTCTTCTCCAGCACCCAGACCTTAAAAGAGGGCATGTACCTAGACGGCGATACGATGATCTACGCCCATGACGGAAAAAAAGAAGAGGTCTTAAATGTAAAGACCGATATGCAGCTTCTGGGCAAGCATAACCATGAGAACGTTATGGCAGCAGTAGCCATGAGCATCCGCATGGGTGTTCCGATGGATCTGATCCGCAAGGCTGTCAAAGAGTTCAAGGCAGTGGAGCACCGCATTGAGTTCGTGCTGGAACGTTCCGGAGTCCGTTACTACAACGATTCCAAGGGAACCAACCCGGACGCAGCCATCCAGGCGATCCGCGCGATGCCTGGGCCGACCGTCCTCATTGCCGGCGGCTACGACAAGCACAGCGAGTACGACGAGTGGATCGAGGAATTTGGCGGCAAGGTCAAATATCTGGTGCTGATCGGCCAGACCCGCGACAAGATCGCGGAGTGTGCGAGAAGCCATGGCTTTACGGATATCATGTACGCGGAGGATATGCCGGAAGCGGTACGTGTCTGCGCGGCGTATGCCAACGCGGGAGATAATGTACTCCTGTCTCCGGCCTGCGCAAGCTGGGGAATGTTTGACAACTACGAGCAGCGCGGTGAGATTTTCAAGGAATGTGTAAGAAACCTGTAGGAGGAGTGATATGGCAAAGAAGAACCGGCCGAAGCGGTTTTATGATTACAGCCTGTTGTTCTGTATCATATTTCTGTCGGTGTTTGGACTGGTCATGATCTACAGCGCCAGCTCCTACACGGCACAGTTAAAATACAACAATGCCGGTTATTTCATGATGCGTCAGCTTAAGATCGCGGCGGGCGGCCTGGTGCTGGCCCTGTTCATCTCCAAACTGGATTATCACTGGTACGCGAAGTTTTCCGTGTTCGCCTACATGCTGTCCTATGTGCTGATGATCGCGGTTACCCTGGTGGGAAAAGAGGTAAACGGCAAAAAACGCTGGCTGGGCGTGGGCTCCTTAAGCTTCCAGCCGACGGAGTTTGTAAAGATCGCCCTGATTGTCTTTTTGGCAGTGCTGATCACCCGGATGGGCGCAAAGGTCAATACCTGGAAGAATATGTTCCGGGTTATGAGCCTGGCTCTTCCAATCGCCGGCATCGTAGCAGCGAATAACTTAAGCTCCGGTATCATCATCATGGGAATTGCCTTTGTCATGCTGTTTGTGTCCTGCAAAAAGCAGTGGCCCTTTTACGCCTGCGGTGCTGCCGCGATTCTGGTGGTGGCTACAGCCGGTCCTCTGGCAATCTTTCTGGAGAAGATCAAGCTGTTGAAGCCATATCAGTTAAGCCGTATCCATGTATGGCTGTCTCCGGAGAGCTACCCGATGGACGGCGGATACCAGGTACTGCAGGGACTTTACGCGATTGGTTCCGGCGGCCTGTTCGGAAAGGGACTGGGCGAGAGTATCCAGAAGATGGGCTTTGTGCCGGAGGCGCAGAATGATATGATCTTCTCTATCATCTGCGAGGAACTGGGATTGTTCGGAGCGGTTTCCGTCATTCTCATCTTCCTGTTTATGATCTATCGGTTTATGCTCATCGCCAACAATGCGCCGGATCTTCTGGGTGCGCTGATCGTGGTGGGCGTGATGGCTCACATCGCGATTCAGGTTATCTTAAATATCGCGGTTGTAACCAATACAATCCCGAATACCGGAATCACGCTGCCCTTTATCAGTTACGGAGGTACGTCGGTCCTCTTTTTGATGATGGAGATGGGCATGGTGCTGGGGGTATCCAACCAGATCAGGCTGGAGCGCTAAGGCGCAGGTCACAGGAACCATTGGTTCGGAATGTACATAAGATATGGCAGAGGGAACTGTTTTTGCGGCGGAGATACAAGGTCGCGGCAGAATGGCAGGGTTTGCGTATCGTGAAGATCATGTGCGGGAGGGATCGCGGTTTGTCTGTGCTTCGGATAGAAGGATCATACAGTCTCGACGGAACAATCAAAATACAGGGTTCCAAGAATGGGGTGCTGCCGGTCATGGCGGCATCTCTTCTTCATAAGGGAACCACAGTACTGGAGCATGTCCCCAAAATACAGGATGTTTTCTGTATGTTGGGGATTTTGAACGCTTTGGGGGCAGACTGCCGGATGGAAGGGGACCGTCTGGTCATTTCGGCGCAGTCGATCACCGGAACAGAGATACCGGAAACCCTGGCCGGGCAGATGCGTTCCTCGGTCATGCTGCTGGGACCGCTACTGGCGCGGCGGGGACAAGTGGAGACCAGCCTGCCCGGTGGCTGCCGGATTGGAAAACGGCCGGTGGACCTGCATATCCGCGGGCTTGCGGCACTGGGGGCAGAGGTGGAGCTGGAAAATGGCCGGATCCGGGCTGTCTGTCCGAAGGGAGAGCCTTCCGGGGCGGAAATTCATCTTCCTTATCCCAGTGTGGGGGCTACGGAAAATATTCTGATGGCGGCTGCCGGAGCCCGGGGAGAAACAGTTCTGACCGGTGCAGCCAGGGAACCGGAAATTGAGATCCTCTGCAGTTTTTTGCGTGCCATGGGCGTCACGGTACAGGGGGCAGGCACTTCGGTGATACGGGTCAGCGGGACATCCGGATTTCAGGATACCCGTTTCTGCCTTCCGGGAGACCGGATCGTGGCAGGAACCTATCTGGGCACCGTGCTCTGCGCCGGAGGTCAGGTGCTTCTGGAGCAGGCTCCTGCAGAACATATGAAACGGACCATGGAGACTGCCCGGCAGATGGGAGCGCAGATCGAGGCTCTGGAGCAGGGCATTTGGGTATCCATGCGGGGACGTCCGCGTCCGGTCCGGATTGAGACCGGGCCTTATCCGGAGTTTCCGACGGATATGCAGTCTGTCATGATGGCGGCTGCTGCTCTGGCAGATGGCACTTCCCATATCCGGGAGAACGTATTTGAAAACCGTTTTTGCGTGGCAAAAGAATTGCAGAAACTTGGGGCACATATTATAATAGAAGACAAAATTGCGGCGGTGGAGGGCGTGGATGTTCTGAAGGGTGCCTGTGTGGAGGCGGAAGACCTGCGCGGGGGCGCTGCCCTGGCGGCGGCTTGCCTGGCAGCAGAGGGAATCAGCTTCCTTGGCGGCTATGAACATATCAGCCGCGGCTACGAGGACATCAGCCGGGATCTGGCAGGAGCTGGGGCGCACATCACCCTGATCCGCTGAAACGGCGGAGCAAAGACTGCGCAGCTGGAGCTGCTCTGGATAGACAGAACGTGACTGTGAAGGTACTGAACCGTTACGACAGAACAGGAAAATGGCCGGGCTGAACGGCATATGCATGCCTACGGCCCGGCGGCATACGCCCAGACGATAGGAGAAAAAAACAGATGGAACATGGATCAGGCAAGAAGACAGTGATCCTGGCAGCAGTGCTGCTATTGCTGATCGCAGCCATGGCGGGCATATGCTCGGTCAGGCTTCGCGAGATCACGGTCACGGGAAATGAAAAATATACGGATGAACAGCTGATAGATCTGGTTTTTCCGGACAATGCAAGCCGCAGTACGGTATTCTCTTATCTGCGGGAGCACTTTGGAAAGCATGAGAAGATTCCGTTTGTGGAGGATTACAAGCTGGTGTTCAAGGGACCGACCAGGGCAGAAATCATCGTCTACGAGAAGAGTGTGGTGGGCTATGTGTCCTACATGAGCAGTTATATGTACTTTGACAAGGACGGTATCATCGTGGAAAGTGCCAGCCAGAAGCTTCCGGGCATTCCCTGGATCACGGGCTTAAAGTTCGGTCATATTGTCCTTTACCAGAAGCTTCCGGTGGAAAGCGACCGGATCTTCGAGGAAATCCTGAATCTGACCCAGGTCCTTTCCATCTACGGGCTGAGTGTGGACAAGATCCAGTACAACAGCCTTGGGGAAGCAACCCTTTATATGGGAGACATCGAGGTGATCCTGGGAAGCAATGAGGGACTGAACGGCAAGATTGCGGAGCTTGGGGACATGCTTCCCCAGCTGGAGGGAAAAAGCGGCACACTGTATCTGGATAACTACGATGAGACCAAAACAAATCCCATGTATACCTTCAAACCCAGGGGATAGTTTTTCATCTGATTGCGAAAAAAACGGTTGATATTTTTATGGAAATCACCTATAGTATTATTTAGACTAGTTTTTTATATAATGTTACAAAAATGTTACATAAGGCCAATGAAAGAAGTTAAGGAGGAATTATCTTGTTAGAGATTAAGATAAATGAAGCGGAGAACTCCGCGAAGATCGTTGTGATCGGTGTCGGTGGTGCCGGCAACAATGCAGTAAACCGCATGGTAGATGAGAATATTGCGGGTGTGGAGTTCATCGGCATCAACACAGATAAGCAGGCACTGCAGTTTTGCAAGGCTCCGACTGCCATGCAGATCGGTGAGAAGCTGACCAAGGGACTGGGCGCAGGAGCAAAGCCGGAGGTTGGACAGAAGGCAGCTGAGGAGAACTCTGAGGAGATCGCTCAGGCAATCAAGGGCGCAGACATGGTATTCGTTACCTGTGGTATGGGCGGCGGTACCGGTACCGGTGCAGCTCCGGTTATCGCAAAGATCGCAAAAGACATGGGCATCCTGACGGTCGGTGTTGTAACCAAGCCGTTCCGCTTTGAGGCTAAGGCCCGCATGAGCAACGCACTTGCCGGAATCGAGAACTTAAAGGCAAGCGTAGATACCCTCATTGTTATCCCGAATGACAAACTTCTTGAAATTGTTGACCGCAGA